>DAOUGK010000029.1:0-12135 GCA_034429055.1 Anaerolineae bacterium | reverse complement strand
GTAGAGCACAATGATGTGCTCTACGGCAGCCCGCCCGCTGCTATATCGTGACGGTTGGTTGCCTATGCCGGTGCGCCCTCCGCCTGCGCAGGCGGCACGCGAATCATCAGCGCAAAGGGCACAGACAGCATGATGAGCCCGGCCGCGCCCCACGACAGCGCCTCGTACCCGACGATTGCCAGCAGCGAACCCGCCAGCAGCGACATGCCCACCGACGAAATATGGTTTACGCTCACCCCCGCGCTGAGCGTGGGCGTCAGTTCCTCCGGGGGCGCAATGCGGTTGACGTACGTCGACAGCCCGATGCTGAGGGTGACGAGCAGGTTGATGCCGACCAGCATCGCGCACAGGAAGAATGCGTTATGGACAGTCGCATAGCCGATGAAGCACAGCGCCAGCAGCACGTAGCTGACCGACAGCGTAACGCGTTCGCCCACGAAGTCCAGCGCGTGGCCGAGCCGCCGCGCAAACAGGAAGTTCACGACGCCGCTCGTCACCATCAGCAGGCTGATTTGCCGCGCATCGAGGCCATACTCCTGCACCAGGATGAGGGTGCCGAACGCCGAAAAGACCTGCATGCGCGAGCCTTCGAAGAGAGTCAGGACGTAGTAGAGCCAGTACCGCCGCTTGAGCAACATGCGCGGCTGCGAGCGGTTCTCCTGGCCCACGGATGCGGGCACCCGGAAGATGAGCAGCCCCCCGAGGACGATCAATATGCCGCCCAGCACGAAGAAGGTCCGCAGCGGCAGTGCGACTGCCAGCAGGCCCGCGATGCCCATGCCGACGATGGACGCGAGCGCACTGATCGCGGAGAGCGTGCCGAGGGTGCGCCCGGCCACCGCCTTCGGAATCAGCGAAAGGGCCAGCGAGCTGGACAGGGGCATCCAGTTGTGAAAGCCGATGCTGGCGATCACCACGACCGCGGCCAGCGCCAGGTAAGAGTGCACAATGGAGTAGAGCCCAAAGCCGATGCCCATCAGGATGAGCGACATGCCCGTGCGCCAGGACAGCGGCAGGCGCATGATGAGTGCGGCGATGAGCATCAGGCTCAGCCCGGGTATTTCCCGGATGCCGGTCAGCCAGAGCACCTGCTGGCCGTTGAGCCCCAAGTCGTTGACGTAGTAGTTGGTGGTGATACCGTTGAACAGGCCCTGGCCCAGGGCGACCAGGAAGTAGGTGACGGCCAGCGTCATCAGGTTAGGCCCCCAGCCGGCTGTTGCCAGGCTGAGGCGCTCGCGCCACCCGGCCCCGGCTTGCATGACGGTCTCGTTCGAGCTCATGGATGATTCCTTGAGATAGATGTCCGTGCAGCGGGTAAGGCCGCACATCACCCCATCATACACCCGCCCGGCATCGCTGGCAAAGCCGGGGTACAATCGTTTTTCGTCGATACCGGCCACAAAAAAGGACGGGCTCGCGCCCGTCCTCCAGGGAGCGGAGCATCCAGGGATGCCCCGCCGTGCTGTCCAACGCTACAGCTTGCGCACCCCGAAGCTGATTTCTGCCACGCCCTCGGCCTCGAAATACTCGACCGTCCAGGTATGCCAGCCGGGCACCAGCACGACATCCACCTCGTACGTCGTCACAGCCTGGACCTTCCAGGTGTCGAGGACCAGCACACCGTCCACGTACACGCGCGCGCCGTCATCCGTCCGCACGGTGATGCGATATGTGCCGCCCACTGCGTTTGCGGCCTTGGTCCAGCGGGCTGAGAAGTTGTCCGGGAAGACCGGGCCGGCCGGTGAGCTCCAGCCCCAGTTGTGGTTGATCTGCGCCTCGCGGCGTTCATACACGCGGCCGCCCGTCAGGTCGCGAGTGTTAAAGTAGGTCGCATACCAGTAGGACGCCGGCTGCGGCTGAGGTTGGGGCTGCGGATGGGGCCGCGGCGGCGGCTTCGGGCAGGCGCGCCAGATGACCAGACTCGACCCCGCATAAATGCGGTTCATGTTCTTGATGCCGTTCCATTGCATGATATCCCAGATCGACACGCCATACTTGCGGGCGATCTGGGTCAGGTTCTCACCACGCTTCACCCAGTGATAAACGGCGCACTGGGGCCCGCTCGCGCCGAGCGCTGCGGTGGCGCTGCCCTTCTCCGAGCGGCTCTCGACCGGGCTGGCCGATGCAGCCGGGACAAGGACTGCGGTCAGCAGCAGCACAACCACCATCAACACACCCATCCGACGCTGCCATGACTGAGACATACGGTTCTCCTTTCCTGGAAAATACGGACTATGGCCTGAAGCGGCGTGTCTGCCAGATAAGACGTCCGGACGCGCCGTCGGTTCCCTGGTAATTGTCACCCTTACAAACCCGGGTTTTTCGAGAAACCGGGTTTGTGAGGGTGCTGACCCTGTGTTACGAGGTAGCGGCGAACAGTTACTTCCCTGGATGACTTTGACAACCTCAATCTGTCGTGCTATGATCGCGTCATGTTATCGCGTTTCGCGTGCCGGCAGTTCCTACCTCAAGCCGCACCCTACTCGTATCTGCGGGGCGTGTTTGCCGCGGGCAATGCGCCGCAGCAGATGACGCCCCTTCTTCGCCGGTGAGTGCAGGCAGCCGCCCGATCGTGCTTACTTGATCGAATATGTGAGGCGTGGCGCTTGCCACGCTTTTTGTTTGCGTCCCGATGACGCAACCCTGGTACGATTATACCACAGGCAGATTACGGAGTAAAGCAAATGAGCCCGTTTCGACCGGTAGAAGAACAACTCGCGTTGCTGATGCGCGGAGTCGAGTTCGGCGACGAGACCACGCGCATCAACATGGAGCAGGAGCTGCGCGTGCGGCTGGCGGAATCACGGCGCGACGACCGCCCGCTGCGCATCTACTGCGGCTTCGACCCGACCGCCAGTGACCTGCACCTGGGCCACACCGTGCCCATGCGCAAGCTGGCGCAGTTCCAGGAGCTGGGCCACGAGGTTATCTTCCTGATCGGCACGTACACATCGCTCATCGGTGACCCGAGCGATAAGACCAGCGCGCGGCGCCAGCAGACCGAGGAACAAGCGCGCGACCACGCCAAGACCTTCACCGATCAGGCCTGGAAGGTGCTCGACCCGGACCGCACGCTCATCATGTACAACGGTGAGTGGCTGTCGCAGCTCATGTTCAAGGACATCATCGGCCTGGCGTCGAACTTCACCGTGCAGCAGTTCCTCGTGCGCGAAAACTTCGCGCTGCGCTTCGAGAAGGGCGACCCCATCTGGCTGCACGAGTTCATGTACGCCCTGATGCAGGGCTACGACGCGGTCGCCATGCGCACCGACATCCAGATCGGCGGAACCGACCAGCTTTTCAACCTCATCGCGGGGCGCAAGCTGATGGAGGCATTCGGACTGCGGCCGCAGACCATCCTGACGTTCCCGATCCTGGTCGGGACGGACGGCGTGCTGCGCATGAGCAAGTCCACCGGCAACCACATCGGCATCAACGAGCCGCCGGAGGTGATGTTCGGCAAGGTGATGAGCATCCCGGATTCGGCCATGCGCAACTTCTTCGATCTGGTGACGCGCTTCTCCACCGAGGAGATCAATCGCAAGTTCAGCCAGTTCGAGGCCGGCGAGCTGCACCCGCGCGATCTGAAGATGCAACTGGCCTTTGAGATTGTCGACATCTTCCAGGGCCATGAGGCCGCGGAAGCCGCCCAGGAGCACTTCCGCACCGTGTTCCAGCAGCGCGAGCTGCCGTCCGACATGCCTGAGCTGCGGCTGGTCCAGCCGGTGAGCCTGGTGGACATCCTGACCAACTCGGGCCACGCGGCCAGCAAGAGCGAGGTCCGCCGGCTCGTGCAGGGCGGCGGTGTCAAGCTCGACGGTGAGCGGGTGGATGACGCCGGCCTCATCATCGCGCCGGACGGCGAGCACGTTCTCCAGGTAGGCCGCCGCAAGTTCATCAAGCTCATCCCGTAGGGGCTACCTGCGGTCGCCTCATGTCGCTTGCGCGCGGCCGGGCCCCCGGGCGACCGCAGGTAGCCCCTACCACACGCGCCATGCGTAGGGGCTACCTGCGGTCGCCCCATGTGGCATGCGCGCTGCCGGGCTCCCGGCCGCGCGCGGCTCGCCCCTACTGCACGCGCCACCCGTAGGGGCTACCTGCGGTCGCCCAGCAGCCAGCCCCAAAAGGAGGTCCACCAAAGTGACCTGCACCGACCGAAAATGCCGACGCTCCATTCGGTTACGGCAATATGACTACTCACAACCAGGCGCTTATTTCGTTACCATCTGTGCCCACCAGGCATTTTCAGTAAAGTACTCTTTTTCGAGTGTCGTTGACGACCGTGTCGTTTTGACGGAAGCAGGTTCGATACTGGAATCTGAGTGGCTCCGAACGGCCGAGATGCGACGCACCGTGATGGTCGATACCTACGTCCTGATGCCCAACCACCTCCACGGAATCATCATTCTTTCTGAAGACCCGGCCTCCAATGTGGTCGTCACCCGAGAAGTAAGCTATCGGACTCGTCAATATGGGCCAACCCCTGGCTCAGTGGGCGCGATTGTGGCTGGTTTCAAAGCCGCGACCACCAGCCGTATCCGAAAGCATCTTGGAAGCGATGACCTCCAAGTGTGGCAAAGGAATTACTTCGAACACATCATTCGGAACGAGAGAGCACTTGCCCTGGTGCGTGAGTACATCGCCGCAAATCCATTACGATGGACGCTGGATCGCTACAATCCATGTCAGTCTGGTTCAGACGAAATGGCACAGCGTGTGTGGAGGGCGCTCATCGGAAAGGAACATACGTAGCCGCCCGGGCGAGCGCGGCTCGCCCCTACCGCATGCGCCATTCGTAGGGGCCACTTGCGGTCGCCCCATGTGGCATGCGTGCGACCGAGCCGTGGGGCCGAGCGCAGCTCGCCCCTACCGTCTCACACCGAGGAGTCAGCCGCCATTTCTCCCCCTCACCCGGGCCGCAGGCCAAAGTAAAATCTGTATTTTCCGTCACCAGCACGCTTCTTTTTTGCGCGTTTGGCGTTGACAGTGTATATGTATTCTGTTTCTACTTTGCTCCGAGGCAGACCCATGCGCGAAATCCGCTGGCTCTCTACCCTGGCGCTGAGCTTGCTGGCTATTGTGCTCGCCGGCTATCTCGCCAGCCGAAGCGACGGTGTTAGGGCGGCGCCTGCCCCTGCTCAGTCCGGCACCCTCACTCTGCAATCCACACCCGACATGGCTGAATCGTTGCGGGCGTCGCCGCGCGCCGGCACGCCGGCTGTAGCCGCAGCCCCGGCCTACTTAGGCAACTCCCCCCACATGGGGCCGTCGGGCGTCTACTTCTTTTATGATTACCGCCACGTCAGCCCGCAGGCCTACCCGATCGTCGGCGGCCATGTGACGGTCCAATGGAAGACCCTCCAGCCCGCGGCCGACACCTATGACTGGGCCTGGCTCGACAACTACCTGACGGCCGATTGGCAGTACGGCAAGCCGGATGCTGTGGGCCTCGACACCTACGACGGCGCGTGCTGTGGGGGTATCGGTGTGCCGGATTATGTCTTCCGCCGCTATCCCGCCGCAAAGGTGACTTGCAACGGCGAGGAGATTCCTAAGTATTGGGACCCGGGCTATCAGCAGGAGTATGGCAACTTCATCCGCGCGTTCGGTGCACGCTTCAACGGCGACCCGCGCATCAGTTTTGTCGAAATCGGTGTCGGCCTGTTCGGCGAGACGCAGCCGGCCCAGGACCAGTACGATGCCTGCCTCCAGGCTGCCGGGCTGACGCAGAGCCTGTGGATCGAGTACGCCCAGTGGGCCATCGACCGCTACGTGGAGGCCTTCCCGGATACGCAACTGGTGGTGGAGTACGCGCCCCGCTTTCTCAGCTCGTGCGAGCGCAAGACCATCACAGACTACGCTGCCAACCGCGGGGTCGGCCTTCAACACAGCGGGCTCAAGCCGGACGGCGGCAGCGGGGTCATCATCGACGATCCCACCACGGGCGTGGCGGGCTGCGGGCAATATGATCCCATCCTGAAGTGGGGCAACCAGGTCGTTACAGGTTGGGAGGGCACCGAATGGCCCGATGCCTACGGCCCGGATGCCACGCTCTGGCGCCTCCTGAGCGGGCTGGACAAGCACGCCGACTTCATCCTGATCGACGACAAGCAGGTGATGGACCCCGCGCGCTGGCCGTACATCGACTTTGCCAACGCGCACATGGGTCGCACGCTGGCGGACGCGCCGAGCGTATGGGTTGCGCTGCGGGAGACTGAATACGACTGGTTCCCCGAATGGGGCAATTTCACCTACTGGCTCGTGCAGCGGGACAGCGTGCCCGGCGGCAAGACCATCCCGCTCTGGCGCGTCGGCTCAGCGCCCGAGGGTCGCTATACGCGACGTACGGACGGCGCGAGTGACAACCACTATATGTACTTCGATGTGGATGACGGCTATCTCTTCGGCGGCACGAATGCGGTGACCATCACCGTGACCTACCTGGATCAGGGGCACGACGCGTGGGAGCTGCAATACGACAGCGTCTCATCCGGCATCTACAAAGTCGCAGGCGCGGTGCAGAAGAACAACACCGGCACGTGGCAGCGGGCCACCTTCAGCCTGGCCGACGCGCGCATGGGCAATCGCGGCGCGGGCAGCACCGACTTCCGCCTGTGGGATCGGGCCGATGGCGACGAGACCATTCACATGGTGCAGGTAATGGACCACAAACGGCCCATTCCCACCCCCTTCCCCACCGCAACGCCAACCAGCAACGTCACCCCCACGCGCACGCCGACACGCACGCCGACCCCGCCGGTCACCCCCATTCCGCCGCCGGTGGACTGCCCGCGCGTGCCCGCCGCGCTGGCTCTCGACGGCAGCGTGGCCGAGTGGCAGGGCCGGCCTGCGATCATGCTCGACCGCACGACCGCAGGCTACATTGCCAGCGGCATCATGCCCGATCCCACCGACCTGTCGGCGCAAGTATGGTGCGGCTGGCAGGGCAACGACCTGGTCTTCGCCGCAGCCATTAACGACACGCAGCTCTACCGCGACAGCACCTCCATCTGGCACGACGACGGCATCGAGCTGGCGATGGACGCAGCCCGCGATGGCTGGGTCTACGGCAGCGCCGACGACCACCAGTTCACCATCGCGACCGACGGCTGGCTGCTCGACCTCGGCAGCGTGTCCGTGCCTGCGGCGACCGTGGTGACGAAACCCCTGACCGGCGCATGGAACCTGGAACTGCGCCTGCCGCAGACCGTGACCGGCGCGGGTGAGCTTGCGCCCGGCCAGGTCATCAGCTTTACGGTTGGGCTCAACGAGGACGACAACGGCGGCAGCCGCGACGACCACATGATCTGGCTCGGCACAAGCACCAACTCCCAGTCGGACAGGTGGGGCGCGGTGCAGTTGAGCGGCGTGCCCAACACGCCGACACCGACGCCCATCGGTGGCCCGCTGCCCACGCACACGCCGACGCCGACTGCGACACCGACTCACACCCCTACGCCGTCGCCGACACCGACCGCGACGCCGACTCTCACCTCCACGCCCGTGGTGCCCCGACAGCTCGACTGTCCCGCGCTCGGCCCCGGCTTCGTGCTCGACGGACAGTTGGATGACTGGGCCGACCAGCCGGCGCTTTACCTGGATCGAAACACTGCGGACTACAGCTACCCGGAGCCGCTGCCCGAGCCGGTCGATCTCTCCGGCACGTTCTATTGCGGCTGGATCGGGGATGACCTGGTCCTGTCCGGCAGCGTCACGGATGACAGCATCTGGCGCGACAGCGATTATGTCTGGCTGGACGATGCGGTAGAGTTCGGCATCGACGGGCTGGCCGACCAGTTGTGGTGGAATCCCGACGACCACCAGGTCACCATCGCGTCCGACGGGACCGTGCGTGAGTTCGGCACCTATGCCATCACGAATACGCTCCAGGCCATCACCTTCACTGACACGGGCTGGCAGTTCGAGCTGCGGCTGCCGCCGACCGCGCTGAATGCGGGTCCATTTTATCCGGGCAAGACGCTCGGCTTCACGATCGGGTTGGACGACGATGACAGCGGCGGCAGCCGCGACACCTTCATGGTCTGGGAGGGCCAGACCACCAACGGCGCGCCTGAGACATGGGGCCGCGCCGTGCTGACGGGCAACGGAGCGACGCCTACAGCGTCGCCCGTGGTACTCCCGTCGCCGACCGCAACGCCGTCACCCACCGCTACGCCGTCACCTACGGCGACTCACACACGCACACCGACACCCACCCGCACCAGGACGCCCACCGCGACGGCAACTGCCACCCGGACGGCCACCCCTACGGCGACAGCTACAGCTACTGCCACCGCGACATCGTCACCCACGACAACATCGTCACCTACGGCGACTTACACGCGCACGGCGACGTTGACGACGACCGCGACGGCCACTGCGACTCGCACACCAACATCAACGCCGTCGCCTACGGCGACTTATACGCGCACTGCGACCCCCACGGCGACGGCCACTGCGACTTACACGCCGACGCCTACCATGACAGCGACGGCAACGGCGACGGCTACACCCACTGCGACGCCTACGGCGACTGTCACAGCCACACCCTCTGCCACCGTCACGTCGTCACCTACCGCGACGGCCACTGAGACCGCAACCGCGTCGCCTACCCCGACCCACACTTTGACCCCAACACCGACGACGACCGGGACGGCCACGCCTACGGCGACTTACACGCCGACCGCCACCCCCTCGACCGGCCACGTCGCCGGCCTGGTGTATTGGGATGCCAACGACAATCAGCGCTACGACCGGGACAGCGAGCCGCCCCTGGGCGGCGCCACCCTCACGCTCCGGCGCGCGACCGGCGACCTCATCACCCAGGTGGTCACGGGCGCCGACGGCCGCTATATCCTGGGGCCCCACGACCCGGCGACCTATGTGCTCGAATGTACTGCGCCCCTGGGCTACACGATGCGTACGCCGCAGGTGGTGCTCGCCGTCGGCGCGAACCTGACCACAGCGTTCGATTTCGCCGCGCGCGCGTTGCCGACTCACACGCCTACGGCGACGTCTACGGCGACCGCGACTTCTACGCCGACTGCGTCACCTACGCCGACCCCATCCCGCACGCCGACCGTCACGAGCACCAACCCGCCCAACGTGACACGCACGAGCACACCGACGGCCACACAGATGCCCGGCCACAGCCGCATCACCGGCCGCGTGTGGGAAGACCTCGACGGTGATCAAATGCTCGATGCGGAGGAGCGCACCCTGCCCGGCGTGCGGGTGTTCGTCGTCCCAGAGGGCATGCCGGTCCAGCCCGCCGACCCCGTCACCGCGTGGACGGACGAGCACGGCATCTACCTGTTCATCAATGTTGCGCCGGGCGCGTACCGGGTGGTACAATCAGACCTGCCCGGCTTCAGCATCACCACGCAGCGGGAAGTTCCGGTTACCATTGTTGCCGGCCAGCCGGATGTCGTGATCGACTTCGGCTACCGGCAGAGTCACCGGGTTCACCTGCCGCTGATTCTGCGCTGACGCCGCGCCGCAGCGCCAACTTCCAGCAAGGAGGCTCCATTGACTACGAAGGTCCTCGGGCTGCCCGTGCGCAGCTTCACCAACGACCACGTGCGCATCGACGTCCTTGAGACGGCCGGCCCGCGCATCGTTGGCCTGTTCCTCGGCGCATCCAACGACATTCTGATGGCTGAGGTTGCAGACTTGACCATCCCGACCGCGGTCGGTGACTTCCGGCTGTACGGCGGTCACCGGCTCTGGCACGCGCCGGAGGCCACACCCCGCTCCTATATCCCCGATGACGCAGGCGTGGAGTTGACCGAAGCGGACGGCGAGTTGCACCTGCTCGGCCCGCTCGAAGAGCTGACAGGCATCCGCAAGTCCATGCACATCGCGTTCACGCCCGGCAAGGCGGCTTTGACGGTCCGCCACCGGCTGGAGAACCAGGGCCCCTGGCCCGTGGAACTGGCGCCCTGGGCGCTGACGATGCTGCGGCTCGGCGGCGTCGGCATCTTCCCGCAGACCGCGCACCAGCTCGACGATGCAGGCCTGCTGCCCAACCGCAACATGGTCTTCTGGCCCTACACCCGGCTGGCGGACCCCCGGCTGCAACTGGCCGATGAGCTCGTGCTGCTCCACGCGCAGCCGGCACTGCCGCCCTGCAAGATCGGCTACATGAACCGCCACGGGTGGGTGGGCTACCTCGTCGCCGGCGCCCTGTTCGTCAAGCGGTTTGCGCCGCAGCCGGGGCTGCCTCACGTAGACTACGGCTGCAACAGCGAGACCTATTGCAACGACCGATTCATCGAGGTGGAGACCGTCGGCCCGTTGGCGACGCTCCAGCCGGGCCAATCCGTCGAGCACATCGAGCAGTGGGAACTCTACCCTGCACCTGGCGTGCAGCCCACCCGCGAGAGCATCCGCGCGTTCGTGGAGTCGCTCGGCCTGCCGTTGGGCTGAGGCAACGATATTGCCACAGAGGACACTGAGACAGGCCTATTCAGGTCTCTCAGCGTCTTCTGTGGCGAAGGCCGCGGCTTTGTCCTTCGACTGCTTCCCCGTCATCTCCTCGATGTCCAGCCGCCACACGCGCACTGTCTGCGCATCGCCTGCGCTGACCTCCCATACTTGCGGCGAATAATGCGCCATGATGGCCTGCAGCGCCGCGACCTTCTCGTCCGGCTCCGTCACCTCTCGCACCACGCCGGTGCCCATCACGCTGTAGAACGACATCGACCACGCGCAGGCGCGCGATAGATGCGGCAGGACCCTGATATCGTGCTCCAATTCAAAGCAGACATGCGGGTTGGCCGCCAGCATGTCCAGCTTACGCCCCTCGCGCGCGGTATGGAAGTAGATGCACCGCCCATCATACCCGAACGACAGCGGCACGATGTACGCCCGGTCCCCCTGGCTCAACCCTAGCCGGCACACAATGGCCTGCCGGATGACCCAATCCATCAGCAACCGGTCAGTGATCTCCTTATCGGTCCGTCGCATGTGCTGTCCTCCGCGTCAGAATCTGGCTGGGCAGTTTAGCATGGAGGCGTCGCCCGCGGCAATCCAACGACTGTGCCTGACATCTTTGACATCCCGCCATCGCTACCTATAATATCAATTGCATCGATACAGTTATACAATTCACTGTATGTGTCAGGTGAATGGACGCCAAAGTACAAGCCCTCCCATTCCACGAAGGAGTCGTCATGAAATCACCTGCCCTACTCAGTCTCAGCCTATTGCTCGTCACCATCCTTATGCTCGGCGCGTGTGTGGCCCCGCCTGCCCCCACGGAGGCGCCCGCGCCGGCCGCGGCCGCGACGGAAGTCCCGCCCACCGAAGTGCCGCCCACTGAGGTCGCGGCGGCCGAACCCGTGCTGGAAATCAACGGCCCGTCCGGCCTGCTCACGCTCACGCTCGATGACCTCAAGCAGCTCGCCGTGGTCGAAGGCGAGGCCGGGCAGAAGAGCTCCACCGGCAAGATTACGCCGCCCGTGCCCCATCGCGGCGTCAGCCTGCTGACCCTCGCCGAACTCGCCGGCCCCCTCACCGAGGAGATGGGCGTCAACGTCGTGGCGAAGGACGGCTACGCCATCACGTTCAGCTACGACCAGCTCAAGAACGGCACGTTCATCGCGTATGACCCCGCAACCGGCGAAGAGCTTGCGGAGCCCGGTGAACTGACCGCCATCCTCGCATTCGAGCGCGACGGCCAACCCCTGCCCGCAGACTCCGATGGCACGCTGCGCGTCGTCATCATCAGCCCGAAGCGCGACCAGGTGACCGACGGCCACTGGTCGGTCAAGTGGGTCAACAAGATCGAGGTTCGCGGCCTCGTGGCCGACTGGAACCTGTCGCTGGATGGCGGCATCGAGGCCACGCTCGACCGGGCCACCTTCGAGTCGTGCGTGGGCTGCCACAAGGCTACCTGGACGGATGACAAGGCCCAGGTGTGGACCGGCGTTCCGCTCTGGTACCTGATGGGCTACGCCGACGACGAGGTCAAGCATCAGGGTCCGGCCTTCAACGAGGCGCTGGCGCTGGCCGGCTACATGGTCGAGCCGATTGCAGCAGACGGCTACTCGGTCAGCCTGGAGAGCGCGGCTGGCCCGCAACAATGAGATCATCGTGTCCGCGTTGGTCAACGATAACCCGCTGCCGGAGAAG
>DAOUGK010000028.1:0-4391 GCA_034429055.1 Anaerolineae bacterium | reverse complement strand
ACCGGCAGGTCGCGGCGGCTGACCTTGCGCACGTCGGACGCGGTCGCCAGGTGTTCGATCTCGCGGCGGTCCAGCCCGACGATGACCTGCCCGCCGAGGATGCCGATAGTCGCCGGCTGCGCACCGGCGTCACGCGCGATAGCTTCCAGCCGCAATGCGGTCTGGAGGTTCTGCGGGTAGGGCAGACCGTGGGAGATGACGGTGGATTCGAGCGCGAGCGCGGGCACATCCGGCCCGCCCCGCACGCGCATCAGAAAAGGCTGCTGCTCTGTGTTCATGGCCTGTCATTCTATCATCAGCCGGGCCTGTGCTATAATCGGAGAGCTAAGTGCAGCCATCATGAACGCGTCGGATGATCGTGCCCTGCACGGGTCAAATCATCATTCCGTGTGCTCCGCGTATTCCGTGGTCATATCTATGGCAGCGTGCCCGCCATCAGCGGCCCAGGTAAGCAAACCGCCGTGAAACTCATCATCCAGATTCCCTGCTATAACGAGGAGGCGACCCTGCCGCTGACCGTGGCGGATTTGCCGCGCACGCTGCCGGGAATCGATGTGATTGAGTACCTGGTCATCGATGACGGCAGCAGCGACAAGACTGTCGAGGTCGCGCGGAGCCTGGGAATCCACTACATTGTCAGCCACACGGGCAACCGCGGGCTGGCCGCGGCATTCCAGACCGGGCTGGAAACGGCTGTCGCCGCCGGCGCGGATGTGATCGTCAACACGGATGCGGACAACCAGTACTGCGGCGCGGATATCGCGCGGCTGGTCGAACCGATTGTGAGCCGCCAGGCCGACATCGTTGTGGGCGACCGCGGAGTCGCGGCATTGGAGCAGTTCTCCCCCGTCAAGCGCCTTTTACAGCGGTTCGGCAGCTGGGTCGTGCAGCGCGCGGCGGGTATCCGTATCCCGGATGCGACCAGCGGCTTCCGCGCGTTCAGCCGGGAGGCCGCGCTGCACCTCAACGTCCTCAGCGAGTACACCTACACGCTCGAAACGCTCATCCAGGCGGGCGCGCGGCGGATGGCGGTCATGTTCGTGCCCATTCGCACCAACCCGCAGACCCGCAAGTCGCGGCTGATGCGCAATGTCCCGTCCTTCCTGATGTTGCAGGCCATCACCATCCTCCGCTTCTACACGATGTACCGGCCCCTGCGGGTGTTCATGCGGGCCGGCGCGCTGCTCATCGCGGGCGGGCTGGCGCTGGGGGTGCGCTTCCTGGTCAACTTCATCGGCGGCAATGGCGCCGGACACATCCAGTCGCTCATCCTGGCAGCCGTGCTCAGCATCGTCGGCTTCCAGGTCTGCCTGATCGGACTCATTGCGGACTCGGTCAGCATGAACCGGCGGATGCTGGAGGAAACGCTGTACCGCACGCGGCGCGCGCAAGCACAGGCAAGCCGGGCGCTCATCGGCCAAGCGCCGGATGAGCCTGCGCCGCCCCAATGACCCCATGAAGATTGCGCTCATCGGCCCGGTCCACCCCTTCAGAGGCGGCATCGCCCACTACACGACCACGTTGCATCACGAGCTGCTCGACGCGGGGCACGAGGTGCTGCTGATCTCGTTTCAGCGCCAGTATCCGCGGTGGCTCTATCCCGGCAGAAGCGACCGGGATCCCAGCGCCGAGGCGCTGACGGTGCCCGGAGCGCGCTATCTCATCGACCCGCTCAACCCGCTGTCGTGGGTGTGCGCGTGGCGCGCCATCGCGGGCTTCCGGCCGCAGATGACGGTCTTGCAATGGTGGCAGGTGTTCTGGGCGCCGGCCTGGCTGACCCTGGGCTGGCTGCTGCGCATGCGCCCGCGCACGCCCCTGACGCTGCTCTGCCACAACGTCCTGCCGCATGAGCAGCGCCCCTGGCACAGGCCGGTCACGCGGGCCGTCCTGGGGCTCGCAAGCCAGATTGTGGTCCAATCGACCTCCGAGCAGGCTACCGTCAAAGAGCTCCTGCCGGACAGCCGCGTCGAGGTGGTGCCCCATCCGCTCTATGACCTGTTCGCGGACCAACCGGTGACGCGCGACGCGGCGCGGGCCGAGCTGGGCATCGCGCCGCACGCGCCGGTGCTGCTCTTCTTCGGGTTCGTCCGCGCATACAAGGGCCTCCGCTACCTGGTGGACGCGCTGCCCGCCGTCCGCCGCGAGTTCCCGGATGTGCGCCTGCTGGTCGTCGGCGAGTTCTGGGAGGACAGGCGCATCTATGAGCGCCAGATTGCAGCGCTCGACCTCGACGACGCGGTGCGGCTGGTGGATCAGTATGTGCCGAACGAGGAAGTGGCCCGCTACTTCCGTGCCGCCGACCTCGTCACGCTGCCCTATGCGTCGGCCACGCAGAGCGGCGTCCTCCAGCTTGCGCTCGGCTTCGGGCTGCCCGTGGTCGCGACGCGCGTCGGCGGGCTGGCGGAGGCTGTGGTCGAGGGCAGCGATGTCGTCCTGGTGGAGCCTCAGGACGCGGCCGCGCTGGCCGGTGCGATCATCTCTGCGCTGGCCGCGCCGGCAGAGACATCCGGCGTCGAGCAGTCGCGCCGCGCGAGCAAGGCCCGGTGGGATTCCCTGGTGAGTGTGATTACCCGTGCTGACATCTGACCCTCTGCGCACCCCCGACACATCTTCCATCGCCGGCGTCACCGGCGACGCAGCCGGCTGGCCGCCGGTCGGCTGGCCGTCGGTCGGCATCGTGATTCCGGTCTGGAATGCGCTGGCCTACACGCTGGCGTGCCTAGATAGCCTGGCCGGGCTGGCGTATCCGGCGTATGAGGTCGTAGTGGTCGACAACGGCTCGACCGACGGGACGACCGAGACGGTCCGGCAGCGTCATCCCACGGTCACGGTCATCCGCAACGAAAACAACACCGGCTTCGCCCATGCCTGTAACCAGGGCTTGGCGGAGGTGTTCGGCCGCGGCGCGGGGTTCGCCCTGCTGCTCAACAACGACACGCTGGTGGCCCCGGATATGCTCACGCGGCTGGTGACGACCGCGCAGGCGTATCCCCAGGCGGGCATCCTCGGCCCGCAGATTTGCTATGCCGACCGGCCCGACACCCCCTGGTTCACGGGTATCCGCTTCTGGCGGCAGTTTTATATCGTGCGGACGGCTTCGCCCAAATACCAGGTGCAGTCAGATACGCCGGTGGAAGTGGACTTCATCAGCGGGTGCGGCATGTTGATTCGCCGCAGCCTGTACGAGGCCATCGGCGGGCTGAACCAGGCGTATTTCATGTACTACGAGGACCTGGATTTCTGCCTCACCGCCAAGAAAGCCAACTTCACCGTCATGTATGTGCCCGATGCGCGGATGTGGCACGCCCTGTCCGTGAGTTCCGGCGGCAAGGACTCGCCGCTCAAGCAGTACTTCCAGATCAAGAGCAGCCTGATCTTCTATCGCAGGCACACGCGGGGCCTGTGGCGCGTGGTCAACCTCGGCACCCGCTTTGCTCATGCCGGGTGGACCGCGCTCCGGCATCTGCTCCGCGGCGAGTTGCAGATGGAGACCATCCGGCAGTACCTCCGCGGCATTCGGGAGGCACGGTAGTGTTGCCGGCCCTGACGTTCCTCGTCGCTCTGGGAGCCACGGGGGTGTGGAGTCTGACACGTCCCACGCCGCGCGCCCTGCTTCTCGGCGGCGGCATCCTGGCCGCGGCGCAGATCACCGGCTCGCTGATCGCGCTTGGGCTGCTCGGCCAGTTGTCCCGGCTGCCGGTCATCGCGGTCAATGCGGCGCTCAGCCTGCTGCTCATCGTCCTGACCCGCAAATCCCTCCTTCGCGCGCTGCGTGAGCTGCTCGCGGGCATCCGCGACTTCGGGCAGATGCTCCGTGTCACGCCTGCCCTGGCGATTGCGACCGCCGTCCTGCTGCTCGCGCTGCTCTGGACTCTCTGGCTTGGGCTCGTGCTGCCGCCGACCGATTGGGATGGGCTGGCGCAACACCTGCCGATGGCCGCGTTTCACATCCAGAACGGCGACACAGCGCCCATCGAGACACCGTACCGCGGCATCCGGGCCTATCCCCAGGGCGGGGCCTTGCTGCTCGCCTATACCATGCTGCTCTCCGGCAGCGACACCGCCGTTGACCTGGTGCAGTTCCCCTTCTGGCTGATGGGCACACTGGCGGTGTATGCCCTGGCCCGCACGCTGGCCGCGAACCGCGCCAATGCGCTGGCGGGAGCGTTGCTGTTTGCGGCCGCGCCCGTGGTCATGCTGCAGGCGCGCACCGCGTACTTCGACCTGGAAGTTGCGGCCATCGCGCTCGCGGCGCTGGCCCTCCTGCTCGATCGGCAGGTCGGGCTTCGCTCGCGGGCTCTCGTCGCGGGTGCAGCCGCGGGCCTGCTCGCCGGGCTGAAATATGCCGGGCTGATCTATGCCCTGGTCCTGCTGGTGCTGCTGGTGCTCTC
>DAOUGK010000027.1:0-10515 GCA_034429055.1 Anaerolineae bacterium | reverse complement strand
GTCCACAGGCAGGCCGGCCAGCGCGGGCTGCGCCAGCAGACGTTGGCTGTAAACTTGCAGCGTGTTAGTATAGATAGCGCCCGTGAACGGCGCCAGCGCCAGCAGGAGCCGCTGGTCCGCCTCCGCCAGGTTGCCGAAGGAGTAGTCCACGCAGGCCAGCAGGCTCTCGGTCTTGCGCTTGACGACCTCCGACGGGTCGCCGGGCTTGCCCGGATCGAGGCTCTCCAATCCGTCCCGCAGCTTTGCCAGCACCTCGGCGGGCGTCTGCCGCGCCAGGTTCGCCAGCGCGACCTCGATGGGCAGCGGGTAGCCGGCCAGCAGCTTGAGCAGCTCACGGAGGTCGGCGTGCTTGCGGTAGCCGGTCGCACCGTGCCGCTTGAGCACCGCGTCCGCCAGGCCCGACGCGGCCTCTGCGTCCAATCCCGGCAGGTCATAGGTAGTCGCGGGCAGCCCGTCCAGCAGCCACACCTCCGGGCTGCGCGAGCCGAGCAGGACGACCGTCCGGCCGCCCGCGAGGCTGCGCAGGAACGCCTTGAGCTTCTGCCGCTCCGCCTCTCCCAGCGTGTTCTTGATGGCGAGGTGCGTGCCGGTGATGGATTCGAGGTTGTCGAGGATGAGCAGGTGCCGCGTGCCGCGCAGCTTCTCGACGATCTGCGCCTGGAATGTGTCGTCGTCCGGTGGACGGTAGCTGCCCGGGGGCAGCAGCCGGTCGGCAAGCGCATGGAGAATCTGCTGGCGGTTCCACGCCTTGCTGTCCCACCCGAAGTAGTACACCTCGTCCACGAAGCCGGTGCGCTGCCACCACATGCCGAGGTGGCGCAGCAGCGCGCTCTTGCCCGCGCCGCCCATGCCGTGGACGAGCAGCAGGTTGCGCGCCAGGACGTGCCGCTCGATGTTGAGGATGTCGAGGTCGCGGCCGAAGAAGCCGTACTCCGGCGCTTGCGGGGCATAGCGCGCGGCCTTGCGCCGGAAATAGGCATCGGCCTCCGTGGCGTTCAGTTCGCGCGTCGCGAGGCGGAGCCCCTCGGCGTTGCAGTACGCGACCGGCAGCAGCCAGTCCTCCAGCGGGATCATCTGGCGGAAGTGGCCGCGGCGCTGCTTGTCGTTGCGGAGCGCCTGCCGTGCCCGGCGCATCGCGTAGGCCGGGTCGCCGCCGCCCGCGTCCGGCGCGTCGAACAGCGCCCGGTAGAACGCGGCCATGAACTTCTCCGCCGCGCTGACCGTGACCGAGTAGCCCATCGCGACGACGAGCTGCATGCCCGCCTTCATCAGCTCTGCGGCGACGCTGGTCTCGCTCTTGCCGACCTGCATGGCCGACTGGCACGCGTTGAGGATCGCGACCGGGATCCGGTATTTCTGGAGCAGCCGCGCCAGCTCCCCGGCCTCGACCGGGTCGGCCACCGCGACCGGCAGGCCGTCGTCGTCTGCCCCTTCGAGGAACAGGAAGCCCCGCTGCCCATCGTAGGGCTTAATGTTGTCCCGCCCATAGCGCACGCTCTGGAGGAATGTCAGCGCGGCCAGCCGTGCATCCTTGAGCTGCTCCTCGAACCGGTCGAACTCGGCGAAGGTCATGAGGCTGCCGTGGACGTCGAAGTGGATGGCATGGTAGTGCTGCTCGACGGGCCGCTGCTGCATGCGCTCCAGGTGATCCTCGAGGCTGCGGTAAGTGGCGGGACGGAGGATGTCCACCCGCACGCGCAGGCCCGCCTGCTCCAGCGTGTCCAGGAGGGGCCGCGAGATGGTGCGGTAGGAGACGTCGCCCGCGCCGTCGGGCCGCGCAGTGACGACGAGCACGTTGATCGTGGGGGAGGGCTTAATCTTGGCGTGGATGACCTGTTTGACCATATTGCGGCGGAGCACAATGGCATCGAGGCTCAACGCACGATCAAGCTTGGGATCCTTGAGAGCCTCCCAATGCAGAGCGTGAAACGCGGATGTGCCCTTGATCTCGATGACGAGGCTCCCCAGGTCGCCTCGCATCTCGGCATAGGTGGCAAAGACCTCCGGGTCGGCAAACAGTTGCCGGAACAGCGCCTCGCCGTATGCCTGGACGCTCTGCGCGGCGGCCTCCGCCTTGACATTGTCGGTGAACGGGAACGCCAGCCACTCCTCGAAATACCACGCGAGCCGTTCTTCCTCTTCCTTGCCGAACGGGTCGGTGATGATCACGGGCACGCTTTCGCCGTGATCGAAGCTGACGCACGCGCTGAAGGGGCTGGCGGTCTCCTGGCCGGTCTGCTGGATGGTGATGGTGGGCATGGGGGGCCTCCACGGTGAGCGCCGGTGCAAGACAGGTAATTGTGCTGTTTATATCATGGATGCCGCCGCCGCGCCAAGTCCGCAAGCCGCGACGCAGCCGTCAACGAATATCCGAACGAATCGACGAATTCTCCTGCGCGACGACGATTCGTTCATTCGTTCGGTAATTCGCTGCCCCATGCGTTGACGGCCCATGCTTGGGGTCTGGTATAATACCCTCACTCCTCAATACAGGTAGCGACTATGGCCGACGATTTCGTGCATCTGCACGTGCACACCGAATACTCGCTGCTCGACGGCATGGGCCGGGTGAGCCAGCTCACCAAGCGCGCGGCGGAGCTGGGCCAGCCCGCGCTCGCGCTGACCGACCACGGCACCATGCACGGCGCGATCGAGTTCACGCGCGCATGTAAGGCTGCGGGCATCAAGCCGCTGCTCGGCGTCGAGGCGTATATCACCCAGCACGGCCGCCCGATGGAGGGCCGCGATTCGGAGCTGGACAAGAACCGCCATCACCTGCTCCTGCTCGCCCAGGACATGACGGGCTACCGCAACCTGCTGCAAATCTGCTCCGATGCACAGATGAAGGGCTATTACTACCGCCCGCGCATCGACGCCGACTACCTGGCCGCACACAGCGCGGGGCTCATCTGCACGTCCGGCTGCCTGACCGCGGAGCTGCCGAGCCTGCTGCGCCAGGGGCAGGAGCGCAAGGCGCTGGAACGCCTGCACTGGTATCGCGAGGTGTTCGGCCCGGACCGCTGGTACATCGAGTTCCAGGAACACGACATCCCGGAACTGACACAGATCAACCGGCAGTTGTTCGCGTTCGCGAAGCAGTACGACGTGCCGATAATCGTCACCAACGACGTGCATTATGTCAAAGAACAGGACGCCACGCCCCATGACGTGCTCCTGTGCGTGCAGACCGGCGCGCTGATGAATGATCCCAACCGCCTGCGCTATGGCGGCACGTCCTATTTCCTCAAGTCGCTCGACCAGATGCGCCGGACCTTCCTGCCCCTGGCCGACCTGCCCGCGGATGCGTTCAGCAACACGGTCAGGATCGCGGAGATGTGCGACGTCGATCCCGAGGACCGCGAGTATCACCTGCCCGACATCGACATCCCGGAGGGGTACAACTACGAGAGCTACCTGCGCCACCTGACCGAGGAGGGGCTGCGGCGGCGCTACGCCGGCCGGGCCGACGACCCGGACGTGCAGGCGCGCAAGGAGCACGAGCTCAAGATCATCCACGACATGGGGTTCGATGTCTACTATCTCATCGTCTGGGACCTGTGCATGTACGCACAGCGCCGCGGCATCTGGTGGAACGTCCGCGGATCGGGCGCGGGCTCCATCGTCGCGTACGCGATGGGCGTGACCAACCTCGACCCGCTGCGCAACAAGCTCATCTTCGAGCGGTTCCTCAACCCCGGCCGGGTGACGATGCCTGACTTCGACCTGGACTTCCCCGACGACCAGCGCGAAGAGCTGATCCGCTACACGGTCGACAAGTATGGCAACCACCGCGTCGCGCAGATCGTGACATTCGGGCGCATGAAGGCGCGCGCGGCCGTGCGCGATGTGGGCCGGGCGCTCGATGTGCCCCTGCCCGAAGTGGACCAGCTTGCGAAGATGATCCCGGGCATCCCCGGCAAGCCCGTGACCATCACGGACGTGCTGACGGCGGATCACGAGTTCTACTCGCTGGACCTCAAGAACCGCTACGAGAGCGACGAACAGGTGCGTCACCTGCTCGACCTGGCGAAGGACCTGGAGGGCGTGGCGCGCCACTCCTCGATTCACGCCGCGGCGGTTATCGTGGCCGACCGGGAGCTGACCCACTATACGCCGCTGATGCGCCCGCCCAAGTCGGCCATCACGCAGACCGTCACGCAGTACGAGTACCCCATCCTGGAGTCCATCGGCCTGCTCAAGGTGGACTTCCTGGGATTGGCGACGCTGACGCTAATGCGCGAGGCCGCCGCGCTCATCAAGGAGCGCCACGGCATCGAGTACACGCTCGAAAATCTGCCCGTCGACGACCCCAAGACCTACGAGCTGCTCACCTCCGGCGACGTGATGGGCGTGTTCCAGGTCGAAGGTGCGGGGATGAGACGGGTGCTGATGGAGCTCCGCCCGACCGAGTTCGACCACATCACCGCGACCATCTCGCTCTACCGCCCGGGTCCCATGGAGTTCATCCCGGACTTCATCGCCTGCCTGCACGGCGAGAAACAACCTGAGTACGTGCATAAGGTGCTCGAACCCATTCTGTCGGAGACAATGGGTGTCTGTGTCAGCGGCGACGCGATTATCTTCGATGCACGCACCGGACGCAGAATGCGGCTGGCTGACGCGGGCGACGTTCAAGACCTGACCGTACAGGGGGTGGATGAAGACTGGCGCCCGGTGGCAGGGCGAGTAACGCACTGGATCGACAGCGGCCATAAACCGGTGTATCGGGTCACATTGCGCAACGGGGCAACGATCAAGGTGACCGCCGATCACCGGCTGCTCACCGAAGATGGTTGGCGCCCCCTGTGCGAGTTACAGGTCGGCGACCATATTGGCACGCCACACTACCTGCTGGGTGCGGATGACGGCCCCTCTGCCATGTTTGATCGTCGCAAGCTGCGAATTCTGGCCTATCTGCTGGCCGATGGCAGTCTGACCAGCGGCACGATGGTTGATT
This sequence comes from Anaerolineae bacterium, assembly GCA_034429055.1. Taxonomy (GTDB): domain Bacteria; phylum Chloroflexota; class Anaerolineae; order CG2-30-64-16; family CG2-30-64-16; genus MWBF01. The sequence continues at coordinate 5,558 of DAOUGK010000027.1, read as the reverse complement.
TCGTGTCGAAGGATCCCGCCATGCTGGCCGAATACGAGATGTGCCTTTCGGCGTTCGCGCACGTTCAGCCCAGCTTCGTCAACCAGATCCATGGCGTCACGCGTATTGGTGCATCCAAAGACAAGCAAGCCGACCTCACATATCACACGCCCAACGGACTGCTCGCGTGGCTGCGTGAAGTGGGCCTCAAGTATCCGCCTGGCAGCAAACCAGGCGGGGTTCACAGTCGGGACAAATATGTGCCGTCCTTCGTTTTTGAACTCCCAACGGAGGATATCGCCTTCTTCCTCGCATCATTGTGGGATGGCGATGGGTATATCGGAACCAAGCTGTGCCATTACCGCACTATCTCCGAGCGACTTGCCGAGGACGTGCGGTTGCTCCTGTTGCGCGTTGGCGTTGCGGCCACAGTCCACACCAACTATTACACTTCCACGCGCAGTACTACCGACACTGAGCGATGCCCTTCTTATCAGGTCACTGTCTATGACACAGCAAAGCTGGCCGCCATCCTGCAGCCACACATGATGTCCGGGAAGCGTCACCAGGCCTGCCTTGGCGTCGCTGCTCCGACCGTGTCCCGTGAACGGTTTATGGACGAACTGGGACAAGCATGGCACGGCTCGAAGAAAGGCCTGATGCGAGAGCATGGCTTCGACCGCCAGCACTTCCGCACGGATCATAAAGATCGCCAACGCATCCCGGCCAGAGTCGTAGAACGAGTTGCCAACGAATTGGAGATGGCGCGAACCCGTCGCGCTCTCAACATCAACTGGCAGCGCATTCTTTCCATCGAGCCTGCCGGCGTCGAGCACGTCTACGACCTGACGGTGGAAGGGCTGCATAGCTTCGTTGCAGACGGCGTGATCGTTCACAATTGCGTGTACCAGGAACAGGTGATTCAGATCCTCGCCGACATTGCCGGGTACACGCCGGGCGAGGCCGACCTGGTGCGCCGAGGCATCAGCAAGAAGTCCAAGAAGACGCTCGACGAGCACCGGGAGATCTTCGCGAAGGGCGCGCACCGGGTCTCCAAGCTCAGCCGTAAAGAGGCCGACGCCATCTGGGACGCGCTCATGGGGTTTGCGCGCTACGGCTTCAACCGGGCGCACGCAGCCGACTACGCGGTCATCGTCGCACAGACGGGCTACCTCAAGGCGCACTATCCCGTCGAGTACATGGCTGCGCTGCTCACCGTCGAGCGCCACAACACCGAGAAGATCGGCGTGCTGATTGCCGAGTGCCGCCGCATGGGCATCGAAGTTCTCCCGCCCAACGTCAATGTCAGCGGCCACCGCTTCAGCGTGGAGAAGCTGTCGGCCGGCCGCACGTCTCCGCGCCAGTCGACGGTCTACCCCTTCCCCCTTGAGCCGGGCATCGCGATCCGCATGGGGTTGGACGCCATCAAGAACCTGGGTGAAGGTGCGGTTGACCTGGTGGTGGCGGCCCGCGGCGATAGTCCGTTCAAGTCGCTGACCGACTTCACCGAGCGCGTCGACCTGCGCGAGCTCAACCGCCGCGGGCTGGAGTGCCTCATCAAGGTCGGCGCGCTGGACGATTTCGGGCCGCGCGGCCGGCTGATGGCCGCCATCGACGCCATCCTCAACGCCAGCGCGAGCGCGCACGCGGCGGCTGAGGCCGGCCAGATGTCGCTCTTCGGCCCCAGCAGCAGCGACAGCGGAGCCGGCGATGCTGCCGACGATATTCTCGCCGCCATGCCGGGCAGCGTCCAGGTCACTCCGAAGGAAATCCTGGAATGGGAAAAGGAGCTTGTGGGCGTGTACGTTTCCAGCCATCCGCTGCAGCAAATGACCGTGGACTTGCAGAACGTCATCACGCACGCCACGGTCGACATCACCGAGGAACTCAAGGGCACCGCCGTCGTGATCGCCGGGCTGATTGCCGATGTGCGCACCATCACGACGAAGAAGGGCGAGACGATGGCGTTCATCAAGCTCGAGGACCTGCAGGGGGCCGTGGACCTGACCGTGTTCCCGCAGTTATTCAAGGATAAGCGCCATCTCTGGACGAACGACAAGATCGTCGTCATCTGGGGCAAGGCCGACTTCCGCAACGGCCGCGTCAGCGTGGTGGCGGACCAGGCGCAGGATTACGTCGAAGGGATGAAGATCATCGAGGATACGACCTCGGTGTACCATCGCTATCGCAACGGCCAGAACGCGCCCGCCCGGCCGACCGTCCGCCCAGGCAACGGCGGCCCGGCCGCGACATCCGCGGCGCGGCCCGCAGCCCGCCCCGCGCCGCCCCCGCCCGCCTACACGGGCGACGAGGACGATGCATACGGTGAGGATGTCAATCCCTTTGCCGGGGAAGAGCCGGAGTGGTTGGCGGGGGAAGGCTCGCAGCCGGACGCCGCAGACAATAAGACTCTATCCGAGAACCCGCTCTGGCCGGTCTCCGACCGAGCCAGCGGGGCCGAAGTCGGGGAGAACAAGGGCGCAGCGGAAGACCGAAAGCTGGATGGGCGCAATGAAGCTGCGCACGGAAGCCGGAAGCTGGGAGCTGAAGCCGATGACAGCCTCCCTGTAGCGGAACCGAGCGAGGAGTCGGACGGCGACAACGGGAACGGCAGCAGTCACGATGATCCAGTTTCCAGCTTCCAGCTTCCAGTACCACAGACCGAACCGTCGCTGCTCAACCTCCCGCCTGAGCCGCCCGCGGTGCTCCCTGCCGCGGTGCCCGGCCCGGCGATCCGCCCGGTAGACAAGCCGGGTGAGACCGGACTACGCGAGAAAGCGCAGGTCGCGTACACCGGCGGCAGCGCGCAGCCCGCGTCCCTGAACGTGCAGCTCACGCCCGGCCCGCGCACGCTGCGCCTGACGTTCCGCCGCAGCCACAGCCTGGAGGCCGACCGCCGCCGCCTGGGCGAGCTGGTGGACCTGCTGGAGAAATACCAGGGCGACGACCGGTTCGAGATCATCATCGAGGCGCAAGGCAACGCGCGCTACCAGCTGGCCTTCCCCAACAACCGCACGCACATCTGCCGCACGCTGCAGAACGAGCTGAGCCTGCGCTTCGGCTCCGGCGCGTGGACGATTGTGACGGTGTAGCAGCCGCGACTGCATACGAACTACGAACTACCGATGGAGTCACCAATCGCATGACCGACCGCAAAATCCGTGTACTGGTTGCCAAGCCCGGCCTCGACGGCCACGACCGGGGCGCCAAAGTCGTCGCCCGCGCGCTGCGCGATGCGGGCATGGAGGTCATCTACACCGGCATCCGCCAGACGCCGGAGATGATCGCAGAGGCCGCGCTGCAAGAGGACGTGGATGTCGTGGGCCTGTCCATCCTGTCCGGCGCACACATGGCGCTCTGCCCGCGCGTCGTCGAGCTGCTGCACGGGGAGGGGTTGGACGATGTGCTTGTCCTCGTCGGCGGCATCATACCCGACGACGACATCGAGCCGCTCAAACAGGCGGGCGTCAAGGGCGTCTTCGGCCCCGGCACCAGCACGCACGACATCATCGAGTTCATCCGAAGCCAGATGCAAGATTAAAGAAGGAAGAAGGAAGACTACGGGTGGATCGCGCACCAATCTTTCATCTTCCATCTTCAATCTTCCATCGTAGCGTATGGATCTCATCACCGACCTCCTCTCCGGCAGCCGCCGCGCGCTGGCCCGCACCATCTCGCAAGTGGAGGACCGCGCCGACGGCGCACACGCGCTGCTCGCCGCGCTGTACGGGCACACGGGCCGCGCGCACGTCCTCGGCATCACCGGCGCGCCGGGCACGGGCAAGTCCACGCTGGTCAACGCACTGGCACGCGCCTACCGGGCCGCCGGCCGGACGGTCGGCGTCATCGCGGTGGACCCCACCAGCCCCTTCTCCGGCGGCGCGCTGCTGGGCGACCGGGTGCGGATGCGCGACCTCGCCGGCGACCCCGGCATCTTCATCCGCAGCATGGCGACGCGCGGCAGCCTGGGTGGACTGGCCCGTGCGACCGCGGATGTCATCTCCGTGCTCGACGCGGCCGGGTTCGATCGTATCCTCGTCGAAACGGTCGGCGTCGGCCAGGCCGAGGTGGACATCGCCAGTGCAGCGCACACGACCATCGTCGTGGAAGCGCCAGGCCTGGGCGACGAGGTGCAGGCCATCAAGGCGGGTGTGCTGGAAATTGCGGATGTCTTTGCGGTCAACAAGGCCGACCGAGAGGGAGCCGACCGCACGGTCATGGCGCTCCAGATGATGCAGGGCCTCGCACCTGCACCCGCGGGGCATCACGGCCCGCAGAAAGGCCCGCACGGCCACGCGCTCCCCGGCCCGCAGGAGGACGGCGCATGGCTGCCGCCCATCGTCAAGACGGTCGCGACGAGCGGACAGGGCGTCAAGACGCTGCGTGACTGGGTTGAGCATCACGTCGGCTATCTGCGCGAGAGCGGCCAACTGGCCCGGCGCGAGCAGGCCCGCGCGGCGGCCGCGCTCGATCACATCCTGCGCGACCGTCTGCTGGTCGAACTGCTGGCACGCCAGCCCGCGGACCGCCTGCCTGGATTGGTGGCGGCGATCGCCGACCGCACGCTGGATCCGTACGCGGCAGCGGATGTGCTGCTGGCCGGTTCGTGAGATAGCCCCTCCTGGCCGTCCATCCGAAAAGGGGTAGTATAGCCCCTTGTGGGCGTCCTGACGGGCACAAGGCCCTGGATTTCGCGTTATATGGATCAGCTCTCAGCGCAGTTACGAGGAACTTAGGGCGTCATGCGAGCCACTGTCATCTGCAACCCGGCCGCGGGACAGCGCGACTGCCACGAGGAACTGCTTCAGGTCATCCAATACCTGGAGGGACAGGGCCTTCAGCTTGACGGCGTCGAGGAAACCCACGGCCCCAGAGATGTCACCACATACGCGCGCCGTGCGGCCCTGCGCGGCAGCGATGTCGTGTTCCTGTCTGGCGGCGACGGCAGCATCGCAGAGGCCGTGGATGGCCTGGTGCATACCGAGACCGCGCTTGCCGTGCTGCCCGGCGGCACGGGCAATGTCTTCGCCCGCCAACTCAACCTGCCCGTACCCGGCAGCCTCCACCCTCGCCCACTGATGGAATCCGCACGGCTCCTCCTGGCCGGCCAGGTGCGCCGGATCGATGTGGGCCGCGTAACCCCCCGCGGAGCCACGACCCTCGCCCACCATTTCCTCCTGTGGTGCGGCGTCGGGTTCGACGCCGCGGTGAACATCGGGCTGCATGCCGACCTGGAGCGTAAGCGGCGCCTCGGCCTCCTCGCGACCATCATCACCGGGTTCCTCACGCTGCGCGATTTCGCGGGCACCTCGGTGCGCATTCGCGTGGACGGCCACCGGATGAGCCGGCGCATCATGATGCTGGTTGCCAGCAATATCCAGATTTACGGCGTCATCTTCCGCCTCACGCAGCACGCGGTCATCGATGATGGCTTCCTGGACATCGTGTGCTTCCAGGGCACCACCCCCGCGCGCACCCTCCTGCACGCGGTCAAGCTGCTCGTGAACCGCCACGTGGATGACCCCAAGGTGGATATCTTCCGGGCGCGGCGCATCGAGATTGTCACCGCCCGGCCCATG
>DAOUGK010000026.1:0-7587 GCA_034429055.1 Anaerolineae bacterium | reverse complement strand
CCTGCCCGCCATCTTCACCCAGCGCGGCAATCGCGCGCCGGTCCTGTATGCGTGGATGCAGAGCACGCGCATCGGCCTGGACGCGTTCGTGGACCAGGACCAGATGCTGGCGTGGACAAACGACCTGCGGGACGGCGCGCCGCTCGCGGGCGTCGAGCTATCGCTCAGTTCGGGCGGCGCAGCGACGACCGCGGCGGATGGCACGGCCACCCTGCCGCTGCCCGCGGGGAGGCCCGCGCAGATGCTCATCGCGCGGCAGGGCGATGACACGGCCTTCCTGCCGCAAAACACCTACTACTGGGACGAAGGCGGCGGCTGGCAGCAGCAGCCGCTGACAAATGCGCTGCGCTGGTACGTCTTCGACGACCGCGGCATCTACCGGCCCGGCGAGGAAGTCCATGTCAAGGGCTGGCTGCGCATCGTGGGTGCGGGGCCGCGCGGCGACATCGACGCACTGGGCGGCGCGGCGGAGGCCGTGACCTACCGCCTGCAGGACTCCCGCGGCAACCAGGTGCTCGACGGCCGCGCCGACGTGAACGCCCTCGGTGGGTTCGACTTCAGCCTCACGATCCCCGACAACGTGAATCTCGGGGAAACCTATCTCGGGCTGGAAGCGACCGGCGTCCGCACCAAGCTGGACAACACCTGGTATCAGCATAGGTTCCAGGTGCAGGAGTTCCGCCGGCCTGAGTACGAGGTCAAGGCAGCGGTCGTCTCACCGCAGCCGCACTTCGTCGGCGGAGGCGCGGACCTGGAGGTCAGCGCGGCATACTATGCGGGCGGCGCGCTGCCCAATGCGGACGTGACGTGGAGCGTCACCTCGCAGCGGAGCACGTACAGCCCGCCCGGCTGGGACGACTTCACCTTCGGCCGCTGGATCCCGTGGTGGTACAGCTACCGGATGGAGGGGCCATACGGTTACGGCGGCGCGGTGGTCGAGACGGCACAGACCATAACCGGCACGACCGACGCGGCCGGCATCCACCGGCTGCACATCGACTTCCGCGCGGTCGAGCCGCCTGAGCCATCGACCGTCAACGCGTCTGCCACGGTGATGGATGTCAACCGACAGGCGTGGACCAGCCAGACGAGCGTGCTGGTGCATCCGGCGTCGCTCTACGTGGGGCTCAAGACGGACCGGCTCTTCGTCGAGCGGACCGAGCCCATCGGCGTGGATATCATCGTGACCGACCTGGACGGCAATGTTGTGCCCGAGGTCGAGGTCAAGGTCGTGGCCGAGCGGCTTGTCTGGCGCAACACGGGCACGAGCTGGGGCGAGGAACCCGCGGACAGCCAGACGTGTGTCGTTGCCTCCGGCAACGAACCCGTGCGCTGCACGTTCGAGACGCCGGAGGGCGGCACGTACCGCATCACCGCGACCGTGCTCGACGACAAGGAACGGCCCAATCAGACGCAGATTACCCGCTGGGTCAGCGGCGGCGACCGCCGACCCCAGCGCAACGTGGAGCAGGAAGAAATCACCCTCATCCCCGACAAGCGGGAGTACCAGGCGGGCGAAACCGCCGAGATCCTGGTGCAGGCGCCGTTCTACCCCGCGGAGGGCTTGCTGACCCTGCGGCGGTCGGGCCTGGTGCGCAGCGAACGCTTCACGGTGGACGGGCCGTCCTATACGCTGCGCATCCCCATCGAGGACGCGTTCGTGCCCAACGTCTACATCCAGGTGGACCTTGTGGGCGCGGCCGAGCGGACCGGGGATGCCGCGAAGAGCGAGCCGGATGTTGCCACGCCGTCGGCAGAGCTGCCCAAGCGGCCCGCGTTCGCGCGCGGGGAGCTGAACCTGCTCGTCCCGCCGCTGGCCAGGACGCTCTCGCTCGAGGTCAAGCCGCTGGCGGACAAGCTGGAGCCGGGCGGCACGACCGAGGTGGACGTGCTGGCGGTCGATGCAGCCGGGCAGCCGGTCGCCAATGCGGAGCTGGCCGTTGCAGTTGTGGACGAGTCCATCCTGGCACTGACCGGCTACGACGTGCCCGACCCCATTACCACGTTCTACAGCGAACGCTGGACGGAGATGTCGGACTATCACAACCGGCCCAACATCGTCCTTGCCAGCCCGGACCAGCTGAACCTGGATGCGGGCGCGCGTTCGGCGGACATGGCAGCAGGCGCGGCGGCAACTGAGGCGCCCGCTGCGGCCCCGATGCCGGCGGCAGAGGAACCGGCCGAGGAGATGGAAGTCGAGAAATCCGTGTCAGTAGCGGAGGAGTCGGCGGCAGGAGAACCGGGCGCCCCCATCGCCGTCCGCCAGGACTTCAACCCGCTGGCGCACTGGTCGCCTGCGGTTGCAACGGACGCAGAGGGCCGCGCGCGTGTGACCGTGAAGCTCCCCGACAACCTGACGCGCTACCGGGTCATCGTGGTCGCGGTGGCCGGCGGCAAGCAGTTCGGCAAGAGCCAGGCGGCCATCACCGCGCGGCTGCCGCTGATGGTCAGGCCGTCGCCCCCGCGCTTCCTCAACTTCGGGGACCAGTTCGAGCTGCCGGTCGTGCTGCAGAACCAGACGGACGAGCCGCTGACCGTGGATGTCGCGCTCCGCAGCACGAATGTCGGTCTGGCAGACCCGAACGGCCGCCGCGTGACCGTGCCCGCGAACGACCGCGTGGAGGTGCGCTTCGCGGCCTTTACCGAACAGGCCGGGACTGCGCGCTTCCAGGTGGCTGCGACCGCGGGCGAGTGGGCGGACGCAGCCAGCTTCACGCTGCCGGTCTACACGCCCGCCACGACCGAGGCCTTCGCGGTCTACGGCGTGCTGGACGAGGGTGCGGTGGCGCAACCGGTCATTGCACCGACCGGCGTGTTCACGCAGTTCGGCGGGCTGGAGATCACCACGTCGTCGACCGCGCTCCAGGCGCTGACCGACGCAGTGCTGTACCTAGTCTCCTACCCGTTCGAGTGCTCGGAGCAGCTTGCCTCGCGCATCCTGGCGATCGCCGCGCTGCGCGACGTGCTGACTGCTTTCGAGGCGGAGGGGCTGCCGCCGCCCGCGGAGATCGAGGCCGCGGTGGCGCGGGACATCGAACGGCTGCGCGGCATGCAGAACAGCGACGGCGGCTTCCCCATCTGGGTGCGCGGATACGAGTCGTGGCCCTATCACAGCATCCACGTCGCGCATGCGCTGCAGCGCGCGAAGATGAAGGGCTACGATGTGCCGCCGGAGATGCTCGACCAGGCGCTCGCATATCTGCGCAACATCGAGCAGAACTATCCGGGCTGGTACAGCGAGAACATCAAGCAGACGCTCACGGCGTACGCGTTGAACGTGCGGGCGCAGATGGGCGACCGCGATGCAGCGCGAGCGCGGCGGCTCATCAACGAGGCCGGGCTGGAGAAGCTGTCGCCGGAGGCGATCGGCTGGCTGCTGCCGGTACTGAGCGACGATGCGGACTCGCAGACCGAGGTTGCGGCCATCCGCCGCCACCTGCTCAACCGGGTGACCGAGACCGCGGGCGCGGCTCACTTCGTGACCGACTACGCTGACCAGGGCTACGTCATCCTGCACTCCGACCGCCGCGCGGACGGCATCCTGCTGGATGCGCTCATCCAGGACCAGCCGGACAGCGACCTGATCCCGAAGCTCGTTACCGGGCTGCTCGGCCATCGCAAGGCGGGCCGCTGGACGAACACGCAGGAGAACGTCTTCATCCTGCTGGCGCTCGACCGCTACTTCAACACCTACGAGGCGCAGACGCCGGACTTCGTGGCCCGCATCTGGCTGGGCGACCAGTACGCCGGAGAGAGCACCTTCCGTGGGCGGACGACCGAGTACCACCAGACCGACGTGCCGATGGCCGTTGTTGCGGAGGAAGTCAGCACGCAGGAGGACCTCATCATCAGCAAGGACGGGCCGGGCCGGCTGTACTACCGGCTGGGCATGCGCTACGCGCCGCGCGACCTGAACCTGCCGCCATACGAGGCCGGCTTCACGGTGGAGCGCACCTACGAAGGCGTGGATAACGCGGACGACGTGACGAAGGACGCGGACGGCGTCTGGCACGTCAAGGCCGGTGCGCGGGTGCGCGTCCGGCTGACAATGGTCGCGCCGGCTGTTCGCCATCACGTCGCACTGGTCGATCCGCTGCCTGCGGGGCTGGAGGCGCTCAACCCGGCGCTGGCCGTGACCGGCCCGGCGCCCGGCGACGGGGGGCAGCCCCAGCCGCTCACCAGGAGCTACTACTGGTGGTGGGGTCCGTGGTACGAGCACCAGAACCTGCGCGACCAGCGGGCCGAAGCATTCGCATCGTACCTCTGGGCAGGCGTCCACGAGTACACCTACGTGGCCCGCGCCACGACACCCGGCACGTTCGTCGTCCCGCCTGCTAAGGCGGAGGAGATGTACGCGCCGGAGACGTTCGGCCGCACCGGTGTGGACCGGATGGTCGTGGAATAGAGATACCACCGTGGCACGGTCAGAGACCGGCCACAGCCGCCAGCGCTTAGTGCTGTGGCCGGTCTCGGCAACCACAGGTTGCACAACCGTGCCACAGCACTCTCCATGGACTCAAGGCAGGGAGCCACTTGAAAGACCTTCTGCTGGCAATCGACAACGGCACGCAGAGCGTGCGCGCACTGGCATTTGACCTGCAGGGCAACCTGCTCGGCAAATCACGGGTGGCGATTCAACCGTACGTCTCGCCGCAGCCCGGCTGGGCCGAGCAGGACCCCGAGTACTACTGGCAGTCGCTCGGCCAGGCCTGCCAGCAGTTGTGGCGGCAGAGCGATTCCATGAACCTGCCCGCCCGCCTGCGGGAGCGGCTGGCCGGCGTCGCCATCACCACGCAGCGCTCCACGGTCATCAACGTGGACAAGGCCGGCAAGCCGCTGCGCCCCGCCATCGTCTGGCTGGACCAGCGGCGTACGGAGGGGCTGCCGCCCGTTGCCGGGCTGTGGGGTGCAGCCTTCCGCGTCTCCGGCATGACCGAGACGGTGGCTTATCTTCAGGCGGAGGCCGAGGCCAACTGGATTCGGACCCATCAGCCGGAGGTCTGGGCGCAGACCCACAGATACCTGTTCCTGTCCGGCTACCTCACCTACCGGCTGACCGGCCTGTTCGCGGACTCGGTCGGCTGCCAGGTCGGCTATGTGCCGTTCGACTACAAGCGGCTCCACTGGGCCAAGTCGAGCGACTGGAAATGGCAGGCCGTCCCGATGGACCCGGCGGTCCTGCCGGACCTGACGCCCCCGGCAAGCCAGATCGGAACCGTCACGCGGGAGGCCGCCGAGGCCACCGGCATCCCCGCCGGGCTGCCCGTCATCGCGGCCGCGGCCGACAAGGCATGCGAGATCATCGGCGCGGGCTGCCTGGAGCCGCACATCGGCTGCCTGAGCTACGGCACGACGGCCACGATCAACACAACCCACCGCCGTTATGTCGAAGTGATACCCCTCATCCCGCCCTACCCCTCCGCGGTGCCCGGCGCGCACAGCCTGGAAGTCCAGGTCTATCGCGGCTTCTGGATGGTCACATGGTTCAAGGAACAGTTCGGCTATCCGGAGCTCAAGCGCGCGGAGGAACAGGGCATCGAGCCGGAGGTGCTGCTGGATGACCTGGTTGCGGCCGTGCCGCCGGGATCGATGGGGCTGGTGCTCCAGCCGTACTGGTCGCCGGGACTGAAGCTGCCGGGACCGGAGGCCAAGGGCGCGATCATCGGCTTCGGGGACGTGCACACCCGCGCGCATGTCTACCGCTCGATCCTCGAGGGGCTGGCCTATGCCCTGCGCGAGGGCAAAGAGCGCAGCGAAAAGCGCAGCGGCGTGCCCATCACGGAGCTGCGCGCAGCCGGCGGCGGCTCGCAGAGCCGCGCGACCATGCAGCTCACCGCCGATGTCTTTGGCCTGCCGGTCGCCCGACCGCACCTGTACGAGACATCCGGGCTGGGTGCAGCGATGGATGCGGCCGTTGGGCTGCGGCTGCATGGCGATTTCACCACCGCGGTGGCGGAAATGACGCGGATCGGCGATGTCTTCGAGCCGGACGCCGAGCGCCACAAGCTGTACGACCGGCTGTATCACCGGGTGTACGAGCGCATGTACAACCGCCTGCGTCCCCTGTACGAGGAAATCCGTGACGCGACGGGGTATCCGTCGCGGTAGAAGTTGCTGCACCTGCGCAGGAATGGCATCGACACGGGCCAGCAATTCCAGATGTAGGGACACGCAGGCATCCTGAGCGGGTGAATGGCTCGACGTGGGTGACAGGCTGCCACCAGTCGAAGGATGCGGGCCCCTGCGCTGGCCTGCTTCGGCGCCCTTCGACTGCGTGCCGGCCCAGGTCGGGCCGTCCCTCCGCTCAGGGTGCTCCACGTGAGCCCACCGTCCATCGAAGGAGAGAACACCGATGTTCTCATCGCTCAACGTTGCGCAACAGACCTGGCTGGCCGCGCAGTTCGCGGCCTGGGCTACGCTGCTGCTGGGCGGCTTCCTGCAGGCCCGCCCCGGCACACCTCGCCGCCTGCGCATCCAGACGGCCACCCGCATGTTGTCGTCGCTGGTGTTGGCAGTCACGGCCTGGAGCGTCTACATCTTCAACCGGGGGATTGCGCTGAGCATCTTCCCCCTGCTGATTGCCGCGGGCATGACGTTGGGCCTGCTCGGCGACCTGTTCATGGCAGGCGTGCTGCCCGTGCCCGACCGGACGCTGGCAGGCATGGCCGCGTTTGGCCTCGGCCACATCCTCTATATCGGGGCCGGATTGCTCGTCCGGCTCAGCCTGGGGCTGCCCGCCGGCCCCGCGAGCATGGTAGCGTGGGCCGCCTGGCTGTTCGCCGGTGCAGCAGGCTGGTACGTATTCGTCATGCGCGGCCAACGCGCCTCGGCCTTCCACTTCGTGGCTCTGCTCTACGCCCTGCTCCTGGCGAGCACGGCGGGCGTGGCAGCCGGCCTCACGGTGCAGGTGGCCGCATTCATCCCCTTTGCGCTCGGCGCGGCCCTCTTCTTCTTCAGCGATATGCTCATCGCCGCGAGCCTCTTCCGCCATAACCGGACCCGCCTCGGAGACAACCTCGTCTGGCTCACCTACGGGCCCGGGCAGATGCTCATCGTCTTCAGCGCCGTGACCGTGCAGTTCTGGCTTCCCCGCTCCATTTGACATCTGTGCATTTCACCGCTATACTACCGCAGCCTTAGGCTTACATAGAATTCCATATTTTTGCATAGAAATGCATAGAATCGCTCTCCTGTATGGCTGACCTACTGGACCGCGCCGACTGGCTCGAACTGAGCGAAGCAGCAGAATATCTGGGTGTTCACTTCACCACGCTGCGCCGCTGGGCGGACGCAGGCCAGGTGCCGTGCATCCGCACGCCTGGCGGACGGCGGCGCTTCAGCCGGCGCGAGCTGGCGGCCTTCCTGTCAGGAATGCACCAGGGACAGTTCCAGGCCTACACGCGCATGCTGGGCGCGCCGCCGTCGCCGATGGGCGGCCCTGAGCATCTGGAACTCAATCAGCAGCCGTGGGACGGGCGGCTCGATGACGCGCAGCGCGCGGCCATGCGTCACGATGGGCAGCGCCTGATGGCTGTGCTCATGCAGTATGCGACGCGCACGAACGGCGGTGATGTGTTCCTGGAGGAA
>DAOUGK010000025.1:0-60216 GCA_034429055.1 Anaerolineae bacterium | reverse complement strand
CTTTGCGCTGTAATTCCAACAGATCCTTAACAACCGAATAGCGTTAGTAGTCCAGCGGTACGAGCGCGGACCGGCGCTTCCAGTAAGCCAGGTCAGTCACGACCGCGGGCGCCTGTACTGCGGGCGGATAGGCGTCCTGCAGCGCGGGCGGCAGGGCCGGGATGCCGGCCAGCCCATGCTGGGCCGGGGTCGGACAGCCGCAGTAGCGCGAGGCAGGCGTGTGATAGGCCAGGCTGCCATGCAGCCGGTAGTAGTTGTAGTACGGCACGAAGGCGGCCAGCGCCGCCTCGACTTCGGCCTGCGTGGCACAGCGCTGGCGCAGGGCTTCCCGCTTCAGGATTTTGACCATAGCTTCGGCCTTGCCGTTGCCTTCGGGATAGTACACGGCGGTGCGGCAGTGGCGGATGCCGTAGTCGTGCAGTTGGCGGCCAAAACGGGTGGGCACGTCCTCGTAGACACTGACAAAGGCCCGGCCGTTATCGGTGACCACCTGCTGGGGGCGGCCAAAGCGCTGGAACGCCGTCTCGCTGACGCTCAGGGCCGTGGCGACGGTCATATCGGGTACCGTGTGGCAGGTCAGGCAGAAACGCGACTGGTCATCGATGAGCACGACGAAGGTGATCCGGGTGCCATCGCGCAGGGTGGTTTCGGCAAAGTCCATGTGCCACTGCTGGTTGGGCATCGCCATCTCATAGCGTTGTCTGGGAATGCCATCGCACTTGGCCAGGCTGTGGTAAGTGCGGGTGGGCAAGTGATAGCGCCGGAAGATGCGGCCGATGCTGGTGTGACTGAGCTGCGCCAGACCGCGCTGGGCCAACTCCGCCGCCAGGCGTTTCTCGTTCCAGCCCAGCAGGCGGCGCAAGGCGACGACCAGCAGTTCGGTCGCCACGGCGATCTGGCGCGGGGCCGGCGCGGGGCCGGGCCGTTTGGGCAGCAAGGCGGCCACCCCACCCTGGCGATACAGGCGCCACCAGCGCCGCACGGTGGGGACGCTGACTTGAAACTTATGGGCACACCGGCTGGCCGCCGCCGCTTCACGCCCGTGCTGGCGCCAATGTTCGTAGTAGCGCACCGCCTTGACCCGCCGCCGGACGAGTTCACCGAGCAACTTGGGCCAGCCCAACCGGCGCAGCTGCTGGCGCCGCGCCTGCCGTAACCGATCAGCTTCCCGTTTGGCCCACTCGGTCTGGCCCCGGCTGCTGGCGGCACGGCGCTGCGGCTGTTGGCGCAGCACGGCGGCCTGGGCGAACTCCTGGTCGAGCTGATTGGGCGAGAGGGTCTGACGCCCGCGATGGCGCCGTTTGGCGGTAGAATCAGTCATAGCAGCAGCCTTTCTGGTCTGGAATGTACTTCGCTAAGCACATTGTCGCTCAGATGGCTGCTGCTTTCCACCGCCAGCCCCACACCAGCTAACGCTATTCGGTTGTTAAGGATCTGTTGGAATTACAGCCCTTTGCGCCTTTGCGTGAGTATGGGTTCGGACTTTTCAAACGCCCTCTAAGACTGAAGCCTTGGCTTTGCGCTCTTAGCGTCTTCGCGGTTCAATTCCTGCCTCTCAGTCAAGCGCGGGGCAGGTGCAGGGCCGAGAACGGCGGGTAGTTCACGCGTTTCTGCGCGGCCTCGACAGCCGCGACCGATGGCAGCCCCGACCCGATATGACCGAGGGCGGCGACGGAGAATGCCGTTGCCAGCCGCGCACATTCGGCCAGCGGCAGGCCGCGCAGCTTGCCCGCGACGGTCCCCGCGATCACCGCATCGCCCGCGCCGACTGTGCTCTTGACCTCGATCGCGGGCGGCACATTGGATACATCTATTTGAAGTCATTCAGCCACGACTGATGGTCTCCCCTTCGGAGTGGCGTCCGTTTTCTTCTTGCGCTGCCCCTTGACGATATAGGGCAGTAGCAGCAGGTACGCTCCGCTGATGGCCATGACCAGCATCAGGATGGATGGGATCTGCTCCAGCCTTTCCCAGGTAGCTGCGAGCTGCGGATCCCCCAACAGCTTGATGACGACAGCGACCGGGATCGCGATTGCGGTCGGCACGGCGATCCAACGATGGAACTTGCGAAACCACTTGCTCAAGAACTTCGTCACGTGTGAATACCTCGCATCCTTAAGATTGTTACCTGGTCTTCAGGTTCAGGTCGATCTTTCGCGTTGGGCTGGGAGCGCCGGGCGCCGCGATCCGATTTACGACTCCGCGTACGCCCGGCGTCTGTGCGGCCAGCGTTTCGGCTGCCGCGCGTTCAGCCAGGCTGTCGGCTGCACCGGCCAGGTGGACGATGCCGTGCAGCACGCCGACGCGCAGGCCGGTGTGGGCGGTGCGGCTGTCCACCGCCAGGGCCGCCATGATCTCCGCACGCAGGCTTTCATCCGGGACGGCCGGGTCGTGTTGCATCGTCACGCCTCCCGTGAACCATGCGCTCGAACTACGAGGCAAGAGGTTGAACCCGAGTCTCGTTCTTGCGCGTCTGCACCCACATCAGGGCCAGGATGATGGCCCACACAATCAGGCGTATGGTCATCGCCCTGATACTGTCCGTCGCGACGACCGCGCGGTAGGCCACCTGGAGGGTAAGCATGACCAGGGCATGCACGCCGAAGGTCGCGATGGCAGCGGGCAGGGCCAGCCTGCTCTTTGTCCAGATGAGGACGGTGGTCACCAGGACCGTCAGAATACCGGCCGTGTAGTTGTAGAGCAGCAGCCAGTTGATCACATAGTAGCCCGGATCCCGGCCCAGCAGGGCGCTGCCGCCGGCGAAGACCGCCATCGCGCCGATAACCAGGGCGAGAATCGCGGCGATTTTGTACAGGGTATTTTTCATTCTATGCTTCTCCTCTGGTGAACTTCAATAGGCGTCACTGTTTCGAGTATAAGCCCAGCCTGCCGGCGGCGGAACGACTTAAGTCGGGAATGCAGCAACCGGATGTATAATCGCGATCAGGTGTACCGCTACGGATGTGAGGCAACATGGATAGAGACGAGGCCCTGCAGAACACGGCCAGGTTATTGAAGGCCGTATCCTACTTTTCCGACATGGACGCGGCTGCTTTGGATTTGGTGGCGCAATCCGCAACTCGTCGCGTCTATGACGCGGGGCAAGTGATCCTGCTGGAAGGTGAGCCATGCGAGGGCTTACACGTGGTGGAACGCGGTTGGCTGCGGGTCGTCAAGATCGGGCTGGATGGCCGCGAGCAGGTGCTGCAAACGCTGGGCCCCGGCGAGGCATTCAACGCGATCAGTGTCTTCACCGATGCTCCGAATCAGGCCACGGTCACTGCGTTGGAGACCTCCCAGGTCTGGATCGTTCGGCGCGCGGTGCTGTTGAGCATGCTGGATGAACATCCAGAGTTGGCGCGGCAGGTTGTGAAGGACCTGGCTGGACGTGTAATGCACCTCATGCGCATGGTGGAGGACCTGTCGCTGCATTCGGTGGAAGTGCGCCTGGCGCGGCTGTTATTGCAGGGAGCGGAGGGAGACGCAGTCCAGCGCCGGCGTTGGGCCACGCAAGCCGAGATGGCGGCGCGCCTCGGCACCGTGCCGGACGTGGTTAACCGTGCGTTGCGTAAACTTGCGCTGGCTGGGCTGATCCACGTCGAACGCCAGCAAATCCGGATTTTGGATCGCGCCAGGCTGCGTGTGGTTGCCCAGGTGGATGCGTAGCGCGCGCCAGGTCTGTCCTCGAAGCCGCGGCGATGTATGCGGCGCGGCCGGTTTCCCGGAACCGCTCTATGGAGTATAATCCTCTCGGAATGTGATCCATAAATCTTAGCGCCGGTGGCGTCTTGCAGCGATGAGGCATCTTGTGTCACCGACCTTCTATCGGAGCCGTCCGACCATTGGGGTCCTGGCCGGCTGGCAAATCTACTGGACGGCCAGGCCGTTGAGCTACCTGAACCCCATCTTTCGCGGAATCCGCCAGGCCGCGGCTGACTTGGGCTGCAATCTCCTTTTAGGCTGCGGGTTAGGGCCGACCGCAACCTCCAGCGATCCTCTGCGCCCCGCGTGGCCCTTCCTTTCGCCAGAAACCGACTTTGTTCCGATTGGGCCGTGGAACACGGATGGCCTGATCGCGATCAATCCGCTGCATTCAGAAGCGCGTTCGCATGACCTGCAACAGGTGAGGGCGGCCGGTCACCCGGTGCAATTTATTGGCTCCGGAGAAGACGGCCCGACGATTGTTGCCGACAATGCCGGGGGCATCCAGATTGCGCTGGAGCACCTGAGCGAGCATGGCCACCGGCGCATCGCCTTCATCGCCGGCAGCCCGGCAGATATGTCCGGTGACACCGGCGCCCGGCTGACCGCCTATCGCACCGCGCTCGCTCAGCATACGCCGGCGGCCCAACCTGGGTTGGGGGCCCAACCTGGGTTGGGCTTTGACGAGCGCCTGGTGGCCTACGGCCGGCACACCTACGATGGCGGCGAAGCAGCCATGCGCCAGATCATCGACTCAGGTGCGGCGTTCACCGCGGTTCTGGCGAGCAACGATGAGTCGGCCTTCGGTGCACTGCAAGTACTCCGCAGCGCCGGTCTGGACGTTCCGCGTGATGTGGCGGTCATCGGCTTCGATGACCGCCCGGAATGTGCGGTGCAGGAACCGCCGTTAACCAGCGTCCACATTCCCCTGGTCAACATGGGTTATCGCGCGGTCGAGCTGCTCCTGCAGCAGATTAACGGCCGGCCTGCAGCGGTCGAACCCGTGAAGATTGCCACCCGTCTTGTGCCGCGTGAATCGTGCGGCTGTGGCTGGACGGCTCTTCGTGCCCAGCGCCTACCTTCTGGGTCGGCGGAATCTGCGGTCGAGACGAGTCAGTCGGCTGATCGACGCGCGCGCCTGGTGCAGGCAATGGTCGAGACCGTCCTGGCTGAGACCCAGGGCTCTTACGCGACAGCCATGCGCCAACGCTGTCACGATCTTGTCCATGCCTTCATCCTGAGTGTCGAACAGCGCGAGGTGTCTGTCTTCCAACAGAATCTGGCTGATCTGCTCCGCGCCACGGCCGGGGAGGGGATTGACACACATATCTGGCAAGGGGTGCTCTCGCAGCTGGGCTGCGAGATGCCTGCCCTGTTGGCCGACTGGGACCAGCCTGCGACGCGGGATTTCGCGCGGGAATTGTTGGAGCAGGCGCGCGTGGCAATCAGCGCCGCCACACTGCGCCAGAGGCAGCAGTTTGTCGTGGACCAAAGCTGGACGGACGGCCGCATCGGGCTGTTGACGGCGCGCCTCCTCACCGCGCTTGACGAAACCCAAGTCTATCAGATTTTGGCGCAGCACTTGCCCGAAATGGGCATCCGAACTGCGGTCGTGGCCCTTTTTGAGGCTGAAGGCGAGGACCCCGTGGCATGGAGCTCCCTGCGCTCCGTCACAGCCGCCGGACAGCCGACGTGCCGTTTCCCCACCCGAGACTATCCACCTGCCGGCCTCTGCGCGGCCGAGCAGCCCTTCAGTCAGGCATTGTTGCCGCTGGTGAACCCGCACGGCCAGCTGGGATACGTGGCGTTCGATACCGGTCATCTGGAGCTCTATGGTGCGATCGCACAACAGATTGCCGGCGCCCTCAACACCGCACAGTTGTATCGTGAGGCCACTGAGGGCCGGCGCCTGGCCGAAGAAGCGGACCGGATGAAGAGCCGTTTCCTTTCGACCGTGAGCCATGAGTTGCGCACGCCGCTGAACCTGATTGTCGGTCTGGGCGAGATCCTCCTGCGCGACAGTGAGCGGGGCGCTCTGCCGCTGCCCCCGGCCGCGCTGAACGATCTGGCGCGCCTGAACGCCAACGCTCAGCATCTGGGCCGGCTGATTGGTGACGTGCTGGACCTTGCCAGCAGCGATGCCGGACAGTTGCGGCTGACCAATCAGCTCGTGGATCTGGGACAGACTCTACAGACGGCGGTGGAGACCGGTCGGAGGCTTGCGGCGGATAAGGGGCTCGGATGGCGTGCGACCCTTCCCGAATCGGGGCCGTGGGTCTGGGGCGATCGCACCCGGCTATCACAGGTGGCGCTGAACTTCATCAGCAACGCTATCAAATTTACGACGTACGGAGAAGTCTCCCTGGCGGTGGAGCTTGGCGCCGGGTCTGTCACCGTCAGCGTGCGCGACACAGGGCTGGGCATCCCGCTAGAGGAGCAGGCCGCGATCTTCGCGGACTTCCGCCGGTCGGAGCGGAGCATCACCCGCGGCTACAGCGGCCTGGGCCTGGGGCTGGCGATCTGCCGGCGTCTGATCGAGCTGCACGGCGGCACGATCGGCGTGGAGTCTACCGGGCACGAGGGCGCTGGCTCGACCTTCTACTTCACCTTGCCGGTCGTCGAACCGCCGGCCGTCCAGGTACCGGTTGCCGCGTCGGCGGCGGGGAGCGAAGGGGGCGTCCTGGTGCTTACCCCGTCGCCGGACACCAGCGAGCGCCTGCGCGTGCACTTACAGCAGCACGGCTTTGAGGTGCAGATGGCCCTGCCGGATCAGCCCTCGAACTGGCAACCTCTGCTCCTGGCCGCACCCCCCACCGCGATTGTGCTCGATGTGACCCAGGCATCGGATCAGGCCTGGCATGTGCTGAAGATGCTTAAGGCCGACTCCAGAACACAGGAGATTCCTGTGCTCTTCTACGCGCTCTCGCAGGACAGCGGCGCAGTCCTGGAACTGGACTATCTCACCAAGCCGATCGAACTGGCCGAGCTGACGCGCGCGCTCGATCAGCAGTGGCTGCTGCCGGATGCGGTGTCCTCCCCGACGTCGCAGCGCGTGTTTCTGGTGGTCGACGATGACCCGGACACCCTGGAGATGCACGCGCGCATCGTGCGCCGACATTCGCCTGCCAATCGTGTGCTGCAAGCGCGCAACGGGTTGGCGGCGCTGGACATCCTGCAGCGCGAACACGTCGATCTGGTGCTGCTGGATCTGATGATGCCGGAAATGGACGGCTTTGCCGTGCTGGCAGCAATGCGGGAACGCGAGGCCACGCGCACCATCCCGGTCATCGTCGTCACCGGTCAGACGCTCACCGAGCCGGAGATGAGCCGGTTGAATATCGGTGTAACGCGGGTGTTGAGCAAGGGCGTATTCAACCTCGAAGAAACGCTGGCCCACCTGGACGGCGCGCTGGCGCGCAAGCGGGTCTTGAGCAGCGAAGCGCAACGCCTGGTGCGCCAGGCGATGGCCTATATTCAGGCGCACTACGCCGAGCCGCTCTCGCGCCAGGCAATCGCCGCGCACGTCGGCCTGAGCGATGACTATCTCACCAGTTGCTTTCATAAGGAACTCGGCCTGACGCCGGTGGCTTACCTCAACCGTTATCGTGTGGAGCAGGCCCGCCAACTGCTGGCAAATACGCACAAGAGCATCACCGAGATTGCGCTGGACGTGGGCTTCTCCAGCAGCAGCTATTTCAGTCGCATCTTCCGCCGTGAGACGGGTGTGTCGCCGGAGGCATATCGGCGCTCGTAACCCTCGCTTTGCGCGTGCCGGGCACTGTGCACCCGCCTGGCCCGCGGCCTCTTTTCCCCCCCAATTCTTGCATCTTAGCGGAATCCTGCATGTTCCGTACGCTTTTGGGCAAGCCCCCCTTCAATTAACCCGATAGAATCATGTTCAGTTGTGGAAGCGATCCCAGCCCAATGTGCGGGGGACAGCATGACACTCACCCTTCAGCAAATCGCTCAATTGGCGGGCGTCTCACGCTCGACCGCTTCGCGCGTCATCAACGGACATCCCCACGTGCGGCCCGAAGTGCGCGAACGGGTCTGGCAGGTTATCGGCGAACACGGCTACCAGCCCAATCCCATCGCGCGGCTCCTGGCCGCCAGCCGCACCAGTGAATCGGCCCTGGATCGGCCGGACCAGGATACCAGCGCATGAGCCGCACCTTCTTTTTTCGCCAGCGATCCTTTCGCCAGCAATCCTTTCGCCAGCGATTCCTTCGCCAGTGACTGGAAGCGCTTTCAGGATTTCCGAAGGAGGTGGCGCAGCCCATTGATAATCCCAAATCGTGATCAGCTAGATGTTGTTCCAACCAATCCTTTCATAATCCGGTATAAGGAGAAGACTCTCATGTCCAGGAAGATCGTGACCCTCGTCAGCATGTTGATCGTGCTGGCAACCGTGCTGTCCGCTTGCGGCGGCTCGGCCACCCCGGCGCCGTCCACGGCAGCAGGCGGAGCGGCCCAGGCCCCCGCTGCGGATGCCAAAGTGACCCTGAAGGTGCTCGTCCACCAGAATCCGCCCATGGTGGAGTTCATGAACACCTTCAATGAGAAGTTCCAGGCCAAATATCCCAACATCACCGTGGATATGTCGGTCGTGAACGCCAACGACCTGAGCACCGTCACCCAGACCCGGCTGACCGCCAATGACGTGGATGTCGTAGATATCTTCGGCTTCGCGAATGCGGCCCAGCCGTACATGAAGAACGTCACCCAGCCCAATTGGCAGACCCTGATCGAGGCCGGCCTGTTGATGGACCTCACGGATCAGCCGTTCGTCAAGAACTACGACGAGGCGACGATCAAGGACGCCGGTACCTACAACGGCAAGGTCTATTCGATCAACCTGGGCCGCGTTTCCTACAGCGGCATCTACTACAACAAGGACATGTTCACTGCGAACAATGTTAAAGTCCCCACCACCTGGGGCGAGCTGGTGGCTGCCTGCGAAACCTTCAAAGCAGCCAACATCCCGTGCATGACCGCGGGCGGCAAGGACGGCTGGCCCATCTTCGTGGGCGCGTACGGCCTGACGGGCGCGCTCTATCCTGACCAGGCCGCCCTGGTCGAGGGGCTGTGGACCGGCAGCATCAAGTGGAACGATGCCAAGGCCCTGGACATGTGGCAGCGGATGAAGGTCTACACCCAGGACATGATGGAATCGGGCGCCAGCGGCATCGCGGGTGACGCGGCGCCTGGGCGCTTTGCCTCCGGTGCGGTCGCCATGTTCCCCGGCGGCACCTGGTACGCCTCGGCCATCGACGCGGCCGAACCGGCCTTCGAGTGGGGCTACATCCCCTTCCCCGGCAGCGACAACGCCGACGACAACAAGTACCTGTTCGGCAAGTACGACCAGGGCTGGGCCGTAGCCGCCAAGACCGCCAACACGGACGCGGCCATGAAGTACCTGACCGAGTTCTCGGCCCCGGCCAACTACCAGGCGTTTGCCAATGCGGTCGGCTTCATCCCCACCCAGCCGGGCGCCAAGTTGGAAACCAAGATCGGCCAGGAAGTTGCACCGTATCTCGCCAACTTCCGCGTGGGCTTCGAGCAGTACTGGATCGCGCCGAAGGGCGCCGGCCAGTACGCCAACCCCTGGGCTTCGTACTTCAAGCCGTTCGGCGAATACGACGACCCGCAAGAACTGGCGAACAAGGTGCAGGCTGACCTGCAATCCGGGCTGGACGCGAACCAGTAGGCCGTCAGCCGGACCGGCCTTCCCGCTGTGGGCTTCTCGTCCGATCTTCGAGAAGCCCACAGCCATATCGCATGGAGGCACGCCATGAACTATCACTTCGGTCACGGCAGGTCCAGGTGGCTGCCCTATCTGTTGCTCCTGCCAGGGATCTTCTTCTACCTGTTGATCAGCCTGGGCCCGTCGCTCGCAACCGCCGTCTATTCGTTCACCGATGCCACCGGCATCAAGGGTGCGCCCATCAACTGGGTGGGGTTGGCGAACTATCGCGAATTCCTCTTCATGGGCCAGGCCTCGCTCGACAACTACAGCGCGCTCTGGCGTACGCTGATCTTCTGCTTCTTCGTGACGACCATCCAGTTCACCCTGGGGCTGGTCATTGCCCTGCTCGTGAATCAGAAGCTGCGGGGCGTCAACTTCTTCCGCACCGTCTACTTCATGCCTGTCATCCTGGGCGCGGTAATCCAGGGCCTGATCTGGTCCCTCTTTCTCTACCCCCTGGGCGGCCCGATGGCCCAGTTGTTGGGCCTGTTCGGGCTGAAGTCTGAGTTTCTCGGCGGGCAGGCCAGCCAGGCGTTCGCCTGGGTGATCGTCGTGCAGATCTGGGCCAACATGGGCACGACGATGATGATCTTCATCTCCGGCCTCCAGACCATTCCGGACGAACTTTACGAGGCGGCGCGCATCGATGGCGCCGGCTCGTGGCACGTCTTCCGCAACGTGGTGTGGCCCCTCCTGACGCCGGTCGTGAACACCAACCTGCTCCTGAACATCATCGGCTCGCTTCAGGCCTGGCAACTGTTCCTGGTGCTCCTCGGTTACCGCAACGGGACACAGGTTCTCGGCTATCTGATCTTCGCCCAAGGCTTCGGTCAGACCTCCGGCAGCGTCACCAGTGCGTTCCGGCAAGGCTATGCTGCAGCCGCCTCGATCGTGCTGTTCATCCTCGTGCTGGTGATCGGCATGATCGTCCAGACCGTGCTGCGGCGCAGAGAAGAAAGGGTCATGGGATGAGCACAACTGTTGCGACTGCACCAACTGCCCGGAAGGTGACCGATACCAGGACGATCAATTGGGGACGCATCCTCTCCTATGTGCTCCTGGTGCTCTTCGCGATCATCTATCTGGGCCCGCTGCTCATGCTGGTCAGCACGTCTCTGAAGACGTTGCCCGACTTCATGAAGAACGCGACCTCCCTGCCCACGTCGCTGAACTTCAAGAATTTCACCGAGGCGTGGACGAGGGCCAATTTCCCCCGGTACCTGACCAACACCGTGCTCTACACGGTCTCCGCGACGGTCATCTACCTTGTCACGGCGGTGTTTGTCGCGTTCCCCATCTCGCGCGGCTACGTCAAGGGCGCCAAGGTCCTGCTGACCCTGTTCGTGATCGCCCTGTTCCTGCCCGTGGCGTTGATTCCCCAGTTCCAGCTGATGTTGTCGTTGGGGCTGTACAACAACCCGTTCGGCTACGTCCTGTTGTTCCTGGTGAACCCCATCGGGATCATCATCCTGGTCAACTACATCAAGACCCTTCCGAAAGAGATGGATGAGGCGGCCGCGATCGACGGCTGCGGCTACTTCCGTTTCGTGCTTACCGTGGTCTTCCCGCTGATCCAGCCGGCCATCGCCACGGTGGCCGTGCTGCACGCCATCGGCATCTGGAACGAGCTGATCCTGCCGACCATCTACCTGACCAACCAGAACTACTATCCCATCACGCGCGGCATGATCGTGTTCCAGGGCGTCTACGGCAGCAACTGGCCGACGCTGGCAGCCGCGGTCCTGATCATGACGCTGCCGATGGTCATCATCTTCCTGGTGCTGCAGCGCTACATCGTGTCCGGCCTGACCCAAGGCGCGGTCAAAGGCTAGTAGTGCGCCACGCTGATTTTGAGGAGCGTAGCGTAGCCCCTTGTGGGCGTAGCTGCGTGTGCGTCAGGGCGGGCACAAGGCCCTAGTAGTGCGCCACGCTGATTTTGAGGAACGTAGCGTAGCCCCTTGTGGGCGTAGCCGCGTGGGCGTCCGGACGGGCACAAGGCCCTAGACTACACATCATGATCACCGTGGCGAGGTACTAGACGGCACATCATGTTCACCGTGACGAGGTACTGGAGTCTGTTTTCACAGTTGTTTCGGGCGGCTCCCGGCCGCCCGAAACAACCGAAGGGACAAAATGAAGAAGACACGTGCCGTAACCCTTCTCCTGACGCTGATACTGCTGCTGACAGCCTGCGCGCCCGCTGCCACGCCCGTCCCTGTGCCGGAGGGTTGGCAGTTGGTCTGGCACGACGAATTCGACGGCAAGGCGGTTGACAAGGCCAACTGGACCTACGACCTCGGCGGCTCGGGGTGGGGCAATGGGGAGGCCCAATTCTACACCGACCGGCCGGAAAACGCGCACGTCGAGGATGGTCTGCTCATCATCGAGGCCAGGCAGGAAAAGTACGAGGGCTCCTACTACACCTCAGCGCGGCTGAAGACGCAAGGGCTGCAGGAATTCCAGTACGGCCGGATCGAGGCGCGCATCAAGGTGCCCGCCGGCGCAGGGCTGTGGCCCGCGTTCTGGATGTTAGGCGCAGGCTTCGACGGCACGAACTGGCCCGATTGCGGCGAAATTGATATCATGGAGTACGTTGGCCGTGAGCCGGACCTGGTCATGGGCACTGCCCACGGGCCGGGCTATTCGGGCGCGCTCGGATTGAGCCGGTGGAACCGGCAGACCTACAACCTCGCCGACGATTTCCACACCTTCGCCATCGAATGGCAGGCCGGCCAGATCAAATGGTTCTATGACGGCGCCGAGTATTTCACACTGACCAGCGCCGATGTAGGCGACCGCCAGTGGGTCTTTGACCAGCCGTTCTTCATCATCCTGAACCTGGCGATAGGAGGCACGCTGGGCGGCACGATCGGCCTCGACACGGCTTTCCCCACGCAGTTGCAGGTGGACTACGTACGGGTCTTTCAGGTGGCGGACTCGTAACGCCAAGCTCTGCGGGTTCCATGAACCCGCAGAGCCCATATCGTCAGAGGAGTTCAGTCATGAAGCTAACGACCACTTTTGTTAATTTGGCCGCGATTCTGAGTCTGCTGCTCGGCGGCGCGCTCGTGCTCCCCGGCCCGCAGGCTCAGGCGCGGGTGGCGGCCGCGAGCGCCGCGCTGCCCCTCGTGGACGACTTCGAGGCCGGGCTGCCGGCCGGGCAGGATGGTTCGGTGCCGATCGGGTTCAACACCTTCGCGGACCCCAACAGCACGGCTGCAATCTCGACCACCAATGCGGATCCGGCGCCGTCAGTGCCGGGGCGGGGCGCGGGGAACCATGTTCTGAAGCTGGACCTCAATGTCGTGGCATGGGCCGGCGTCACCCATGCCTTCGAGAATGCCGGGGCCACGGCCTGGGTGACCCAGGATTGGAGCGCGTACGCAGGCATCTCCTTCTATCTCTACGGCACGGGGACGGGCACTGACCTGTTCATGGATGTGCTCGACAACCGTAACCCCGGCTCGACCAGGGACGACGCCGAGCGCTGGACCCTGGCCTTCAAGGACGATTTCACCGGCTGGAAGCTGATCGAGCTCCCGTTCGCCAGCATGACCCGCAAGGAGATCGGCAACGGCGCGCCGAACGACGGCTTCGGGCTGACCGAGGTGCACGGCTGGGGCTTCGGCACGCTGGGCACGGGCGGCGCAAAGGCCTACTACCTGGACGATGTATCGGTCTACGGTGTTGCACCAGTCAAGCCGCTGACGGTCGGCTTTAATACGCTCAACTATCCGGTCACCGAGGGCGATGCTGCAACGATCACGGCCAAGCTCAGCAAGCCTTCCGCCGATGTGGTGACGGTGGATTATGCGACGACCTCCGGCCCCGCAGTTGCGAATCGCGACTATGTGCCGACCTCCGGTACGTTGACCTTCCCGCCGGGCGTCACCCAGCAGTCGTTCGCGGTGCAGACGATTGACGACGCCAAGTTCCAGGGCGAACGCGGCGTGCTGGTCGAGCTGTCCAACCCGACCGGCGGCCTCGCGATGGGCATGCCGCCGTTGGCGCGGGTGAACATCCTGGACAATGAGGCGTACTACCCGCCGCTGCTGGACGACTTCGAGACCTATCCGTACCTCTGGTCCGCGACCCCGCGCGCGGCCCTGTCCAACCCGGAGATTGCCGCGGGCGACATGCTGGCGCTGCCGGGCCAGGGCGCGTACGAGCACGTGCTCCAGGTCGGTCCACAGCGCCTCAGCTATCTGCCGCTCATGGCGCACAAGGGTCTCGCAGCACCCCCGCCTGTCCAGCAGCCCGCCGCGCCGCCCACCCAACGCTTTGGCCGCACCTTCCCTGTCGGCCAGGACTGGAGCGCCGCGTCGGGGTTGAGCTTCTGGTACTACGGCCGCAACAGCGGCAAAGCGGTCCAGGTTGCGCTGACCAACGACCTGGCGGCTCCGACCAATCCCGCGAACTGGCAGCTTGTCTGGCGCGATGAGTTCAATACGGCTGCCGGCGCCCCGCCCAACCCGCGCGTCTGGGGCAACGAGGTCGGCGACGGCACCGTCAACGGCATCCCCGGCTGGGGCAACGATGAGCTGGAGTATTACACCCCAGGCGGCACGAACGCATCCACCGACGGCCAGGGCCACCTGGTAATCACCACCGCGGCAGCTGACGGCTCGCTGCAGTGCTACTATGGACCCTGCAAGTACACCTCGGCGCGGCTGCTGACCAAGAACCGGTTCGAGGTCGCCTACGGCCGGGTCGAGGCGCGCGTCAAAGTGCCCGTCGGCGCCGGGCTCTGGCCGGCGTTCTGGATGCTCGGCACGGACATCGACCGGGTCGGCTGGCCGCTGACCGGCGAAATCGACATCATGGAGCACGTCGGGCGCCTGCCCAACGAGATCTTCGGCACCCTGCACGGCCCCGGCTATTCGGGCGGCAACAGCTACGGCAAGGTCGTCGATCTGGGCAAACCGGTCGCCGATGAATTCCATACCTTCGCGGTGGAATGGCAGCCGAATAAGATCACCTGGTTCCTGGACGGCGTCGCTTACTTCACGGCGACCCCGGCCGATCCGTTCCTTGCGGGCAAGCAGTGGGTCTACAACCACCCGTTCTACATGCTGCTGAACGTGGCGGTCGGCGGCAACTTCGGCGGGGCAGTCAGCCCCGACACGGTCTTCCCGCAGCAGACCCTGGTGGACTACGTGCGCCTCTACCAGGCTGCGCCGCAGCCCGTGTCGTTTGCGACGTCGTTCGTCGACAACTTCAGCGGCTGGCAGCAGATCAGCCTCCCCTTCACCGCCTTCAAGGACGCGGTGGGAACCACGCTGGACCCGTCGGCCGTGCGGTCGATCAGCTTCGGCGTACCGGCTCCCCTGCGCACTCCGGTGCTGCTCGACCAGGTGCGCCTGACGTACGACGATGCCACGCCGCCAACGGTGGACATCACCAGCAGCGCGGCCGGCCAGACGGCGGCGGGCCCGGTCACGTTCACCTTCACGTTCAGCGAAGACATCGGCACGAGCTTCACCGCCGATGACATCGCGGTCACGGGCGGCGCAGCGGGCACCTTCACGCGCGTCAGCGGCACGCTGGCGACGTTGGTTGTGACGCCGCCTGCGAATGCGACCGGCACGATCACCGTCAGCGTGGCGGCGGGCAAGTTCTACGACCTTGCCTACAATGCCAACACGGCCGCGGCCTCTCTCGATCAAGTTTACGACACGAAGAGTGTTGTGCTGAACGGGCTGCCGGTGACGTTTGACGACCCGGCGGTGACGTACACGCTGACGGGCTTCGGCGGGGCTGAGGCGGCGAGCGTGGTGACCGACCCAGCGGGCGGCACGAACAAGGTGGCGCAGGTCACCAAGTCGGCGACGGCGGAGCTGTGGGCGGGCGTGACCGTCTCGACCGAGCCGGGCAACTCGCTCGCACCGATTCCGTTCACCGCGACGGCCAAGACCATCACGGTGCGGGTGTGGTCGCCCACGGCGGGTGTGCCGATCCGGCTGAAGGTGGAAGACGCGTCGGACGGCAGCAAGAGCTGCGAGACGGAGGCGACAACGACGGTGGCGAACGCCTGGGAGACGCTGACCTTCGACTTCGCCAACCCGGCTGCGGGCACCGCACCGCTGAACCTGGCGACGACCTACAACCGCATGTCGGTGTTCCCGAACTTCGGCAAGACCGGTGCGCAGATCGGCGGCGCGTCGACCTACTACTTCGACGACTTCGCAATGGGCGGCGGTGTCGTGCTGAACGGGCTGCCGGTGACGTTCGATGACCCGGCGGTGACGTACACGCTGACGGGCTTCGGCGGGGCCGAGGCGGCGAGCGTGGTGGCCGACCCGGCGGGCGGCACGAACAAGGTGGCGCAGGTCACCAAGTCGGCGACGGCGGAGCTGTGGGCGGGCGTGACCGTTTCGACCGAGCCGGGCAACTCGCTTGCACCGATTCCGTTCACCGCGACGGCCAAGACGATCACGGTGCGGGTGTGGTCGCCCACCGCGGGTGTGCCGATCCGGCTGAAGGTGGAGGACGCGGCGGACGGCAGCAAGAGCTGCGAGACGGAGGCGACGACCACGGTGGCAAACGCCTGGGAGACGCTGACCTTCGACTTCGCCAACCCGGCCGCGGGCACCGCGCCGCTCAACCTGGCGACGACCTACAACCGGATGTCGGTGTTCCCGAACTTCGGCAAGACCGGCGCACAGATCGGCGGCGCGTCGACCTACTACTTCGACGACTTTGCGATGGGCGGCGGTGTTGTGCTGAACGGGCTGCCGGTGACGTTCGACGACCCGGCGGTGACGTACACGCTGACGGGCTTCGGCGGGGCCGAGGCGGCGAGCGTGGTGACCGACCCGGCGGGCGGCACGAACAAGGTGGCCCAGGTGGCCAAGTCGGCCACGGCGGAGCTGTGGGCGGGCGTGACGGTCTCGACGGAGCCGGGCAACTCGCTCGCACCGATTCCGTTCACCGCGACGGCCAAGACGATCACGGTGCGGGTGTGGTCGCCCACGGCAGGCGTGCCGATCCGGCTGAAGGTGGAGGACGCGGCGGACGGCAGCAAGAGCTGCGAGACGGAGGCGACGACCACGGTGGCAAACGCCTGGGAGACGCTGACCTTCGACTTCGCCAACCCGGCTGCGGGCACCGCGCCGCTGAACCTGGCGACGACCTACAACCGCATGTCGGTGTTCCCGAACTTCGGCAAGACCGGCGCACAGATCGGCGGCGCATCGACCTACTACTTCGACGACTTCGCCTTCGTGCCCTGATTCACATAAGTGCCTATC
Organism: Anaerolineae bacterium; assembly: GCA_034429055.1. Taxonomy (GTDB): domain Bacteria; phylum Chloroflexota; class Anaerolineae; order CG2-30-64-16; family CG2-30-64-16; genus MWBF01. Next base: position 43,518 of record DAOUGK010000025.1, on the reverse strand, counting down.
CGAAAAAGGGGTAGCATAGCCCCTTGTGGGCGTACTAACGGGCACAAGGCCCTAGACTACGACTTTTCGGTAGACACTAAGGGCTCGTAAAAGAATAAGTTCCGCCGCTGGCACGGTCGGAGACCGGCCAGAGCAGGAAGTAATACTTTTACAGACCCTAAGCCTCCTGAGCGGAACTTTGCACCGCCTGCATCAGCTCGCAGGCGGTGCAAATTGAAAGCGAACACACCATGACCCAACATCATTTCGACCCTCAGAACCGTTTCGTCATCGAGGATTTCGACGCTTTTCCCTCGTTTGCCAGCTTCCTGCCGGGGATCGCGGGGCCGTTGGGCATTCCCCTCTGGGCGTTCTACGTCAACCGCGGCCAGGCCATTGCCGGCTTCGGCGTGGAAAGCAAGGACAACCCCATTATGGAGTTCCAGCCGGCGAACAAGGCGTATCAGATGACGCCGTACATGGGATTCCGCACCTTCATCAAGCTGCGCGACCAGGCCGGTGATAGGTATTACGAGCCGTTTTCCGCGGTAGCGCCGACCTCACCCTCAGCCCCTCTCCTGCAAGGAGAGGGGTCGGAGGTGAGGCCTCGCCGCATGTTCATCGCGCCGAACGAGCTGGAACTGGAAGAAGCGAGCCCGGTGCATGGTCTCCAGACCAACGTCGTGTACTTCATCCTGCCCGGCGAAGGCTTCGCCGCGCTGGTGCGCCAGGTGACGGTCAAAAACATCGCCGCACAACCGGTCGCGATCGAACTACTGGACGGCCTGCCGGCGATCATTCCATTCGGTGTGACGAACGGGATGCTCAAGGAGATCGGCCGCACCGCTGAGGCGTGGATGGCGGTCACCAACCTGGCCCAGGGCATCCCGTTCTATCGGGTGCAGGCCAGCATTGCGGATCGCGCCGAGGTGGAAACATTCGAGGCGGGGCATTTCTACCTCGCCTTCACGGGTGGGGGTCAACACGGCGGTTCACCCCTGCTGTTCGTCGATCCTACGGTGATCTTCGGTCCCAACACCGCCCTCAGCTATCCCGATCGCTTCCTCGCCGGCTCGCTGGCCGAGTTGGCTGCCGCGCCGCAGGTCCCGCTGTGCCGGACGCCCTGCGGGTTTGCCGGTGCCGCGGCCACGCTGGCGCCGGGTGAAGCGCTGACGCTCTATGCCATCATCGGCCACGTGGGCGAGGTGGAGGTCATCAACCGGGCGCGGGCGCGCCTGGCCGATCCCGTATTTGTCGCCGCCAAGCGCGCCGAGGCGCAGGCGCTGGCCGCGCAGTTGACCGCTTCCATTTCAACGCAAACCGGCGACTCGCGTTTCGACGCGTACTGCCGGCAGGCGATGCTCGACAACATCCTGCGCGGCGGCTGGCCCGTGTCCCTGGACGGCCACATTTACCACCTCTACGGCCGCCGGCACGGCGACCTGGAGCGCGACTACAACGCGTTCCTCCTGCCGGCCGAGTTCTACTCACAGGGCAACGCGAGCTATCGGGATGTCAACCAGAATCGGCGCTCCGATGTGCTCTTCAACCCTGCGGTCGGTGATCAGGAGTTCCTGGCTTTCCTCAGTTTGATCCAACCCGACGGCTATAACCCGCTCACCGTGCTGGGCAGCCGGTTCACGATCCCGTCTGAGCGGCAAGCGGCGGTGCTTGCGCTGGTGGACCGGCCTGATCTGCTGCGTCCGCTGCTGAGCAACCCCTTCACGGCCGGCTCTCTGCTCAAGACGGTTGCGCAACACGGCATCCGCCTGACCGTGCCGCCGGCGGCCCTCGTCGAAGCGGCCGCGGCCCAGGCCGACTGGGAGTTCGCGGCGACGTTTACCGAGGGCTACTGGGTTGACCATTGGTTCTACAATCTTGATCTGCTGGACGCGTACCTGGCAATCTACCCGGACCGCCAAGACGAGTTGTTGTTCGAGAAGACCGTGCCTTATTATCAAGGTGCGGCGTTCGTGCAGCCGCGCGAGCGGAAGACTGTGCTGCTGGCGAACGGCCAGGTGCGCCAGTATGGGGCACTTCTGGAAGACGAGGAATTGGCGCATCGGCTTGCCGGTGGACCCCACCCGCGCCACCTCGCGCGGGCGGGCCAGGGGGAGGGCGAGGTCTTCACGAGCACCGTCTTCGCCAAGCTGACCGGCCTCGCGCTGCTCAAGTTCGCCACCCTCGACCCGTCTGGCATGGGCGTCGAGATGGAGGCGGGCAAGCCGGGCTGGTGTGACGCGCTCAACGGCCTGCCGGGGTTGTTCGGCTCATCGCTGTCAGAGACCTATGAACTGCTGCGTCTGCTCGACTTCCTGCTGGGGAACCTCACCCCCCTGCCCTCCTCTCCCTCGCAGGGAGGGGGACGGGAGGAGGGTGTCGCTCTGCCCATCGAGCTGGCTGGGCTGCTGCGCGAGGTCGTGACGCAGCTTACTGCCTACCAGCGCGCGTTTGACGCCGAGCGTGATCACCGCTATTGGGATGCCGTGGCGACTGCGCGCGAGGCTTATCGGCAGCGCGTCCGCCTGGGCTTCGACGGCCGCACGGAGACGATTGACTCTGCGAATCTCGGCTCGATCCTGCAGGCCTTCCGTGACAAGGTTGCCGCGGGTATCGCGCGGGCCGAGGCGCTGGCCGGCGGCATCCCGCCCACCTACTTCGTCCACGAAGCGCGCGATTACGAGGTCATGACCGGGGCGGCCGGCGAGCCGCTGCGTGACGGCCAGGGCCGGCCTTTCGTGCGCGTGACCCATTTTGAACTGCAAACCCTGCCCCCGTTCCTGGAGGGGCCGGTGCACGCCATGATGGCTTATCAGGCTGACCTCGCACGCACTCGCCTCATCTACGAACAGGTGAAGGCCGGACCGCTCTTCGACGCCGCGCTGGGCATGTACAAGACCAACGCGCCGCTGGCGGATTGCTCCCCCGAGATCGGCCGGCTGCGCGCCTTCACGCCGGGTTGGCTGGAGAACGAATCCGTATTCCTGCACATGGCCTACAAGTACCTGTTGGCGACCTTGCGGGCGGGGCTGCGCGACGAGTTCTTCACCGACATCCGCCGCGGCCTCGTACCGTTCTTCGATCCGCAGACTTATGGCCGCAGCCCGCTGGAGAACTCTTCGTTCATCGTCAGCAGCGCCCATCCCGATGCCGCGCTGCACGGCCGCGGGTATGTCGCCCGCCTCACCGGCGCCACTGCCGAGTTCCTCAGCATGTGGTCGCTGATGATGGTGGGGCCGCAGCCCTTCTGCCTGCGCGACGGCGAACTGTGTCTGGCGTTCAGACCGGTCCTGCCGGACTGGCTCTTCCGGGAGGATGGTACGCTGACCTTCACGTTCCTGGGGCAGTGCGAGGTCACTTACCGAAAGTCCGGGCCCCTCACCGGCGCAGCGCAGGTGGCTGCCGCGACGGTGCACCTGGCGAACGGCGACCAACTCACCCTGCAGGGTGACCGTATCACCCTACAGGGTGACGTGATCCCTGCGCCCTATGCCGCGATGGTCCGCAGCGGCGAGATCCGGCGGATCGAGATGAGCTTGGAGTGATAACCGATGAGAGATAACGCGACAACCGGCTGGCAGTTCACCGGCCCCGACGGCACGTTCCGCCTCGATACGCCTCACCGGACGAGCTACCTCTACTTCCCGCTGGTCAATGAGGCCGGGATGATGTCCGCGGTGACGCCGATGCTGTATGGCGACTGCAAGACGGGCCAGAACAGCTTCCTGACCCTGCCGGTCTCCGTGGAGGACCTGCACAACACGCGTTCGGCGCGCAACTTCTGGGTGAATATCGCGGGGCATGGGGCCTGGTCGGCCACGGGCAACTCTGCGCCGCAGGTGGCGCAGACGTTTGCAGCGGACTCCGACGAGACGGTCACGCTGGAAGCCGGGCTGCTGTGGCACAAGGTCACGCGGCGCAACGCGCGTCTCGGCCTGGCCGCAGAGATCGTGAACTTCGTGCCCGCGGGTGAACCGTCCCCCGGTGACGCGTCACCCGGTGACCCGGTGGAGCTGATGCAGGTGACGCTGACCAACATCGGGTCTGCGCCCCTGACGCTCACCCCGACCGCAGCCATCCCCATCTACGGCCGCTCGGCCGACAACCTGCGCGACCACCGGCATGTCACCTCGCTGCTGCACCGCATCCGCACCGTCCGCCACGGCATCGAGGTGTGCCCGACCCTCACCTTTGATGAGCGCGGCCACCGGCCCAACAGTATGACCTATGCCGTGCTGGGCGCAGAAGGTAACGGCGCGGCGCCGGCCAGCTTCTATCCGGTCGTCGAGGACTTCATCGGCGAGGGCGGCAGCCTGGAGTGGCCGGCCGCGGTGGTGCAGCCCGAAACGGTTGGGGTAGGTGCGGGCGCGGCTGTGGACGGCTACGAAGCCATCGGCGCGCTGCGTTTCGCGGATGTGGCCCTGGCCCCGGGCGAATCGCGCTCGTACGTGCTGATTCTCGTCGTGCTGGCCGAAGGCTCCGTTGACATAAATGAGTTGGTCCGACGTTACGGCAGCGCGGCTGCTTTCGCTGATCGGCTCGAACGTACGCGCTTACATTGGCAGGGTGTGGTCGCGCCGCTGGCCTTCCGCACCGCCGATCCGCGCTTCGATAGCTGGTTGAAATGGGTGGCGGTCCAGCCGACCCTGCGCCGTCTGTTCGGCAATTCGTTCCTGCCGGCCCACGATTACGGTCGCGGCGGCCGCGGCTGGCGCGACCTCTGGCAGGACTGCCTGGCGCTGCTGGTGATGGAACCCGAGCCGGTACACGACCTGCTGTTCAGCAGCTTCGCGGGCGTGCGCATAGATGGCAGCAACGCGACCATCATCGGCAACCGGCCCGGCGAATTCATCGCCGATCGCAACAATATTCCGCGCGTCTGGATGGACCACGGTGCGTGGCCCTACCTGACAACTCGTCTCTACATCGACCGCAGCGGCGACCTGGGTTTCCTGCTGCAGGAGCAGAGTTACTTCAAGGACCAGCACATCCATCGCTGCCAGAGGAAAGACGCGGCCTGGGCGCCGGAGCAGGGCACAGAGCTGCGCACCGCGCAGGGTGCTATCCACCGCGGCTCCATCCTGGAACATCTGCTGGTTCAACACCTCACCGCGTTCTTCAACGTGGGCGCAGCCGGCAATATCTTGCTGGAGGGCGCCGACTGGAACGACGGCATGGACATGGCGCGCGAGCGCGGGGAAAGCGTGGCTTTTACCGCGCTGTATGCGGGCAACCTGGCCGACCTGAGCAAGCTGGTGCTGGCGTTGGACCGGCTGGGCGTCACGGAAGTCGAACTGGCGGCTGAACTGCGGCTGCTGCTCGACACGGTGGGCGAGCCGGTGGACTACACCAGTGTGACCGCCAAACAAGCCCGCCTGGCCCAATACTTTGCCGCCTGCACGCACACGATCTCCGGCGACAAGGCCAAGGTGAGCCTGGCTGACCTGAGCCGCGATCTGGATGCCAAGGCCGCCTGGCTTGCGGCGCACATCCGGGACCAGGAATGGGTGAGGGATGCCGAGGGCTACGGCTGGTTCAACGGTTACTACGACAACGATGGCCGGCGCGTCGAGGGCGACCATGCCAACGGCGTCCGCATGACGTTGACCGGGCAGGTGTTCACCCTGATGGGCGGCATCGCCTCCGCTGCGCAGGAGGCCGAGATCGTGCGCGCGGTCGATCGTTATCTCTACGATCCGCGCCTGGGCGGCTACCGGCTCAACACCGATTTCGGGGGCGTGCAGCTCAATCTGGGGCGGTGCTTCGGCTTCGCGTACGGCCACAAGGAGAACGGCGCGATGTTCAGCCACATGGCGGTGATGTATGCCAATGCGCTCTATCGTCGTGGGCTGGCGCAAGCGGGCTACATGGTGCTGGCAGGGATCTACGGCCACTGCCAGGATTTCGCTGTCAGCCGCATGTATCCCGGCCTGCCGGAATACATCAGCGAGCGGGGCCGCGGCATGTACCCGTGGTTGACCGGTTCGGCAAGCTGGTATCTGCTGACGCTGCTGAACGAGGTGTTCGGCGTGCAGGGCGACCTGGGTGACCTGGTGCTGGCGCCGAAACTGGCCGCGGTGCAATTCGATGACCAGGACAGGGCGGCTGTCCGTACGCAGTTTGCCGGGTGTGAATGGGAGGTTGTCTATCACAACCCGCGCCGGCTTGAGTACGGCGCGTATGCGGTTCGCCGGGTCGCTGTTGGCGGGGTTGAGCTGCCGGTGACATACGAGGAGAAGGGCGCTCGTATCGGCCGGGAGGTCATCACCGGCCTCCACACGGGGCTGATGCAGCGTCTCGACGTCGAACTCGGCTGACCTAGCGGGTCTCGGTAAGCTGAGACGAAGAGAGCGGTCGGACGGTGACGCCCTCCCGCGCGGCCTCAAGTGCGGCGAGGGAGGGCAACCCGGCCCCGATGTGACCGATGGCGGTCACCGAGAAGGCCGTCGCCAGGCGGGCGCACTCGGCCAGCGGCAGGCCGCGCAGCTTGCCCGCAACGATGCCCGCGACCATCGCATCCCCCGCGCCCACCGTGCTCTTGACCTCGACTGCGGGCGGCACGGCCCAGACGGTCTCGTCGCCTTCGAGGAAGATGGCACCGTCCTTCCCCATGGACACGACCACGCTCGTGATGTTATGGCGCTGCATGAGCGCGCGCGCGACTCTGACGATGGCCGCGCTCGTCTCCAGCCGCTCCCCGGCGAACTCGCCCAGTTCGTCGGCGTTCGGCTTGATGAGCCACGGCCCGGCCGCGACCGCATGCCTGAACCCCTCGCCGCTGGTGTCGAGCACGACCTTGGGTGTGCGCTCAGCCCGCGCAGCCGTCAGGGTCTGAATCATCTGCGCGTAGATGTCTGCCGACACACCGGCGGGGATGCTGCCCGAGAGCACGAACCACTCATGGTCTGCGGCCAGTTCCCGGAGGATGTCGAACAGGCGCACAATGTCTGCCGGCTCCGGCGCCTGGCCGGGGAAGTTGATGTCGGTGGTCTGCTGTAGCACGGGATCGGTAATCTTGACGCCGGTACGGGTGGCGCCCGCAATGCGCACGCAGCGGTCTTCGATGCCCTTCTGGCTGAAAAGGCGGCGGAAAATCTCATCGTTCGCGCTGCCGAGGAAGCCAGTAACCGTGGCCGGCTGGCCGAAGTCGGCCAGGAACGCGGCGACGTTGATGCCCTTGCCCCCGGCGTCCATCTGCGAACTCCGGACGCGATTGACCGCCCCCGCCGTGAAGTTGGGGACGGAGATCGTTTGATCGATGGCCGGGTTGACGGTGACCGTGACGACCCGGTTGGCCTGGCGCATGGTCTATCCTCCCGCCTGACCTTCTATAACCAGCCGGCGGCCCGCCACATCGCAAGCTCTGCGCCGTACCGGTCATACATGACCTCGCACCGGGTGTCGATGCGCAGGCTGGCTCGTCCGTCTAGCGTGTACGCAGGCCATTCCGGCACGCCCTCCGCAGCCGGCCTCCCGGTGCGCGCGAAGCTGGTCCAGAGCGCGGCCATGTTGTGCGAGGCCATAAAACGCTCAGGTCGCTTGCCGGACAGAAAGCCAAAGTTGTTGACGGGCGACTCGTTGTTGAACTTGAAGCTGATGTCCATGGCATGGGGCGTGCCCAGAGGATAGTCTGTGCCGGGGATGGTCTGCTCCGACTTGTAGCCAAACTGATAGAGGTAGACCGGCGCGTCGCCTTGCGCCGCCTTCTTCTCCGCAATCTCCACGGACCCGAGCCCCATCATAGTGATGGAGGAGATGGCGACGTAGATATCGGGCGCGGAGGCTGCGGGCAGGGCGCGGCAGTAGGTGTCGATGACCTGCTGCGTGGCCGCCCCGAATTGGGGCTCCAGCCGGGCGTACAGGCCCGCAAAGTCCAGGCTGAAGGCGCTCGTATCGCCTCTTTCCCAGGCAAAGAAGGTGTATTCGTCCTCGTTCCAGCCCGTAAGTAGCGGCTTATCGCGGGAAATGGCAGGTGCGGTCGGGTCGAAGGGGTGCTGCGGGAGCCCCAGGCCATCCACCACCGGCCCGAAGCCGCCGCGAAAGGACTCGGCAGCCCCCTCGCGCTGGCCCTTCTTGCCGTGCGGCGGCACGGGCGGGAACTGCCCCTGGATGCGCAGCAACTCGGCGGCCGGGACATCCAGCAGCCGGCGCCACTCCTGCGGGGCGATGTCCAGTTCGCGCAATACCCCGGCCGTTGTTGCAGCCGCCATCTCGCGCGTATGCATCCGCACGCCCGGCCCGCTCTCGATGGACGCCTTGTTGAAGTACGGCGCGGCCGCAGGCATGGCATACAGGCAGGATGTCTTCGCGCCGCCGCCCGATTCGCCGAAGACCATCACGTTATCCCCATCACCGCCGAAACCGCTGATGTTCCGGTGCACCCAGGCCAGTGCATCCACGATGTCCAGAAGGCCCTGGTTCCCTGATCCGGCGTAGTCCGATCCGGCCAGTTCTTCGAGATAGAGAAACCCCAGCAGCCCCAGGCGATGGTTGGTCTGCACGACGACGACATCGAAGTTGCGCGCCAGGTTGGCGCCATCCTGCAACGGACTGCCCCCGGAGCCGACCACGAAGCCGCCGCCATGGTTGTAGAACATAACGGGGCGCTTCCCGTTGTCGTTGGCAGGCGTCCAGATATTGAGGAAGAGGCAATCCTCGGCCGGCTCAGGCTCGTTCCGGCGGGGCGGTTGGATGGCCGGCGCGCCCAGGTGCAGTGCCTCGCGGACGCCGGTCCAGGGCTCCAGTTCAGCAGGCCGCCGGAATCTCCGGTCGCCGGAGACCCTCCCCGCGTAGGGAATCCCCTTGAAGATGCTGACGCCGTCACTCCGGGCGCCACTGACCTTGCCGTAGCTGGTCTCGACCTGGCTTGCATCCATCTCCGCCATGGGTCCTTTCTGTGTTACTCGCCACATTATACTACCAGACCGGACCATCCCGCTCGCCAGCCCGGCCCGCGCGCGACATGTCTGGGTGTTCGAAGGAGCCCAGAGTGCTGAGGATGGCGGTCTGTTGCCAGGGGTTGTGGCGCGGCCCGCTGCCTCACAAGTGAGTGCTTGAAAAAGGGAAGCCCACGGATAACCATCCGTGGGCTTCGAAGGTGCGGCTGATGACGATGTTGAGGTGGGCGGGGAGGGACTCGAACCCACGACCTCACGGATGTGAACCGTGCGCTCTAACCAGCTGAGCTACTCGCCCGAACAACGGCTACTATATCATAGAGGCCGGAATCGTGCAAAACGCGGAAGGTCACTCATCGCACGGCCCCATTTACCGGTTTGGCATGATTGGGGTTATAATTTGTTCGTTGCAGTGCAATCGGCAACTAAACCGGTTCTTGACGCTCAGGTGAGGTATGGCTCGACGCGCTTATGCGCTCCTCTTTGTGATCATCTTGCTGCTGGCAGGCATTGCCGGTGTTTTTGGCGCCCGGTTTCTGCTGGCTCGATTGCAGAGTGATTTTGAGCCGCGGCCGGCCTGGACGCCTTCGACCGAAGTTGCTTCCGGCGCGACGGAGCCGGTTTCAGGCGCAGACACCCCACCGCCAACTAGCCCGGCCTTACCAACCAGCACGTTCACGCCGCGGCCCACGGGGACCCTCATGGTCGTCGCCACACCGACTGGTGTGGCTCCTGTGCCGCTGACTCCGATCCCGACGGTCGACGCGACCGGTCAGCCTGAGACAGCCCTGACGCCCGACGCCTCGTTCAGCGAGGGTACGCCGACCGAGACCCTGACCCCTGCCGAAGTTCCCGTTAGTGCGCTCCCCTACATCCTGGCTGCGCCAGTCCGTGACACCGCCGGCGACTGCCCCGGCAACTATGTCCTGGGACAGGTGACCGACCGCGCAGGCAATCCGCTGCCGGATATCCGGTTGAAGCTGGTAGATGAGTACGGCAACGTGCAGTATGCCGTTTCCAAGCCCGGTCCCGCGGACAAGGGGTTGTATGACTTCCCGGTAACCGGCCCGCCGCGCCGGCTCACGCTCACCGTGGTCGATGCGGACGAGGGGCCGCTCAGCGAAGGCATCGAAATCGGTCACCAGGTGGGCGACAATCCCGACGCGACCTGCCACTGGGTCGATTGGCAGCGCCGTTGACACATCAGGAATTCCCGATACAGTCCCTGCTGAATCATGGAGTCGAGACTTCAGCCGGTTGGGGTATCTATCTCTGAAGCCAACCTAACCGGCTGAAGCCTCGACTCCGAATAGGTCTGGAGAGCCTGCCTGGCCTGCTCCATCCTCTACCCCTGGGTTCTGTACTCTGATCCAAACAAAAGGAGGAAGACGACAACCCTGTCATCTTCCTCCTTACTCGTTACTGCTTACTCGTTACGCACATCACTCCGGCGGCACGTACGGGCACTTCTGCCCGCGCAGGTCGTTCAGGTAGATGCACAGAATGACATACGCGTCCCGCAGGAATAGCTCCGGATAGCCCGGGCCAATGACCGACCAGTAGAATTGCTCCGTGTCCTTGGTCCAATCGCGGTCGGGCATGTAGATGACGGTCATCAGGCCAATCCACGGCGTCCAGTTCTCGCGCGCATAGCGGAAGGCTCTTTCGAGATACTGCCCCTTCAGCGCCTCCGAGATGCCTGCGCCCGCGCCGTGCCAGTAGTAGGGCGAATCCGGCCGGTTGTCGGTCGTCCAGCCGAACTCAAGGATCGCGATGCGCTTGTCCTGGTCGCCGTAGCGCTCCATGACGGCGCGCACATCCTCGACATGGCGGAAGGCGAAGAACCGTTCGCCGCCATACTCGGCCTTGTTCGCGGCCGTCTCGTCAGGCGAGATTTCCGGCGCGGCCGCAAAGCCCGCCGCGTGGACGCCCAGCAGGTCGAAGTACCCGTCGCTGTCGCCGCCCATCGCCTGATACAACTGCTCGTAGAACTTGATATCCGGCATGGCCTCGTTCGTGTCGGTGCCGGTGGGCGCCATGCCAGCCGTGATGACGAGTGCATTCGGGTCGATGCCCTTGATGGCCTTGTAGGACATCTGGAGCATGCGCGCATAGCCGGCCGGGTCGGGCCGCTTGCCGCCCCACTCGCGCGCCAGGTTCGGCTCATTCCAGACCTGGTATGCGTGGATGCGGCCCGCGTAACGGCTGGCGACCGCGGCCAGGAAGTCTGCGAAGTGGCCCGCGTTGTCCGGCGGGTTGCCCGCCCAGAAGGGCCGGTCCGGGTCCTGGCTCACGCGCACGATCAGCTTGAGGTTGTGTGCCTCCACCTCGTCCACGACGCGGTCCGCATTCGTCCAGTCGAACTGCCCCTTGCCCGCGCCCTCGATGTCCTGCCAGGAGAACAACTGCTTGACCCACGTGAAGCCCGCCTCCTGGATGAGGCCGAGGTCGCGGTCCGCGACTTCGGGCCGCCACCAGAGGAAGGCCTGGATGCCGTAGTCCGGCGAGGCCATCAAGTCACCTTTGCCGACAACGGGCGTCGCCGCAGGCGGCTTCGTGGTCGGCGTCGGTGGGATGGGCGTGGGACTCGGCCCGGCCGTCGGTTTAGCGGCAGGGGTGTCCGTCGGGGCCGCGGTGGCGGTCGGCTCAGCAGCGGCTTCCGCAGGGGTCGCTGTCGCTGCGGCGGCTACCTCTGCGGCGGTCGGCGAAGCCTCCGCACGCGGGGTCTTGGTCGGTGTGGGGGTGGCTGCCGGCCCGGCCGACCCGCAGGAGGCCAGCACCGGCCCGGCTGCCAGCATCACGATGATGAGCAACCAGGGCCACAACCTACGCAAACTGACACGGTTGATGGACATGGTAAGGTAAAACTCCTTATGAGAAACCCGGTTTCTTGGAATACCGGGTTTCAGAAGGTTACTTGGGCATCCCCTGGAGCATACCATAGGCCGCGCGGCCGCGAATGCCGAAGGCGGCCATCTCCGAGCTGGGATTGGTCTGATTATAGTTCAGGTTCCAGAGGAACGCCACGCCGACCCAGCCCCAGTTGCGCATCATCTCATAGGCCCGCACGATGTACTCGCCCTGCTGCTGCTCGGAGTTGTACGCGGCATACTCGTAGCCGCCCACCGGGTTGCCGCTGGAGGCCCAGCCGAACTCGGTCGGCCACAGGCGCTTGTTGCCATCACCGTACTTGACCATGATGTTGCGGTACTGCTCCATGGTGTTGCGGAAATAGAACGATGGATCTGCGACGTGCGAGGGCCGCCCGTAGTTCCCGGCCTGCCAATCCTGGAAGCGGGCATCCGGCGGATTGCCGTAGCCGCTGGGATGCACGCCCACCGCATCGCAGAAGTTGCGCAGGCCTGCGCGGTACATCTGCTCGAGGTAGGTCGTGTCGCGGATAGCCGCGGGCGGCTGCGCACCGGTGGGGGTCGGCGCGCCGCTGACGACGATCATGCCGGGGCACGCGGCCTTGATGGCCCGATAAGCGGCGGCCAGCAGCCGCACATAGCGCGCCGCGTCCAGCGCTTCGTTGCCCCACTCGTAATGCAGGTTCTGCTCGTTCCAAACCTCGATGGCCTGCACGCGGCCGCAGTAGCGGCCGGCAAACTCACCGACGAAGCTGGCGTAGGTGTTCGGGTCGGCGGGCGGCCCTTCCACACCCAGGTCGGTGCCTCCGGGGCGCGCCCACTGGGGCGCCTTGACGATGCTGGCGAGAATCTGGATGCCGTTGCTGTTGAACGCGCCGATAATATCGTCCGGCCAGTTGCGTTGGCCCGGCCCGCCGCCCTCGAAATCCTTCCACGGCAACTGGAACTTTACCCAACTGAAGCCCAGCCCCTTGACACCATCCACCGAACCCCAGAGGTCACCGGGGTCCACCTGGATGCCGTAGCCGAAGAAGCCCGGCGCAGAGGGCCGCGGCGCCGCCCCGGCAGAGACGTTCCGAGCCGCCGCCGGAGGCGCGGCCACCTTGACGACCTGCAAACTGTCGAGGCTGCCATTGGTCTTGACGTAGGAGCCGGAAATCCAGCCGGCCTTGCCGTTGACATCGATCTGCCACCACCCGCCGGTCTCGCTCTTGCCGGTGATGGTGAAGGTCTGGCCGGCCTTCGTGCTGCCGATCCGACCATAGGCCGTGCTGGGCCCGCTGCGCAGGTTGACGACGCTGCCGGTGACGGTGGCCGTGGGGCCTTCCGCCGCGTACGCAGGCGGCACAGCAGCGAGCAGCAGGCTCGCCAGCATGACAACTGCGACAAACAGCGTGAGATGCCTGTGGGGCGAAAAATGGCCGGGTTTATTGCGCATCATGAACACTCCAGAAGATAGGGTTGTGGTATGGATTGCGAATGGTGCGTGGGGTTAACAACTGAACAGCGGCCTGGAAGGCAGCCGCAGTACAGGCTCAGAAGGGAGCGGGAACGTACGCCGGGTTTCATCCGGTGTCCTCTGGTTCGGCTCTGGGTGAGCCGCGGGCTATCTGGCCCGCGGCAGACAGGTGCAAGGGAGAGAAAAGACGGGTGCCGCGCGTCGTACGACGCGCGGCACCCGTCTTTTCTCTCCCTTGCACCTGTCTGCCGCGGGCCAGATAGCCCGCGGCTCACCCAGAGCCGAACCAGAGGACACCGGATGAAACCCGGCGTACGTTCCCGCTCCCTTCTGAGCCTGTACTGCGGCTGCCTTCCAGGCCGCTGTTCAGTTGTTAACCCCACGCACCATTCGCAATCCATACCACAACCCTATCTTCTGGAGTGTTCATGATGCGCAATAAACCCGGCCATTTTTCGCCCCACAGGCATCTCACGCTGTTTGTCGCAGTTGTCATGCTGGCGAGCCTGCTGCTCGCTGCTGTGCCGCCTGCGTACGCGGCGGAAGGCCCCACGGCCACCGTCACCGGCAGCGTCGTCAACCTGCGCAGCGGGCCCAGCACGGCCTATGGTCGGATCGGCAGCACGAAGGCCGGCCAGACCTTCACCATCACCGGCAAGAGCGAGACCGGCGGGTGGTGGCAGATCGATGTCAACGGCAAGGCCGGCTGGATTTCCGGCTCCTACGTCAAGACCAATGGCAGCCTCGACAGTTTGCAGGTCGTCAAGGTGGCCGCGCCTCCGGCGGCGGCTCGGAACGTCTCTGCCGGGGCGGCGCCGCGGCCCTCTGCGCCGGGCTTCTTCGGCTACGGCATCCAGGTGGACCCCGGTGACCTCTGGGGTTCGGTGGATGGTGTCAAGGGGCTGGGCTTCAGTTGGGTAAAGTTCCAGTTGCCGTGGAAGGATTTCGAGGGCGGCGGGCCGGGCCAACGCAACTGGCCGGACGATATTATCGGCGCGTTCAACAGCAACGGCATCCAGATTCTCGCCAGCATCGTCAAGGCGCCCCAGTGGGCGCGCCCCGGAGGCACCGACCTGGGTGTGGAAGGGCCGCCCGCCGACCCGAACACCTACGCCAGCTTCGTCGGTGAGTTTGCCGGCCGCTACTGCGGCCGCGTGCAGGCCATCGAGGTTTGGAACGAGCAGAACCTGCATTACGAGTGGGGCAACGAAGCGCTGGACGCGGCGCGCTATGTGCGGCTGCTGGCCGCCGCTTATCGGGCCATCAAGGCCGCGTGCCCCGGCATGATCGTCGTCAGCGGCGCGCCGACCCCCACCGGTGCGCAGCCGCCCGCGGCTATCCGCGACACGACCTACCTCGAGCAGATGTACCGCGCAGGCCTGCGCAACTTCTGCGATGCGGTGGGCGTGCATCCCAGCGGCTACGGCAATCCGCCGGATGCCCGCTTCCAGGATTGGCAGGCCGGGAACTACGGGCGGCCCTCGCACGTCGCAGATCCATCGTTCTATTTCCGCAACACCATGGAGCAGTACCGCAACATCATGGTCAAGTACGGTGATGGCAACAAGCGCCTGTGGCCGACCGAGTTCGGCTGGGCCTCCAGCGGCAACCCGGTGGGCGGCTACGAGTATGCCGCGTACAACTCCGAGCAGCAGCAGGGCGAGTACATCGTGCGGGCCTATGAGATGATGCGCAACTGGGGCTGGGTCGGCGTGGCGTTCCTCTGGAACCTGAACTATAATCAGACCAATCCCAGCTCGGAGATGGCCGCCTTCGGCATTCGCGGCCGCGCGGCCTATGGTATGCTCCAGGGGATGCCCAAGTAACCTTCTGAAACCCGGTATTCCAAGAAACCGGGTTTCTCATAAGGAGTTTTACCTTACCATGTCCATCAACCGTGTCAGTTTGCGTAGGTTGTGGCCCTGGTTGCTCATCATCGTGATGCTGGCAGCCGGGCCGGTGCTGGCCTCCTGCGGGTCGGCCGGGCCGGCAGCCACCCCCACACCGACCAAGACCCCGCGTGCGGAGGCTTCGCCGACCGCCGCAGAGGTAGCCGCCGCAGCGACAGCGACCCCTGCGGAAGCCGCTGCTGAGCCGACCGCCACCGCGGCCCCGACGGACACCCCTGCCGCTAAACCGACGGCCGGGCCGAGTCCCACGCCCATCCCACCGACGCCGACCACGAAGCCGCCTGCGGCGACGCCCGTTGTCGGCAAAGGTGACTTGATGGCCTCGCCGGACTACGGCATCCAGGCCTTCCTCTGGTGGCGGCCCGAAGTCGCGGACCGCGACCTCGGCCTCATCCAGGAGGCGGGCTTCACGTGGGTCAAGCAGTTGTTCTCCTGGCAGGACATCGAGGGCGCGGGCAAGGGGCAGTTCGACTGGACGAATGCGGACCGCGTCGTGGACGAGGTGGAGGCACACAACCTCAAGCTGATCGTGCGCGTGAGCCAGGACCCGGACCGGCCCTTCTGGGCGGGCAACCCGCCGGACAACGCGGGCCACTTCGCAGACTTCCTGGCCGCGGTCGCCAGCCGTTACGCGGGCCGCATCCACGCATACCAGGTCTGGAATGAGCCGAACCTGGCGCGCGAGTGGGGCGGCAAGCGGCCCGACCCGGCCGGCTATGCGCGCATGCTCCAGATGTCCTACAAGGCCATCAAGGGCATCGACCCGAATGCACTCGTCATCACGGCTGGCATGGCGCCCACCGGCACCGACACGAACGAGGCCATGCCGGATATCAAGTTCTACGAGCAGTTGTATCAGGCGATGGGCGGCGACAGCGACGGGTACTTCGACCTGCTGGGCGTCCACGCGGCGGGCTTTGCGGCCGCGCCGGAAATCTCGCCTGACGAGACGGCCGCGAACAAGGCCGAGTATGGCGGCGAACGGTTCTTCGCCTTCCGCCATGTCGAGGATGTGCGCGCCGTCATGGAGCGCTACGGCGACCAGGACAAGCGCATCGCGATCCTTGAGTTCGGCTGGACGACCGACAACCGGCCGGATTCGCCCTACTACTGGCACGGCGCGGGCGCAGGCATCTCGGAGGCGCTGAAGGGGCAGTATCTCGAAAGAGCCTTCCGCTATGCGCGCGAGAACTGGACGCCGTGGATTGGCCTGATGACCGTCATCTACATGCCCGACCGCGATTGGACCAAGGACACGGAGCAATTCTACTGGTCGGTCATTGGCCCGGGCTATCCGGAGCTATTCCTGCGGGACGCGTATGTCATTCTGTGCATCTACCTGAACGACCTGCGCGGGCAGAAGTGCCCGTACGTGCCGCCGGAGTGATGTGCGTAACGAGTAAGCAGTAACGAGTAAGGAGGAAGATGACAGGGTTGTCGTCTTCCTCCTTTTGTTTGGATCAGAGTACAGAACCCAGGGGTAGAGGATGGAGCAGGCCAGGCAGGCTCTCCAGACCTATTCGGAGTCGAGGCTTCAGCCGGTTAGGTTGGCTTCAGAGATAGATACCCCAACCGGCTGAAGTCTCGACTCCATGATTCAGCAGGGACTGTATCGGGAATTCCTGATGTGTCAACGGCGCTGCCAATCGACCCAGTGGCAGGTCGCGTCGGGATTGTCGCCCACCTGGTGACCGATTTCGATGCCTTCGCTGAGCGGCCCCTCGTCCGCATCGACCACGGTGAGCGTGAGCCGGCGCGGCGGGCCGGTTACCGGGAAGTCATACAACCCCTTGTCCGCGGGACCGGGCTTGGAAACGGCATACTGCACGTTGCCGTACTCATCTACCAGCTTCAACCGGATATCCGGCAGCGGATTGCCTGCGCGGTCGGTCACCTGTCCCAGGACATAGTTGCCGGGGCAGTCGCCGGCGGTGTCACGGACTGGCGCAGCCAGGATGTAGGGGAGCGCACTAACGGGAACTTCGGCAGGGGTCAGGGTCTCGGTCGGCGTACCCTCGCTGAACGAGGCGTCGGGCGTCAGGGCTGTCTCAGGCTGACCGGTCGCGTCGACCGTCGGGATCGGAGTCAGCGGCACAGGAGCCACACCAGTCGGTGTGGCGACGACCATGAGGGTCCCCGTGGGCCGCGGCGTGAACGTGCTGGTTGGTAAGGCCGGGCTAGTTGGCGGTGGGGTGTCTGCGCCTGAAACCGGCTCCGTCGCGCCGGAAGCAACTTCGGTCGAAGGCGTCCAGGCCGGCCGCGGCTCAAAATCACTCTGCAATCGAGCCAGCAGAAACCGGGCGCCAAAAACACCGGCAATGCCTGCCAGCAGCAAGATGATCACAAAGAGGAGCGCATAAGCGCGTCGAGCCATACCTCACCTGAGCGTCAAGAACCGGTTTAGTTGCCGATTGCACTGCAACGAACAAATTATAACCCCAATCATGCCAAACCGGTAAATGGGGCCGTGCGATGAGTGACCTTCCGCGTTTTGCACGATTCCGGCCTCTATGATATAGTAGCCGTTGTTCGGGCGAGTAGCTCAGCTGGTTAGAGCGCACGGTTCACATCCGTGAGGTCGTGGGTTCGAGTCCCTCCCCGCCCACCTCAACATCGTCATCAGCCGCACCTTCGAAGCCCACGGATGGTTATCCGTGGGCTTCCCTTTTTCAAGCACTCACTTGTGAGGCAGCGGGCCGCGCCACAACCCCTGGCAACAGACCGCCATCCTCAGCACTCTGGGCTCCTTCGAACACCCAGACATGTCGCGCGCGGGCCGGGCTGGCGAGCGGGATGGTCCGGTCTGGTAGTATAATGTGGCGAGTAACACAGAAAGGACCCATGGCGGAGATGGATGCAAGCCAGGTCGAGACCAGCTACGGCAAGGTCAGTGGCGCCCGGAGTGACGGCGTCAGCATCTTCAAGGGGATTCCCTACGCGGGGAGGGTCTCCGGCGACCGGAGATTCCGGCGGCCTGCTGAACTGGAGCCCTGGACCGGCGTCCGCGAGGCACTGCACCTGGGCGCGCCGGCCATCCAACCGCCCCGCCGGAACGAGCCTGAGCCGGCCGAGGATTGCCTCTTCCTCAATATCTGGACGCCTGCCAACGACAACGGGAAGCGCCCCGTTATGTTCTACAACCATGGCGGCGGCTTCGTGGTCGGCTCCGGGGGCAGTCCGTTGCAGGATGGCGCCAACCTGGCGCGCAACTTCGATGTCGTCGTCGTGCAGACCAACCATCGCCTGGGGCTGCTGGGGTTTCTCTATCTCGAAGAACTGGCCGGATCGGACTACGCCGGATCAGGGAACCAGGGCCTTCTGGACATCGTGGATGCACTGGCCTGGGTGCACCGGAACATCAGCGGTTTCGGCGGTGATGGGGATAACGTGATGGTCTTCGGCGAATCGGGCGGCGGCGCGAAGACATCCTGCCTGTATGCCATGCCTGCGGCCGCGCCGTACTTCAACAAGGCGTCCATCGAGAGCGGGCCGGGCGTGCGGATGCATACGCGCGAGATGGCGGCTGCAACAACGGCCGGGGTATTGCGCGAACTGGACATCGCCCCGCAGGAGTGGCGCCGGCTGCTGGATGTCCCGGCCGCCGAGTTGCTGCGCATCCAGGGGCAGTTCCCGCCCGTGCCGCCGCACGGCAAGAAGGGCCAGCGCGAGGGGGCTGCCGAGTCCTTTCGCGGCGGCTTCGGGCCGGTGGTGGATGGCCTGGGGCTCCCGCAGCACCCCTTCGACCCGACCGCACCTGCCATTTCCCGCGATAAGCCGCTACTTACGGGCTGGAACGAGGACGAATACACCTTCTTTGCCTGGGAAAGAGGCGATACGAGCGCCTTCAGCCTGGACTTTGCGGGCCTGTACGCCCGGCTGGAGCCCCAATTCGGGGCGGCCACGCAGCAGGTCATCGACACCTACTGCCGCGCCCTGCCCGCAGCCTCCGCGCCCGATATCTACGTCGCCATCTCCTCCATCACTATGATGGGGCTCGGGTCCGTGGAGATTGCGGAGAAGAAGGCGGCGCAAGGCGACGCGCCGGTCTACCTCTATCAGTTTGGCTACAAGTCGGAGCAGACCATCCCCGGCACAGACTATCCTCTGGGCACGCCCCATGCCATGGACATCAGCTTCAAGTTCAACAACGAGTCGCCCGTCAACAACTTTGGCTTTCTGTCCGGCAAGCGACCTGAGCGTTTTATGGCCTCGCACAACATGGCCGCGCTCTGGACCAGCTTCGCGCGCACCGGGAGGCCGGCTGCGGAGGGCGTGCCGGAATGGCCTGCGTACACGCTAGACGGACGAGCCAGCCTGCGCATCGACACCCGGTGCGAGGTCATGTATGACCGGTACGGCGCAGAGCTTGCGATGTGGCGGGCCGCCGGCTGGTTATAGAAGGTCAGGCGGGAGGATAGACCATGCGCCAGGCCAACCGGGTCGTCACGGTCACCGTCAACCCGGCCATCGATCAAACGATCTCCGTCCCCAACTTCACGGCGGGGGCGGTCAATCGCGTCCGGAGTTCGCAGATGGACGCCGGGGGCAAGGGCATCAACGTCGCCGCGTTCCTGGCCGACTTCGGCCAGCCGGCCACGGTTACTGGCTTCCTCGGCAGCGCGAACGATGAGATTTTCCGCCGCCTTTTCAGCCAGAAGGGCATCGAAGACCGCTGCGTGCGCATTGCGGGCGCCACCCGTACCGGCGTCAAGATTACCGATCCCGTGCTACAGCAGACCACCGACATCAACTTCCCCGGCCAGGCGCCGGAGCCGGCAGACATTGTGCGCCTGTTCGACATCCTCCGGGAACTGGCCGCAGACCATGAGTGGTTCGTGCTCTCGGGCAGCATCCCCGCCGGTGTGTCGGCAGACATCTACGCGCAGATGATTCAGACCCTGACGGCTGCGCGGGCTGAGCGCACACCCAAGGTCGTGCTCGACACCAGCGGCGAGGGGTTCAGGCATGCGGTCGCGGCCGGGCCGTGGCTCATCAAGCCGAACGCCGACGAACTGGGCGAGTTCGCCGGGGAGCGGCTGGAGACGAGCGCGGCCATCGTCAGAGTCGCGCGCGCGCTCATGCAGCGCCATAACATCACGAGCGTGGTCGTGTCCATGGGGAAGGACGGTGCCATCTTCCTCGAAGGCGACGAGACCGTCTGGGCCGTGCCGCCCGCAGTCGAGGTCAAGAGCACGGTGGGCGCGGGGGATGCGATGGTCGCGGGCATCGTTGCGGGCAAGCTGCGCGGCCTGCCGCTGGCCGAGTGCGCCCGCCTGGCGACGGCCTTCTCGGTGACCGCCATCGGTCACATCGGGGCCGGGTTGCCCTCCCTCGCCGCACTTGAGGCCGCGCGGGAGGGCGTCACCGTCCGACCGCTCTCTTCGTCTCAGCTTACCGAGACCCGCTAGGTCAGCCGAGTTCGACGTCGAGACGCTGCATCAGCCCCGTGTGGAGGCCGGTGATGACCTCCCGGCCGATACGAGCGCCCTTCTCCTCGTATGTCACCGGCAGCTCAACCCCGCCAACAGCGACCCGGCGAACCGCATACGCGCCGTACTCAAGCCGGCGCGGGTTGTGATAGACAACCTCCCATTCACACCCGGCAAACTGCGTACGGACAGCCGCCCTGTCCTGGTCATCGAATTGCACCGCGGCCAGTTTCGGCGCCAGCACCAGGTCACCCAGGTCGCCCTGCACGCCGAACACCTCGTTCAGCAGCGTCAGCAGATACCAGCTTGCCGAACCGGTCAACCACGGGTACATGCCGCGGCCCCGCTCGCTGATGTATTCCGGCAGGCCGGGATACATGCGGCTGACAGCGAAATCCTGGCAGTGGCCGTAGATCCCTGCCAGCACCATGTAGCCCGCTTGCGCCAGCCCACGACGATAGAGCGCATTGGCATACATCACCGCCATGTGGCTGAACATCGCGCCGTTCTCCTTGTGGCCGTACGCGAAGCCGAAGCACCGCCCCAGATTGAGCTGCACGCCCCCGAAATCGGTGTTGAGCCGGTAGCCGCCCAGGCGCGGATCGTAGAGATAACGATCGACCGCGCGCACGATCTCGGCCTCCTGCGCAGCGGAGGCGATGCCGCCCATCAGGGTGAACACCTGCCCGGTCAACGTCATGCGGACGCCGTTGGCATGGTCGCCCTCGACGCGCCGGCCATCGTTGTCGTAGTAACCGTTGAACCAGCCGTAGCCCTCGGCATCCCTCACCCATTCCTGGTCCCGGATGTGCGCCGCAAGCCAGGCGGCCTTGGCATCCAGATCGCGGCTCAGGTCAGCCAGGCTCACCTTGGCCTTGTCGCCGGAGATCGTGTGCGTGCAGGCGGCAAAGTATTGGGCCAGGCGGGCTTGTTTGGCGGTCACACTGGTGTAGTCCACCGGCTCGCCCACCGTGTCGAGCAGCAGCCGCAGTTCAGCCGCCAGTTCGACTTCCGTGACGCCCAGCCGGTCCAACGCCAGCACCAGCTTGCTCAGGTCGGCCAGGTTGCCCGCATACAGCGCGGTAAAAGCCACGCTTTCCCCGCGCTCGCGCGCCATGTCCATGCCGTCGTTCCAGTCGGCGCCCTCCAGCAAGATATTGCCGGCTGCGCCCACGTTGAAGAACGCGGTGAGGTGTTGAACCAGCAGATGTTCCAGGATGGAGCCGCGGTGGATAGCACCCTGCGCGGTGCGCAGCTCTGTGCCCTGCTCCGGCGCCCAGGCCGCGTCTTTCCTCTGGCAGCGATGGATGTGCTGGTCCTTGAAGTAACTCTGCTCCTGCAGCAGGAAACCCAGGTCGCCGCTGCGGTCGATGTAGAGACGAGTTGTCAGGTAGGGCCACGCACCGTGGTCCATCCAGACGCGCGGAATATTGTTGCGATCGGCGATGAATTCGCCGGGCCGGTTGCCGATGATGGTCGCGTTGCTGCCATCTATGCGCACGCCCGCGAAGCTGCTGAACAGCAGGTCGTGTACCGGCTCGGGTTCCATCACCAGCAGCGCCAGGCAGTCCTGCCAGAGGTCGCGCCAGCCGCGGCCGCCGCGACCGTAATCGTGGGCCGGCAGGAACGAATTGCCGAACAGACGGCGCAGGGTCGGCTGGACCGCCACCCATTTCAACCAGCTATCGAAGCGCGGATCGGCGGTGCGGAAGGCCAGCGGCGCGACCACACCCTGCCAATGTAAGCGCGTACGTTCGAGCCGATCAGCGAAAGCAGCCGCGCTGCCGTAACGTCGGACCAACTCATTTATGTCAACGGAGCCTTCGGCCAGCACGACGAGAATCAGCACGTACGAGCGCGATTCGCCCGGGGCCAGGGCCACATCCGCGAAACGCAGCGCGCCGATGGCTTCGTAGCCGTCCACAGCCGCGCCCGCACCTACCCCAACCGTTTCGGGCTGCACCACCGCGGCCGGCCACTCCAGGCTGCCGCCCTCGCCGATGAAGTCCTCGACGACCGGATAGAAGCTGGCCGGCGCCGCGCCGTTACCTTCTGCGCCCAGCACGGCATAGGTCATACTGTTGGGCCGGTGGCCGCGCTCATCAAAGGTGAGGGTCGGGCACACCTCGATGCCGTGGCGGACGGTGCGGATGCGGTGCAGCAGCGAGGTGACATGCCGGTGGTCGCGCAGGTTGTCGGCCGAGCGGCCGTAGATGGGGATGGCTGCGGTCGGGGTGAGCGTCAGGGGCGCAGACCCGATGTTGGTCAGCGTCACCTGCATCAGCTCCACCGGGTCACCGGGTGACGCGTCACCGGGGGACGGTTCACCCGCGGGCACGAAGTTCACGATCTCTGCGGCCAGGCCGAGACGCGCGTTGCGCCGCGTGACCTTGTGCCACAGCAGCCCGGCTTCCAGCGTGACCGTCTCGTCGGAGTCCGCTGCAAACGTCTGCGCCACCTGCGGCGCAGAGTTGCCCGTGGCCGACCAGGCCCCATGCCCCGCGATATTCACCCAGAAGTTGCGCGCCGAACGCGTGTTGTGCAGGTCCTCCACGGAGACCGGCAGGGTCAGGAAGCTGTTCTGGCCCGTCTTGCAGTCGCCATACAGCATCGGCGTCACCGCGGACATCATCCCGGCCTCATTGACCAGCGGGAAGTAGAGGTAGCTCGTCCGGTGAGGCGTATCGAGGCGGAACGTGCCGTCGGGGCCGGTGAACTGCCAGCCGGTTGTCGCGTTATCTCTCATCGGTTATCACTCCAAGCTCATCTCGATCCGCCGGATCTCGCCGCTGCGGACCATCGCGGCATAGGGCGCAGGGATCACGTCACCCTGTAGGGTGATACGGTCACCCTGCAGGGTGAGTTGGTCGCCGTTCGCCAGGTGCACCGTCGCGGCAGCCACCTGCGCTGCGCCGGTGAGGGGCCCGGACTTTCGGTAAGTGACCTCGCACTGCCCCAGGAACGTGAAGGTCAGCGTACCATCCTCCCGGAAGAGCCAGTCCGGCAGGACCGGTCTGAACGCCAGACACAGTTCGCCGTCGCGCAGGCAGAAGGGCTGCGGCCCCACCATCATCAGCGACCACATGCTGAGGAACTCGGCAGTGGCGCCGGTGAGGCGGGCGACATACCCGCGGCCGTGCAGCGCGGCATCGGGATGGGCGCTGCTGACGATGAACGAAGAGTTCTCCAGCGGGCTGCGGCCATAAGTCTGCGGATCGAAGAACGGTACGAGGCCGCGGCGGATGTCGGTGAAGAACTCGTCGCGCAGCCCCGCCCGCAAGGTCGCCAACAGGTACTTGTAGGCCATGTGCAGGAATACGGATTCGTTCTCCAGCCAACCCGGCGTGAAGGCGCGCAGCCGGCCGATCTCGGGGGAGCAATCCGCCAGCGGCGCGTTGGTCTTGTACATGCCCAGCGCGGCGTCGAAGAGCGGTCCGGCCTTCACCTGTTCGTAGATGAGGCGAGTGCGTGCGAGGTCAGCCTGATAAGCCATCATGGCGTGCACCGGCCCCTCCAGGAACGGGGGCAGGGTTTGCAGTTCAAAATGGGTCACGCGCACGAAAGGCCGGCCCTGGCCGTCACGCAGCGGCTCGCCGGCCGCCCCGGTCATGACCTCGTAATCGCGCGCTTCGTGGACGAAGTAGGTGGGCGGGATGCCGCCGGCCAGCGCCTCGGCCCGCGCGATACCCGCGGCAACCTTGTCACGGAAGGCCTGCAGGATCGAGCCGAGATTCGCAGAGTCAATCGTCTCCGTGCGGCCGTCGAAGCCCAGGCGGACGCGCTGCCGATAAGCCTCGCGCGCAGTCGCCACGGCATCCCAATAGCGGTGATCACGCTCGGCGTCAAACGCGCGCTGGTAGGCAGTAAGCTGCGTCACGACCTCGCGCAGCAGCCCAGCCAGCTCGATGGGCAGAGCGACACCCTCCTCCCGTCCCCCTCCCTGCGAGGGAGAGGAGGGCAGGGGGGTGAGGTTCCCCAGCAGGAAGTCGAGCAGACGCAGCAGTTCATAGGTCTCTGACAGCGATGAGCCGAACAACCCCGGCAGGCCGTTGAGCGCGTCACACCAGCCCGGCTTGCCCGCCTCCATCTCGACGCCCATGCCAGACGGGTCGAGGGTGGCGAACTTGAGCAGCGCGAGGCCGGTCAGCTTGGCGAAGACGGTGCTCGTGAAGACCTCGCCCTCCCCCTGGCCCGCCCGCGCGAGGTGGCGCGGGTGGGGTCCACCGGCAAGCCGATGCGCCAATTCCTCGTCTTCCAGAAGTGCCCCATACTGGCGCACCTGGCCGTTCGCCAGCAGCACAGTCTTCCGCTCGCGCGGCTGCACGAACGCCGCACCTTGATAATAAGGCACGGTCTTCTCGAACAACAACTCGTCTTGGCGGTCCGGGTAGATTGCCAGGTACGCGTCCAGCAGATCAAGATTGTAGAACCAATGGTCAACCCAGTAGCCCTCGGTAAACGTCGCCGCGAACTCCCAGTCGGCCTGGGCCGCGGCCGCTTCGACGAGGGCCGCCGGCGGCACGGTCAGGCGGATGCCGTGTTGCGCAACCGTCTTGAGCAGAGAGCCGGCCGTGAAGGGGTTGCTCAGCAGCGGACGCAGCAGATCAGGCCGGTCCACCAGCGCAAGCACCGCCGCTTGCCGCTCAGACGGGATCGTGAACCGGCTGCCCAGCACGGTGAGCGGGTTATAGCCGTCGGGTTGGATCAAACTGAGGAAAGCCAGGAACTCCTGATCACCGACCGCAGGGTTGAAGAGCACATCGGAGCGCCGATTCTGGTTGACATCCCGATAGCTCGCGTTGCCCTGTGAGTAGAACTCGGCCGGCAGGAGGAACGCGTTGTAGTCGCGCTCCAGGTCGCCGTGCCGGCGGCCGTAGAGGTGGTAAATGTGGCCGTCCAGGGACACGGGCCAGCCGCCGCGCAGGATGTTGTCGAGCATCGCCTGCCGGCAGTACGCGTCGAAACGCGAGTCGCCGGTTTGCGTTGAAATGGAAGCGGTCAACTGCGCGGCCAGCGCCTGCGCCTCGGCGCGCTTGGCGGCGACAAATACGGGATCGGCCAGGCGCGCCCGCGCCCGGTTGATGACCTCCACCTCGCCCACGTGGCCGATGATGGCATAGAGCGTCAGCGCTTCACCCGGCGCCAGCGTGGCCGCGGCACCGGCAAACCCGCAGGGCGTCCGGCACAGCGGGACCTGCGGCGCGGCAGCCAACTCGGCCAGCGAGCCGGCGAGGAAGCGATCGGGATAGCTGAGGGCGGTGTTGGGACCGAAGATCACCGTAGGATCGACGAACAGCAGGGGTGAACCGCCGTGTTGACCCCCACCCGTGAAGGCGAGGTAGAAATGCCCCGCCTCGAATGTTTCCACCTCGGCGCGATCCGCAATGCTGGCCTGCACCCGATAGAACGGGATGCCCTGGGCCAGGTTGGTGACCGCCATCCACGCCTCAGCGGTGCGGCCGATCTCCTTGAGCATCCCGTTCGTCACACCGAATGGAATGATCGCCGGCAGGCCGTCCAGTAGTTCGATCGCGACCGGTTGTGCGGCGATGTTTTTGACCGTCACCTGGCGCACCAGCGCGGCGAAGCCTTCGCCGGGCAGGATGAAGTACACGACGTTGGTCTGGAGACCATGCACCGGGCTCGCTTCTTCCAGTTCCAGCTCGTTCGGCGCGATGAACATGCGGCGAGGCCTCACCTCCGACCCCTCTCCTTGCAGGAGAGGGGCTGAGGGTGAGGTCGGCGCTACCGCGGAAAACGGCTCGTAATACCTATCACCGGCCTGGTCGCGCAGCTTGATGAAGGTGCGGAATCCCATGTACGGCGTCATCTGATACGCCTTGTTCGCCGGCTGGAACTCCATAATGGGGTTGTCCTTGCTTTCCACGCCGAAGCCGGCAATGGCCTGGCCGCGGTTGACGTAGAACGCCCAGAGGGGAATGCCCAACGGCCCCGCGATCCCCGGCAGGAAGCTGGCAAACGAGGGAAAAGCGTCGAAATCCTCGATGACGAAACGGTTCTGAGGGTCGAAATGATGTTGGGTCATGGTGTGTTCGCTTTCAATTTGCACCGCCTGCGAGCTGATGCAGGCGGTGCAAAGTTCCGCTCAGGAGGCTTAGGGTCTGTAAAAGTATTACTTCCTGCTCTGGCCGGTCTCCGACCGTGCCAGCGGCGGAACTTATTCTTTTACGAGCCCTTAGTGTCTACCGAAAAGTCGTAGTCTAGGGCCTTGTGCCCGTTAGTACGCCCACAAGGGGCTATGCTACCCCTTTTTCGGATAGGCACTTATGTGAATCAGGGCACGAAGGCGAAGTCGTCGAAGTAGTAGGTCGATGCGCCGCCGATCTGTGCGCCGGTCTTGCCGAAGTTCGGGAACACCGACATGCGGTTGTAGGTCGTCGCCAGGTTCAGCGGCGCGGTGCCCGCAGCCGGGTTGGCGAAGTCGAAGGTCAGCGTCTCCCAGGCGTTTGCCACCGTGGTCGTCGCCTCCGTCTCGCAGCTCTTGCTGCCGTCCGCCGCGTCCTCCACCTTCAGCCGGATCGGCACGCCTGCCGTGGGCGACCACACCCGCACCGTGATCGTCTTGGCCGTCGCGGTGAACGGAATCGGTGCGAGCGAGTTGCCCGGCTCCGTCGAGACCGTCACGCCCGCCCACAGCTCCGCCGTGGCCGACTTGGCCACCTGGGCCACCTTGTTCGTGCCGCCCGCCGGGTCGGTCACCACGCTCGCCGCCTCGGCCCCGCCGAAGCCCGTCAGCGTGTACGTCACCGCCGGGTCGTCGAACGTCACCGGCAGCCCGTTCAGCACAACACCGCCGCCCATCGCAAAGTCGTCGAAGTAGTAGGTCGACGCGCCGCCGATCTGTGCGCCGGTCTTGCCGAAGTTCGGGAACACCGACATCCGGTTGTAGGTCGTCGCCAGGTTGAGCGGCGCGGTGCCCGCGGCCGGGTTGGCGAAGTCGAAGGTCAGCGTCTCCCAGGCGTTTGCCACCGTGGTCGTCGCCTCCGTCTCGCAGCTCTTGCTGCCGTCCGCCGCGTCCTCCACCTTCAGCCGGATCGGCACACCCGCGGTGGGCGACCACACCCGCACCGTGATCGTCTTGGCCGTCGCGGTGAACGGAATCGGTGCAAGCGAGTTGCCCGGCTCGGTCGAAACGGTCACGCCCGCCCACAGCTCCGCCGTCGCCGACTTGGTGACCTGCGCCACCTTGTTCGTGCCGCCCGCCGGGTCGGCCACCACGCTCGCCGCCTCGGCCCCGCCGAAGCCCGTCAGCGTGTACGTCACCGCCGGGTCATCGAACGTCACCGGCAGCCCGTTCAGCACGACACCGCCGCCCATTGCGAAGTCGTCGAAGTAGTAGGTCGACGCGCCGCCGATCTGCGCACCGGTCTTGCCGAAGTTCGGGAACACCGACATGCGGTTGTAGGTCGTCGCCAGGTTCAGCGGTGCGGTGCCCGCAGCCGGGTTGGCGAAGTCGAAGGTCAGCGTCTCCCAGGCGTTCGCCACCGTCGTTGTCGCCTCCGTCTCGCAGCTCTTGCTGCCGTCCGACGCGTCTTCCACCTTCAGCCGGATCGGCACACCCGCCGTGGGCGACCACACCCGCACCGTGATGGTCTTGGCCGTCGCGGTGAACGGAATCGGTGCGAGCGAGTTGCCCGGCTCGGTCGAGACGGTCACGCCCGCCCACAGCTCCGCCGTCGCCGACTTGGTGACCTGCGCCACCTTGTTCGTGCCGCCCGCTGGGTCGGTCACCACGCTCGCCGCCTCAGCCCCGCCGAAGCCCGTCAGCGTGTACGTCACCGCCGGGTCGTCAAACGTCACCGGCAGCCCGTTCAGCACAACACTCTTCGTGTCGTAAACTTGATCGAGAGAGGCCGCGGCCGTGTTGGCATTGTAGGCAAGGTCGTAGAACTTGCCCGCCGCCACGCTGACGGTGATCGTGCCGGTCGCATTCGCAGGCGGCGTCACAACCAACGTCGCCAGCGTGCCGCTGACGCGCGTGAAGGTGCCCGCTGCGCCGCCCGTGACCGCGATGTCATCGGCGGTGAAGCTCGTGCCGATGTCTTCGCTGAACGTGAAGGTGAACGTGACCGGGCCCGCCGCCGTCTGGCCGGCCGCGCTGCTGGTGATGTCCACCGTTGGCGGCGTGGCATCGTCGTACGTCAGGCGCACCTGGTCGAGCAGCACCGGAGTGCGCAGGGGAGCCGGTACGCCGAAGCTGATCGACCGCACGGCCGACGGGTCCAGCGTGGTTCCCACCGCGTCCTTGAAGGCGGTGAAGGGGAGGCTGATCTGCTGCCAGCCGCTGAAGTTGTCGACGAACGACGTCGCAAACGACACGGGCTGCGGCGCAGCCTGGTAGAGGCGCACGTAGTCCACCAGGGTCTGCTGCGGGAAGACCGTGTCGGGGCTGACTGCCCCGCCGAAGTTGCCGCCGACCGCCACGTTCAGCAGCATGTAGAACGGGTGGTTGTAGACCCACTGCTTGCCCGCAAGGAACGGATCGGCCGGGGTCGCCGTGAAGTAAGCGACGCCGTCCAGGAACCAGGTGATCTTATTCGGCTGCCATTCCACCGCGAAGGTATGGAATTCATCGGCGACCGGTTTGCCCAGATCGACGACCTTGCCGTAGCTGTTGCCGCCCGAATAGCCGGGGCCGTGCAGGGTGCCGAAGATCTCGTTGGGCAGGCGCCCGACGTGCTCCATGATGTCGATTTCGCCGGTCAGCGGCCAGCCGACCCGGTCGATGTCCGTGCCGAGCATCCAGAACGCCGGCCAGAGCCCGGCGCCGACGGGCACTTTGACGCGCGCCTCGACCCGGCCGTAGGCGACCTCGAACCGGTTCTTGGTCAGCAGCCGCGCCGAGGTGTACTTGCAGGGTCCATAGTAGCACTGCAGCGAGCCGTCAGCTGCCGCGGTGGTGATTACCAGGTGGCCCTGGCCGTCGGTGGATGCGTTCGTGCCGCCTGGGGTGTAATACTCCAGCTCATCGTTGCCCCAGCCGGGGATGCCGTTGACGGTGCCGTCGCCGACCTCGTTGCCCCAGACGCGCGGGTTGGGCGGGGCGCCGGCAGCCGTATTGAACTCATCGCGCCAGACAAGCTGCCAGTTCGCGGGATTGGTCGGAGCCGCCAGGTCGTTGGTCAGCGCAACCTGGACCGCTTTGCCGCTGTTGCGGCCGTAGTACCAGAAGCTCAACCCCGACGCGGCGCTCCAGTCCTGGCCGACAGGGAAGGTGCGGCCAAAGCGTTGGGTGGGCGGCGCGGCGGGCTGCTGGACAGGCGGGGGTGCTGCGAGACCCTTGTGCGCCATGAGCGGCAGATAGCTGAGGCGCTGTGGACCGACCTGGAGCACGTGCTCGTACGCGCCCTGGCCCGGCAGCGCCAGCATGTCGCCCGCGGCAATCTCCGGGTTGGACAGGGCCGCGCGCGGGGTCGCGGACCAGAGGTACGGATAGGTCTCGAAGTCGTCCAGCAGCGGCGGGTAGTACGCCTCATTGTCCAGGATGTTCACCCGCGCCAACGGCGGCATGCCCATCGCGAGGCCGCCGGTCGGGTTGGACAGCTCGACCAGCACGCCGCGTTCGCCCTGGAACTTGGCGTCGTCAATCGTCTGCACCGCGAACGACTGCTGGGTGACGCCCGGCGGGAAGGTCAACGTACCGGAGGTCGGCACATAGTCGCGATTCGCAACTGCGGGGCCGGAGGTCGTCGCATAATCCACCGTCACCACATCGGCGGAAGGCTTGCTGAGCTTGGCCGTGATCGTTGCAGCATCGCCCTCGGTGACCGGATAGTTGAGCGTATTAAAGCCGACCGTCAGCGGCTTGACTGGTGCAACACCGTAGACCGATACATCGTCCAGGTAGTAGGCCTTTGCGCCGCCCGTGCCCAGCGTGCCGAAGCCCCAGCCGTGCACCTCGGTCAGCCCGAAGCCGTCGTTCGGCGCGCCGTTGCCGATCTCCTTGCGGGTCATGCTGGCGAACGGGAGCTCGATCAGCTTCCAGCCGGTGAAATCGTCCTTGAAGGCCAGGGTCCAGCGCTCGGCGTCGTCCCTGGTCGAGCCGGGGTTACGGTTGTCGAGCACATCCATGAACAGGTCAGTGCCCGTCCCCGTGCCGTAGAGATAGAAGGAGATGCCTGCGTACGCGCTCCAATCCTGGGTCACCCAGGCCGTGGCCCCGGCATTCTCGAAGGCATGGGTGACGCCGGCCCATGCCACGACATTGAGGTCCAGCTTCAGAACATGGTTCCCCGCGCCCCGCCCCGGCACTGACGGCGCCGGATCCGCATTGGTGGTCGAGATTGCAGCCGTGCTGTTGGGGTCCGCGAAGGTGTTGAACCCGATCGGCACCGAACCATCCTGCCCGGCCGGCAGCCCGGCCTCGAAGTCGTCCACGAGGGGCAGCGCGGCGCTCGCGGCCGCCACCCGCGCCTGAGCCTGCGGGCCGGGGAGCACGAGCGCGCCGCCGAGCAGCAGACTCAGAATCGCGGCCAAATTAACAAAAGTGGTCGTTAGCTTCATGACTGAACTCCTCTGACGATATGGGCTCTGCGGGTTCATGGAACCCGCAGAGCTTGGCGTTACGAGTCCGCCACCTGAAAGACCCGTACGTAGTCCACCTGCAACTGCGTGGGGAAAGCCGTGTCGAGGCCGATCGTGCCGCCCAGCGTGCCTCCTATCGCCAGGTTCAGGATGATGAAGAACGGCTGGTCAAAGACCCACTGGCGGTCGCCTACATCGGCGCTGGTCAGTGTGAAATACTCGGCGCCGTCATAGAACCATTTGATCTGGCCGGCCTGCCATTCGATGGCGAAGGTGTGGAAATCGTCGGCGAGGTTGTAGGTCTGCCGGTTCCACCGGCTCAATCCGAGCGCGCCCGAATAGCCCGGCCCGTGGGCAGTGCCCATGACCAGGTCCGGCTCACGGCCAACGTACTCCATGATATCAATTTCGCCGCAATCGGGCCAGTTCGTGCCGTCGAAGCCTGCGCCTAACATCCAGAACGCGGGCCACAGCCCTGCGCCGGCGGGCACCTTGATGCGCGCCTCGATCCGGCCGTACTGGAATTCCTGCAGCCCTTGCGTCTTCAGCCGCGCTGAGGTGTAGTAGGAGCCCTCGTACTTTTCCTGCCTGGCCTCGATGATGAGCAGACCATCCTCGACGTGCGCGTTTTCCGGCCGGTCGGTGTAGAATTGGGCCTCCCCATTGCCCCACCCCGAGCCGCCGAGGTCGTAGGTCCAGTTGGCCTTGTCAACCGCCTTGCCGTCGAATTCGTCGTGCCAGACCAACTGCCAACCCTCCGGCACAGGGACGGGCGTGGCAGCGGGCGCGCAGGCTGTCAGCAGCAGTATCAGCGTCAGGAGAAGGGTTACGGCACGTGTCTTCTTCATTTTGTCCCTTCGGTTGTTTCGGGCGGCCGGGAGCCGCCCGAAACAACTGTGAAAACAGACTCCAGTACCTCGTCACGGTGAACATGATGTGCCGTCTAGTACCTCGCCACGGTGATCATGATGTGTAGTCTAGGGCCTTGTGCCCGTCCGGACGCCCACGCGGCTACGCCCACAAGGGGCTACGCTACGTTCCTCAAAATCAGCGTGGCGCACTACTAGGGCCTTGTGCCCGCCCTGACGCACACGCAGCTACGCCCACAAGGGGCTACGCTACGCTCCTCAAAATCAGCGTGGCGCACTACTAGCCTTTGACCGCGCCTTGGGTCAGGCCGGACACGATGTAGCGCTGCAGCACCAGGAAGATGATGACCATCGGCAGCGTCATGATCAGGACCGCGGCTGCCAGCGTCGGCCAGTTGCTGCCGTAGACGCCCTGGAACACGATCATGCCGCGCGTGATGGGATAGTAGTTCTGGTTGGTCAGGTAGATGGTCGGCAGGATCAGCTCGTTCCAGATGCCGATGGCGTGCAGCACGGCCACCGTGGCGATGGCCGGCTGGATCAGCGGGAAGACCACGGTAAGCACGAAACGGAAGTAGCCGCAGCCGTCGATCGCGGCCGCCTCATCCATCTCTTTCGGAAGGGTCTTGATGTAGTTGACCAGGATGATGATCCCGATGGGGTTCACCAGGAACAACAGGACGTAGCCGAACGGGTTGTTGTACAGCCCCAACGACAACATCAGCTGGAACTGGGGAATCAACGCCACGGGCAGGAACAGGGCGATCACGAACAGGGTCAGCAGGACCTTGGCGCCCTTGACGTAGCCGCGCGAGATGGGGAACGCGACAAACACCGCCGTGACAAGGTAGATGACCGTCGCGGAGACCGTGTAGAGCACGGTGTTGGTCAGGTACCGGGGGAAATTGGCCCTCGTCCACGCCTCGGTGAAATTCTTGAAGTTCAGCGACGTGGGCAGGGAGGTCGCGTTCTTCATGAAGTCGGGCAACGTCTTCAGAGACGTGCTGACCAGCATGAGCAGCGGGCCCAGATAGATGATCGCGAAGAGCACCAGGAGCACATAGGAGAGGATGCGTCCCCAATTGATCGTCCTGGTATCGGTCACCTTCCGGGCAGTTGGTGCAGTCGCAACAGTTGTGCTCATCCCATGACCCTTTCTTCTCTGCGCCGCAGCACGGTCTGGACGATCATGCCGATCACCAGCACGAGGATGAACAGCACGATCGAGGCGGCTGCAGCATAGCCTTGCCGGAACGCACTGGTGACGCTGCCGGAGGTCTGACCGAAGCCTTGGGCGAAGATCAGATAGCCGAGAACCTGTGTCCCGTTGCGGTAACCGAGGAGCACCAGGAACAGTTGCCAGGCCTGAAGCGAGCCGATGATGTTCAGGAGCAGGTTGGTGTTCACGACCGGCGTCAGGAGGGGCCACACCACGTTGCGGAAGACGTGCCACGAGCCGGCGCCATCGATGCGCGCCGCCTCGTAAAGTTCGTCCGGAATGGTCTGGAGGCCGGAGATGAAGATCATCATCGTCGTGCCCATGTTGGCCCAGATCTGCACGACGATCACCCAGGCGAACGCCTGGCTGGCCTGCCCGCCGAGAAACTCAGACTTCAGCCCGAACAGGCCCAACAACTGGGCCATCGGGCCGCCCAGGGGGTAGAGAAAGAGGGACCAGATCAGGCCCTGGATTACCGCGCCCAGGATGACAGGCATGAAGTAGACGGTGCGGAAGAAGTTGACGCCCCGCAGCTTCTGATTCACGAGCAGGGCAATGACCAGCCCCAGGGTGAACTGGATGGTCGTCACGAAGAAGCAGAAGATCAGCGTACGCCAGAGCGCGCTGTAGTTGTCGAGCGAGGCCTGGCCCATGAAGAGGAATTCGCGATAGTTCGCCAACCCCACCCAGTTGATGGGCGCACCCTTGATGCCGGTGGCATCGGTGAACGAATAGACGGCGGTTGCGAGCGACGGGCCCAGGCTGATCAACAGGTAGAAGAAGATCCCTGGCAGGAGCAACAGATAGGGCAGCCACCTGGACCTGCCGTGACCGAAGTGATAGTTCATGGCGTGCCTCCATGCGATATGGCTGTGGGCTTCTCGAAGATCGGACGAGAAGCCCACAGCGGGAAGGCCGGTCCGGCTGACGGCCTACTGGTTCGCGTCCAGCCCGGATTGCAGGTCAGCCTGCACCTTGTTCGCCAGTTCTTGCGGGTCGTCGTATTCGCCGAACGGCTTGAAGTACGAAGCCCAGGGGTTGGCGTACTGGCCGGCGCCCTTCGGCGCGATCCAGTACTGCTCGAAGCCCACGCGGAAGTTGGCGAGATACGGTGCAACTTCCTGGCCGATCTTGGTTTCCAACTTGGCGCCCGGCTGGGTGGGGATGAAGCCGACCGCATTGGCAAACGCCTGGTAGTTGGCCGGGGCCGAGAACTCGGTCAGGTACTTCATGGCCGCGTCCGTGTTGGCGGTCTTGGCGGCTACGGCCCAGCCCTGGTCGTACTTGCCGAACAGGTACTTGTTGTCGTCGGCGTTGTCGCTGCCGGGGAAGGGGATGTAGCCCCACTCGAAGGCCGGTTCGGCCGCGTCGATGGCCGAGGCGTACCAGGTGCCGCCGGGGAACATGGCGACCGCACCGGAGGCAAAGCGCCCAGGCGCCGCGTCACCCGCGATGCCGCTGGCGCCCGATTCCATCATGTCCTGGGTGTAGACCTTCATCCGCTGCCACATGTCCAGGGCCTTGGCATCGTTCCACTTGATGCTGCCGGTCCACAGCCCCTCGACCAGGGCGGCCTGGTCAGGATAGAGCGCGCCCGTCAGGCCGTACGCGCCCACGAAGATGGGCCAGCCGTCCTTGCCGCCCGCGGTCATGCACGGGATGTTGGCTGCTTTGAAGGTTTCGCAGGCAGCCACCAGCTCGCCCCAGGTGGTGGGGACTTTAACATTGTTCGCAGTGAACATGTCCTTGTTGTAGTAGATGCCGCTGTAGGAAACGCGGCCCAGGTTGATCGAATAGACCTTGCCGTTGTAGGTACCGGCGTCCTTGATCGTCGCCTCGTCGTAGTTCTTGACGAACGGCTGATCCGTGAGGTCCATCAACAGGCCGGCCTCGATCAGGGTCTGCCAATTGGGCTGGGTGACGTTCTTCATGTACGGCTGGGCCGCATTCGCGAAGCCGAAGATATCTACGACATCCACGTCATTGGCGGTCAGCCGGGTCTGGGTGACGGTGCTCAGGTCGTTGGCGTTCACGACCGACATATCCACGGTGATGTTGGGATATTTGGCCTGGAACTTCTCATTGAAGGTGTTCATGAACTCCACCATGGGCGGATTCTGGTGGACGAGCACCTTCAGGGTCACTTTGGCATCCGCAGCGGGGGCCTGGGCCGCTCCGCCTGCTGCCGTGGACGGCGCCGGGGTGGCCGAGCCGCCGCAAGCGGACAGCACGGTTGCCAGCACGATCAACATGCTGACGAGGGTCACGATCTTCCTGGACATGAGAGTCTTCTCCTTATACCGGATTATGAAAGGATTGGTTGGAACAACATCTAGCTGATCACGATTTGGGATTATCAATGGGCTGCGCCACCTCCTTCGGAAATCCTGAAAGCGCTTCCAGTCACTGGCGAAGGAATCGCTGGCGAAAGGATTGCTGGCGAAAGGATCGCTGGCGAAAAAAGAAGGTGCGGCTCATGCGCTGGTATCCTGGTCCGGCCGATCCAGGGCCGATTCACTGGTGCGGCTGGCGGCCAGGAGCCGCGCGATGGGATTGGGCTGGTAGCCGTGTTCGCCGATAACCTGCCAGACCCGTTCGCGCACTTCGGGCCGCACGTGGGGATGTCCGTTGATGACGCGCGAAGCGGTCGAGCGTGAGACGCCCGCCAATTGAGCGATTTGCTGAAGGGTGAGTGTCATGCTGTCCCCCGCACATTGGGCTGGGATCGCTTCCACAACTGAACATGATTCTATCGGGTTAATTGAAGGGGGGCTTGCCCAAAAGCGTACGGAACATGCAGGATTCCGCTAAGATGCAAGAATTGGGGGGGAAAAGAGGCCGCGGGCCAGGCGGGTGCACAGTGCCCGGCACGCGCAAAGCGAGGGTTACGAGCGCCGATATGCCTCCGGCGACACACCCGTCTCACGGCGGAAGATGCGACTGAAATAGCTGCTGCTGGAGAAGCCCACGTCCAGCGCAATCTCGGTGATGCTCTTGTGCGTATTTGCCAGCAGTTGGCGGGCCTGCTCCACACGATAACGGTTGAGGTAAGCCACCGGCGTCAGGCCGAGTTCCTTATGAAAGCAACTGGTGAGATAGTCATCGCTCAGGCCGACGTGCGCGGCGATTGCCTGGCGCGAGAGCGGCTCGGCGTAGTGCGCCTGAATATAGGCCATCGCCTGGCGCACCAGGCGTTGCGCTTCGCTGCTCAAGACCCGCTTGCGCGCCAGCGCGCCGTCCAGGTGGGCCAGCGTTTCTTCGAGGTTGAATACGCCCTTGCTCAACACCCGCGTTACACCGATATTCAACCGGCTCATCTCCGGCTCGGTGAGCGTCTGACCGGTGACGACGATGACCGGGATGGTGCGCGTGGCCTCGCGTTCCCGCATTGCTGCCAGCACGGCAAAGCCGTCCATTTCCGGCATCATCAGATCCAGCAGCACCAGATCGACGTGTTCGCGCTGCAGGATGTCCAGCGCCGCCAACCCGTTGCGCGCTTGCAGCACACGATTGGCAGGCGAATGTCGGCGCACGATGCGCGCGTGCATCTCCAGGGTGTCCGGGTCATCGTCGACCACCAGAAACACGCGCTGCGACGTCGGGGAGGACACCGCATCCGGCAGCAGCCACTGCTGATCGAGCGCGCGCGTCAGCTCGGCCAGTTCGATCGGCTTGGTGAGATAGTCCAGTTCCAGGACTGCGCCGCTGTCCTGCGAGAGCGCGTAGAAGAGCACAGGAATCTCCTGTGTTCTGGAGTCGGCCTTAAGCATCTTCAGCACATGCCAGGCCTGATCCGATGCCTGGGTCACATCGAGCACAATCGCGGTGGGGGGTGCGGCCAGGAGCAGAGGTTGCCAGTTCGAGGGCTGATCCGGCAGGGCCATCTGCACCTCAAAGCCGTGCTGCTGTAAGTGCACGCGCAGGCGCTCGCTGGTGTCCGGCGACGGGGTAAGCACCAGGACGCCCCCTTCGCTCCCCGCCGCCGACGCGGCAACCGGTACCTGGACGGCCGGCGGTTCGACGACCGGCAAGGTGAAGTAGAAGGTCGAGCCAGCGCCCTCGTGCCCGGTAGACTCCACGCCGATCGTGCCGCCGTGCAGCTCGATCAGACGCCGGCAGATCGCCAGCCCCAGGCCCAGGCCGCTGTAGCCGCGGGTGATGCTCCGCTCCGACCGGCGGAAGTCCGCGAAGATCGCGGCCTGCTCCTCTAGCGGGATGCCCAGCCCTGTGTCGCGCACGCTGACGGTGACAGACCCGGCGCCAAGCTCCACCGCCAGGGAGACTTCTCCGTACGTCGTAAATTTGATAGCGTTGCTGATGAAGTTCAGCGCCACCTGTGATAGCCGGGTGCGATCGCCCCAGACCCACGGCCCCGATTCGGGAAGGGTCGCACGCCATCCGAGCCCCTTATCCGCCGCAAGCCTCCGACCGGTCTCCACCGCCGTCTGTAGAGTCTGTCCCAGATCCACGAGCTGATTGGTCAGCCGCAACTGTCCGGCATCGCTGCTGGCAAGGTCCAGCACGTCACCAATCAGCCGGCCCAGATGCTGAGCGTTGGCGTTCAGGCGCGCCAGATCGTTCAGCGCGGCCGGGGGCAGCGGCAGAGCGCCCCGCTCACTGTCGCGCAGGAGGATCTCGCCCAGACCGACAATCAGGTTCAGCGGCGTGCGCAACTCATGGCTCACGGTCGAAAGGAAACGGCTCTTCATCCGGTCCGCTTCTTCGGCCAGGCGCCGGCCCTCAGTGGCCTCACGATACAACTGTGCGGTGTTGAGGGCGCCGGCAATCTGTTGT
Organism: Anaerolineae bacterium; assembly: GCA_034429055.1. Classification (GTDB taxonomy): domain Bacteria; phylum Chloroflexota; class Anaerolineae; order CG2-30-64-16; family CG2-30-64-16; genus MWBF01. Next base: position 5,547 of record DAOUGK010000025.1, on the reverse strand, counting down.
GCGATCGCACCATAGAGCTCCAGATGACCGGTATCGAACGCCACGTATCCCAGCTGGCCGTGCGGGTTCACCAGCGGCAACAATGCCTGACTGAAGGGCTGCTCGGCCGCGCAGAGGCCGGCAGGTGGATAGTCTCGGGTGGGGAAACGGCACGTCGGCTGTCCGGCGGCTGTGACGGAGCGCAGGGAGCTCCATGCCACGGGGTCCTCGCCTTCAGCCTCAAAAAGGGCCACGACCGCAGTTCGGATGCCCATTTCGGGCAAGTGCTGCGCCAAAATCTGATAGACTTGGGTTTCGTCAAGCGCGGTGAGGAGGCGCGCCGTCAACAGCCCGATGCGGCCGTCCGTCCAGCTTTGGTCCACGACAAACTGCTGCCTCTGGCGCAGTGTGGCGGCGCTGATTGCCACGCGCGCCTGCTCCAACAATTCCCGCGCGAAATCCCGCGTCGCAGGCTGGTCCCAGTCGGCCAACAGGGCAGGCATCTCGCAGCCCAGCTGCGAGAGCACCCCTTGCCAGATATGTGTGTCAATCCCCTCCCCGGCCGTGGCGCGGAGCAGATCAGCCAGATTCTGTTGGAAGACAGACACCTCGCGCTGTTCGACACTCAGGATGAAGGCATGGACAAGATCGTGACAGCGTTGGCGCATGGCTGTCGCGTAAGAGCCCTGGGTCTCAGCCAGGACGGTCTCGACCATTGCCTGCACCAGGCGCGCGCGTCGATCAGCCGACTGACTCGTCTCGACCGCAGATTCCGCCGACCCAGAAGGTAGGCGCTGGGCACGAAGAGCCGTCCAGCCACAGCCGCACGATTCACGCGGCACAAGACGGGTGGCAATCTTCACGGGTTCGACCGCTGCAGGCCGGCCGTTAATCTGCTGCAGGAGCAGCTCGACCGCGCGATAACCCATGTTGACCAGGGGAATGTGGACGCTGGTTAACGGCGGTTCCTGCACCGCACATTCCGGGCGGTCATCGAAGCCGATGACCGCCACATCACGCGGAACGTCCAGACCGGCGCTGCGGAGTACTTGCAGTGCACCGAAGGCCGACTCATCGTTGCTCGCCAGAACCGCGGTGAACGCCGCACCTGAGTCGATGATCTGGCGCATGGCTGCTTCGCCGCCATCGTAGGTGTGCCGGCCGTAGGCCACCAGGCGCTCGTCAAAGCCCAACCCAGGTTGGGCCCCCAACCCAGGTTGGGCCGCCGGCGTATGCTGAGCGAGCGCGGTGCGATAGGCGGTCAGCCGGGCGCCGGTGTCACCGGACATATCTGCCGGGCTGCCGGCGATGAAGGCGATGCGCCGGTGGCCATGCTCGCTCAGGTGCTCCAGCGCAATCTGGATGCCCCCGGCATTGTCGGCAACAATCGTCGGGCCGTCTTCTCCGGAGCCAATAAATTGCACCGGGTGACCGGCCGCCCTCACCTGTTGCAGGTCATGCGAACGCGCTTCTGAATGCAGCGGATTGATCGCGATCAGGCCATCCGTGTTCCACGGCCCAATCGGAACAAAGTCGGTTTCTGGCGAAAGGAAGGGCCACGCGGGGCGCAGAGGATCGCTGGAGGTTGCGGTCGGCCCTAACCCGCAGCCTAAAAGGAGATTGCAGCCCAAGTCAGCCGCGGCCTGGCGGATTCCGCGAAAGATGGGGTTCAGGTAGCTCAACGGCCTGGCCGTCCAGTAGATTTGCCAGCCGGCCAGGACCCCAATGGTCGGACGGCTCCGATAGAAGGTCGGTGACACAAGATGCCTCATCGCTGCAAGACGCCACCGGCGCTAAGATTTATGGATCACATTCCGAGAGGATTATACTCCATAGAGCGGTTCCGGGAAACCGGCCGCGCCGCATACATCGCCGCGGCTTCGAGGACAGACCTGGCGCGCGCTACGCATCCACCTGGGCAACCACACGCAGCCTGGCGCGATCCAAAATCCGGATTTGCTGGCGTTCGACGTGGATCAGCCCAGCCAGCGCAAGTTTACGCAACGCACGGTTAACCACGTCCGGCACGGTGCCGAGGCGCGCCGCCATCTCGGCTTGCGTGGCCCAACGCCGGCGCTGGACTGCGTCTCCCTCCGCTCCCTGCAATAACAGCCGCGCCAGGCGCACTTCCACCGAATGCAGCGACAGGTCCTCCACCATGCGCATGAGGTGCATTACACGTCCAGCCAGGTCCTTCACAACCTGCCGCGCCAACTCTGGATGTTCATCCAGCATGCTCAACAGCACCGCGCGCCGAACGATCCAGACCTGGGAGGTCTCCAACGCAGTGACCGTGGCCTGATTCGGAGCATCGGTGAAGACACTGATCGCGTTGAATGCCTCGCCGGGGCCCAGCGTTTGCAGCACCTGCTCGCGGCCATCCAGCCCGATCTTGACGACCCGCAGCCAACCGCGTTCCACCACGTGTAAGCCCTCGCATGGCTCACCTTCCAGCAGGATCACTTGCCCCGCGTCATAGACGCGACGAGTTGCGGATTGCGCCACCAAATCCAAAGCAGCCGCGTCCATGTCGGAAAAGTAGGATACGGCCTTCAATAACCTGGCCGTGTTCTGCAGGGCCTCGTCTCTATCCATGTTGCCTCACATCCGTAGCGGTACACCTGATCGCGATTATACATCCGGTTGCTGCATTCCCGACTTAAGTCGTTCCGCCGCCGGCAGGCTGGGCTTATACTCGAAACAGTGACGCCTATTGAAGTTCACCAGAGGAGAAGCATAGAATGAAAAATACCCTGTACAAAATCGCCGCGATTCTCGCCCTGGTTATCGGCGCGATGGCGGTCTTCGCCGGCGGCAGCGCCCTGCTGGGCCGGGATCCGGGCTACTATGTGATCAACTGGCTGCTGCTCTACAACTACACGGCCGGTATTCTGACGGTCCTGGTGACCACCGTCCTCATCTGGACAAAGAGCAGGCTGGCCCTGCCCGCTGCCATCGCGACCTTCGGCGTGCATGCCCTGGTCATGCTTACCCTCCAGGTGGCCTACCGCGCGGTCGTCGCGACGGACAGTATCAGGGCGATGACCATACGCCTGATTGTGTGGGCCATCATCCTGGCCCTGATGTGGGTGCAGACGCGCAAGAACGAGACTCGGGTTCAACCTCTTGCCTCGTAGTTCGAGCGCATGGTTCACGGGAGGCGTGACGATGCAACACGACCCGGCCGTCCCGGATGAAAGCCTGCGTGCGGAGATCATGGCGGCCCTGGCGGTGGACAGCCGCACCGCCCACACCGGCCTGCGCGTCGGCGTGCTGCACGGCATCGTCCACCTGGCCGGTGCAGCCGACAGCCTGGCTGAACGCGCGGCAGCCGAAACGCTGGCCGCACAGACGCCGGGCGTACGCGGAGTCGTAAATCGGATCGCGGCGCCCGGCGCTCCCAGCCCAACGCGAAAGATCGACCTGAACCTGAAGACCAGGTAACAATCTTAAGGATGCGAGGTATTCACACGTGACGAAGTTCTTGAGCAAGTGGTTTCGCAAGTTCCATCGTTGGATCGCCGTGCCGACCGCAATCGCGATCCCGGTCGCTGTCGTCATCAAGCTGTTGGGGGATCCGCAGCTCGCAGCTACCTGGGAAAGGCTGGAGCAGATCCCATCCATCCTGATGCTGGTCATGGCCATCAGCGGAGCGTACCTGCTGCTACTGCCCTATATCGTCAAGGGGCAGCGCAAGAAGAAAACGGACGCCACTCCGAAGGGGAGACCATCAGTCGTGGCTGAATGACTTCAAATAGATGTATCCAATGTGCCGCCCGCGATCGAGGTCAAGAGCACAGTCGGCGCGGGCGATGCGGTGATCGCGGGGACCGTCGCGGGCAAGCTGCGCGGCCTGCCGCTGGCCGAATGTGCGCGGCTGGCAACGGCATTCTCCGTCGCCGCCCTCGGTCATATCGGGTCGGGGCTGCCATCGGTCGCGGCTGTCGAGGCCGCGCAGAAACGCGTGAACTACCCGCCGTTCTCGGCCCTGCACCTGCCCCGCGCTTGACTGAGAGGCAGGAATTGAACCGCGAAGACGCTAAGAGCGCAAAGCCAAGGCTTCAGTCTTAGAGGGCGTTTGAAAAGTCCGAACCCATACTCACGCAAAGGCGCAAAGGGCTGTAATTCCAACAGATCCTTAACAACCGAATAGCGTTAGCTGGTGTGGGGCTGGCGGTGGAAAGCAGCAGCCATCTGAGCGACAATGTGCTTAGCGAAGTACATTCCAGACCAGAAAGGCTGCTGCTATGACTGATTCTACCGCCAAACGGCGCCATCGCGGGCGTCAGACCCTCTCGCCCAATCAGCTCGACCAGGAGTTCGCCCAGGCCGCCGTGCTGCGCCAACAGCCGCAGCGCCGTGCCGCCAGCAGCCGGGGCCAGACCGAGTGGGCCAAACGGGAAGCTGATCGGTTACGGCAGGCGCGGCGCCAGCAGCTGCGCCGGTTGGGCTGGCCCAAGTTGCTCGGTGAACTCGTCCGGCGGCGGGTCAAGGCGGTGCGCTACTACGAACATTGGCGCCAGCACGGGCGTGAAGCGGCGGCGGCCAGCCGGTGTGCCCATAAGTTTCAAGTCAGCGTCCCCACCGTGCGGCGCTGGTGGCGCCTGTATCGCCAGGGTGGGGTGGCCGCCTTGCTGCCCAAACGGCCCGGCCCCGCGCCGGCCCCGCGCCAGATCGCCGTGGCGACCGAACTGCTGGTCGTCGCCTTGCGCCGCCTGCTGGGCTGGAACGAGAAACGCCTGGCGGCGGAGTTGGCCCAGCGCGGTCTGGCGCAGCTCAGTCACACCAGCATCGGCCGCATCTTCCGGCGCTATCACTTGCCCACCCGCACTTACCACAGCCTGGCCAAGTGCGATGGCATTCCCAGACAACGCTATGAGATGGCGATGCCCAACCAGCAGTGGCACATGGACTTTGCCGAAACCACCCTGCGCGATGGCACCCGGATCACCTTCGTCGTGCTCATCGATGACCAGTCGCGTTTCTGCCTGACCTGCCACACGGTACCCGATATGACCGTCGCCACGGCCCTGAGCGTCAGCGAGACGGCGTTCCAGCGCTTTGGCCGCCCCCAGCAGGTGGTCACCGATAACGGCCGGGCCTTTGTCAGTGTCTACGAGGACGTGCCCACCCGTTTTGGCCGCCAACTGCACGACTACGGCATCCGCCACTGCCGCACCGCCGTGTACTATCCCGAAGGCAACGGCAAGGCCGAAGCTATGGTCAAAATCCTGAAGCGGGAAGCCCTGCGCCAGCGCTGTGCCACGCAGGCCGAAGTCGAGGCGGCGCTGGCCGCCTTCGTGCCGTACTACAACTACTACCGGCTGCATGGCAGCCTGGCCTATCACACGCCTGCCTCGCGCTACTGCGGCTGTCCGACCCCGGCCCAGCATGGGCTGGCCGGCATCCCGGCCCTGCCGCCCGCGCTGCAGGACGCCTATCCGCCCGCAGTACAGGCGCCCGCGGTCGTGACTGACCTGGCTTACTGGAAGCGCCGGTCCGCGCTCGTACCGCTGGACTACTAACGCTATTCGGTTGTTAAGGATCTGTTGGAATTACAGCGCAAAG
>DAOUGK010000024.1:0-11894 GCA_034429055.1 Anaerolineae bacterium | reverse complement strand
ACCGCCCTGCGCATCCGCAGCACCGAGTTCCAGGAAGAGGTCGAGGTCTACGGCGTCATCCAGGCTTTCGCAGCGGAGAATTGGACGCTGAGCACCATCCCGCTCATCGTGATCGAGGAGACGATGACAACCGCTGTGCCGCAGGTCGAGCTGCTGGCGCACGCCGCGGCCGTGCTGCAGGATGACGGGGCGCTCCTGGCCCGCACGGTCCGCATCTTCTGGCAGGAGCCGGGCGGCCTGCACCAGGCGGTACAGTTCCGCGGCACGGTGGAGAGCCTGCCCGTGAGCGGACTGACCGGACGCTGGGTCGTCAGCGGCCGCGCGGTGGATGTGACGGATGCGACATCGATCATCCAGGCCAAGGGCACGGTCGAGGTCGGCAGCGTGGTGCACATCGTCGGCTGGGAAACCGGCGATGCATTGCAGGCCTTTCAGATTACGGTCCTGATCGGCAACTGGCGCGGCTCTGCGTTCCACTTCGAGGGCGAGGTCGAGGCGTTGCCCGGGGATGGCCTGGTCGGCAACTGGACGATCGCAGGCCAGCAAGTGCAGGTGACGCAACAGACGCGCATCACCGATGCACAGCACGCGCGGCTCGGCGCACCGGTGGAGGTCGGCGGCGTGCAGCGGCAGGAGGGCGTGCGCGTGGCGACCTGGCTGCGCGTCCGCGACGCCTCCGGACCGGGACCGGGGCCGACGATGACGCCGGAGCCCCCACAGGAGCCCCCGGCCACGCCGCGGCCCAGCCGCACGCCCGGCAATCCCGGCCGCGCGGACCAGTAAGGAATGACGCCTGGGCCAGGCCCAGCCGTTAGCACAGTGATATGCTGAAAGCGGGGCCTGCCATCCGGTTGTCGCGGATGGCAGGCCCCGCCACGCGTTGTGCGTCAGCGCAAAATCCCGCTGGATTGTCCTGGCGATCCTGCTGATTACGCTGCTGTTGTTCCGCAGCGCGCGGCGCTGGGTCTACTGCGGCGGCATCGATCTGGGGGTATGACCATGAAGACAGGAATCACGCCCTGCGCCGCGAAGCTCCGCTGGGCGCGCCGGTCACTCCGTACAAGATTCCGGATCAGTTCAATCAGCGTCATCAGCGTTCTATTTCTCTTTGCCTACAGCAGTCGCTGGAGTGCGCGCACGAGCGCGTCGGCGTCCGATTCGTCGTTGTATGCCTGGAATGACACACGCACGTACGCCTGCCCGTTCCAGCGGCCGATGGGCACCTCGATGCGGTGGTCCTCCCACAGCGCGCGGTGCAGCGCGGACAGGTCGGTGTTGTCCGGCAGGCGGATGCTCACGAGCTGGCTGAACCAATCCTCCGGCGAGATAGTTTCCAGCCCCGTCAGCGCGTGGACCCGGTCGCGCGTCGCGACGGCCAGCGCGTGGCAGCGCGCCCGCACGGCATCCCAGTCGTGCTCCTGCTGGAAGCGGATGGCCGCGGGCACCGACAGGAATGCGGATACATCGCGCGTGCCCTGCGCCTCCTGCCACGCGACCAGCGATGACCGGCCGTTGACCGGCTCGTACCCGACCCCCCGGCTGATGACCAGCGGGTCGAGCAGGTGATGGACCTCCGGCCGCGCGTAGAGGAATGCCGATCCCTTCGGTGCACACAGCCACTTGTGACACGCGGCCACGTAGATGTCCGCGCCCAGCGCGTCCAGGTTCAGCGGAATCTGGCTCGGTGCATGTGCGCCGTCGATGATGGTCAGGATGCCCGCGGCGCGCGCCCGCCGGATGATCTCTCCGATCGGGAAGATGAGCGCGGTCTGGCACGTGATGTGGCTGATGAAGATGACCTTCGTGGCCGGCGTAACGGCTGACCAGAAGCGCTCCACGAAGTCTTCCGGCGTCGTCATGGGCAGCGGCATCGGATGATGCACATATGCTGCGCCGGTGCGCTCAGAGATGAACCTCCAGGTGTTATCCATCGCGGGATATTCGTGGTCGGTCGTCAGGATGACGTCGCCCGGCCCGAGGATCAGCGCGCCGCGGCCGTTCGTGGGCTGCGTGCCCACGCCGGCCTGGCTGCGCGCGACCATGTTCGCCGCGGTCGTGGGGTTCGGGAAGTAGACCAGGTTATTCGGGTCCCCGACACCGAGATACGCGGCCAGCGCGGCGCGCGACTCCGCCAGCAGCCGGTCCGCGCGGCGGCCGATGAACTCGACCGGCTGCCATTCGAGCTGGCGCTGCCAGGCCTGGTAAGTGTCGAATACGGCCTTCGGGCACGCGCCGAACGAGCCGTGGTTGAGAAAGACAACATCGGGATTGAGCAAAAATTCGGATTTGAGCGAGTGAGTCATGATGTCCTTTGGTGGCTCACGCAAAGACGCCAAGACCGCAAAGGTATCTGGTTCCTGCGTCCTTGGCGCGCTTTGCGCCTTTGCGTGAGATTTTGTGCTCTCTTACTTCAGGAATAGTTCGATAACGGGCACGGCCACTGCGGGCCGCTGCATGGGCAGTTCGAGCATCAGCGTGTCGGGGCGACCGCCGCCCGGGGTAATGGTCTCGGCCTCCTGGTGCGGGTCGATGACCTTCATGCGAATCTCGGATGCGTCGCTGAGCAACTGCGCGTACTCGACACGGCCGGCCAGCCCGTCCAGGTGGACGTGCTTGTAGGGCCACGCCATCAGGTGCAGGTATAGCCGGTTGGTCTGCGGGTTATAGGTGAAGCGCGTGTCGGGCGGCGGGGTCAGCTCGCTGGCCGTGCAGCCGTAGATGCTGCGGCCGTGGACGCGCAGCCATTCGCCGATGGCCCGCAGCCGCTCGATGGCCCGCGGCTCGAACTCCCCGCGACCGTTCGGCCCCACGTTGAGCAGCAGGTTGCCGCCCTTCGACACGGTGTCTATCAGCGTGCGGATCAGCTCATCCGGCGCGCGCCAGTCCAGGTTGTCGCGGTAATAGCCCCAGCTCCCGTTGAAGGTCTGGCAGGCCTCCCACATCACCCGCTGGCCGTTGACCTCCATCCACCCGCGCGGCTGGTACTCCTCCGGCGTCTTGACGTCGCCCTGGAGTTCGAGCCGGTCGTTCACAATGACGCCCGGCTGCAGCTCGCGCACCATCGCCAGCAGCTTCTCAGACTGCCAGTCGTCCTTCCCCTTGCCCTGGCCCCAGGGGTACTTGCGCCGCGAGTAGGAGAAATCGAACCACATCACGTCCACCTTGCCGAACTGCGTGAGCAGCTCGCGCGTCTGGCCGTGCAGATAGTCGGCATACAGGCGGACGTCGCGGCCCTTATGCACCTCGCGGTACGCCAGGTCGTCGCGCTGCGGGTGGATGGGATCGACCGGGAACTGCGGGTGATGCCAGTCGAGCAGCGAGTGATAGAAGCCGACCTTGAAGTCCTCGCGGCGGAACGCGTCCACCATCGGGCGCAGGACATCCTTGCCCCACGGCGTATTGGTCGCCTTGTAGTCTGTCAGCGCGGAGTCCCACAGGCAGAAGCCGTCGTGGTGCTTGGTCGTGACGACGAAATACTTCATGCCGGCGTTCTTCGCCTCGCGCGCCCACAGCGCCGGGTCGTACAGGTCGGGATAGAAGTGGTCGAAGTACTTCTGATAGTCCTCGTCGGTGATGCGCTCGCGCTGCTTGACCCACTCATGGCGCGCGGCGACGGAGTAGATGCCCCAGTGGATGAACAGGCCGAAGCGGTCCTGCAGGAACCACCCGGTGTCCGCGGGGCTGGCAGATGGATTCATGGCATCTTCCTTATCCGGACGTGGTGACAGCCGCCCGGGGTGGCGGCTGCAAGGGTGATTATCGCGCTTTGAGCAAATGGAGCCAAATTGGCCGGAGGCCCGTTTCGTGCTATCCTTCCCTCACACCTCGTCATTGAAAGGACAGTCCCTGATGACTAACGGAACCCCTGAAGTTGCAGTCGCGCAGTTGCGCTGCGAGTACCAGACCAACCCTATCGGCATCGACGTGCGCCAGCCCCGGCTGGCCTGGCAGATGACTTCCCCGGCGCGCGGGGTCATGCAGACCGCGTACCAGGTGCGCGTGGGCGATGGCCCGGACGGTCCCTGGACCTGGGACACCGGCAAGGTTACATCCGATGCCTCCATTCACGTCGCCTATGACGGCCCGGCCCTCGCATCCCGGCAGCGGTACACCTGGCAGGTCCGCGTGTGGGCGACCGACGCGACCGGCCACGCGCATGAGTCCGCGTGGAGCGAGCCCGCGTTCTTCGAGATGGGCCTGCTCGACCCCTCTGAATGGCAGGCTGAGTGGATCACGCCCGATTGGGACGAGGACACGAGCCAGTCGCAGCCCGCGCCCCTGCTCCGCCACGAGTTCACGCTCGACGGCGCGGTCAAGGACGCGCGCGTCTATGTGACCAGCCTGGGCCTGTACGAGCTGCACATCAACGGGCAGCGCGTGGGCGATGCGGTGCTCACGCCCGGCTGGACGGCCTACGAGCGCTACATCCAGTACCAGACTTACGACGTCACTGCTCTGCTGCGCAGCGGCCCCAACGCGGTCGGCGCGCTGTTGGGTGACGGCTGGTATCGCGGGTTCATCGGCTTCGAGGGCAACCGCAACACCTGGGGCGACCGCCTCGCGCTGCTGCTCCAGCTCCACGTCACCTACGAGGACGGCCGCACCGCCGTCATCACGAGCGACAATCAGTGGGCCGCAACGCAGGGCCCCATCCGCATGGCCGACATCTATATGGGCGAGATCTACGACGCCCGGCTGGACCATGCAGGCTGGACCGAGCCCGGCTACGCCGTAGGCGATTGGGCCGGCGTGCGCGTGCTGGATCACGGCAAGCAGACGGTCGTTGCGCAGACCGCTCCCCTGGTCAAGCGGCAGGAGGAGCTCAAACCGCTCTACATCGTCCACACGCCCGCCGGCGAGACGGTCGTGGACTTCGGGCAGAACATGGTCGGCTGGGTGCGCCTGCAGGTGCAGGGGCCAGCCGGAACCACCGTTACAGTGCAGCACGCCGAGGTGCTCGACCAGCAGGGCAACTTCTACATCACCAACCTGCGGTCGGCCAAGCAGCTCCTGCAGTACACGCTGAAGGGCGAGGGCATCGAGGTCCACGAGCCGCGCTTCACCTTCATGGGATTCCGCTATATCAAGGTGGAAGGCTGGCCGGGCGAGCTCAAGTTGGACGACCTGACCGGCGTCGTGGTGCACTCCGAGATGCCCGCCACCGGCGAGTTCGAGTGCTCCAATCCCCTGGTCAACCAGCTCCAGCACAACATCGAATGGGGCCAGAAGGGCAACTTCGTGGATGTGCCGACCGACTGCCCCCAGCGAGATGAGCGGCTCGGCTGGACCGGCGACGCGCAGGTCTTTATCCGCACCGCAACCTTCAACCGAGACGTGGCGCAGTTCTTCACCAAGTGGCTGCGCGACCTGGCCGCGGAACAGGGCCCGAACGGCGGCGTGCCGATGGTCATCCCCGACCCGATGGGCCGCTCCGGCTCGCACTTCGCGCGCGAGGCCGGGGGCTCCGCTGCCTGGGCCGATGCCGCGACCATCTGCCCGTGGACCATTTACGTGGCCTACGGCGACAAGCGCATCCTGGAGCAACAATACGCCAGCATGAAGGCGTGGGTCGAGTACATGCGCCACCAGGCGGGCGACACTCACCTGTGGACGACCGGCTTCCACTTCGGCGACTGGCTGGATTACCGCGGCAACCCGGGCGACATGTCCGCGCCGCCCATCACCGACAAGGAACTCATCGCGAGTGCGTTCTATGCTTACTCGACCAGCCTGCTGCAGCAAGCGGCTGAGGTCCTGGGCAAGACCGACGAGGCCGCGGAGTATGCCGCGCTGCTGGCGAAGATCAAACAGGCGTTCGTGGCGGAATACGTCTCGGAGAACGGCCGCGTGGCATCCAACAGCCAGAGCGCGTACGTGCTCGCGCTGCACTTCGACCTGCTGCCCGAGCACATGCGCCAGTCCGCCGCAGACCGGCTGGCTGCGCAGGTCAAGGCGTTCGGCTATCACCTGACGACCGGCTTCGTCGGCACGCCCTATCTCTGCCACGTGCTAAGCCGCTTCGGCCACACCGATCTGGCCTACGAGCTGCTCAACCAGGAGAGCTTCCCGTCGTGGCTCTACCCGGTCAAGATGGGTGCGACGACCATCTGGGAGCGCTGGGACGGCATCAAGCCCGACGGCAGCTTCCAGGACGAGGGCATGAACTCGTTCAACCACTATGCCTACGGCGCGATCGGCGACTGGCTGTATCGGGTCTCTGCGGGCCTGGACACCGCGCTGACCGGCCCCGGCTACCGGCACATCACCGTCCGCCCGCAGCCCGGCGGCGGCCTCACGCAGGTGCGTGCTGCCCTCGAGACGCCCTACGGCAAGGCAGCCTCCGCGTGGCAGTTGACCGGCGCTGACTTCCGGCTGCAAGTGACCGTGCCCGCGAACACGCGCGCGACGGTCTGCATCCCGGCGTCAGCGGTCGACCAGGTAACTGAGGGCGGCCGCAGCCTGGCCGAGGCGCCGGGCGTCAGTGGCATCCGTGTCGAAGACAGCGCCGTTGTCGTAGAGGTCGGCTCCGGTGACTACGCCTTCACCAGCACCGGCTACAATCTGGAGCAGGCCATGCAGGGCGTGCGCCACGTCGCGGGCCGGCTGGACCTGGGCAGCACGCTCGGTGATGTGCTGGCGAACGAGAGTGCCAAGGCCGTGCTGGCCCGCCACGTGGGCCAGGACGTGCTCAATCACCCGTTCCTGCGCCGGGGCGCCGGCAACCAGCCGCTCGATGCGCTGGCGCGCTTCAACCCCGCGCTCACGCCGGAGCGCCTGAAGGAACTCGAACGCGAGCTACTCGCGCTGGCGTAACCTGAACCGCGAAGACGCAAAGGGCGCGAAGGGAACCTGCACACGCAGATCCGTCGCGCCCTTCTTGCATCTGAGGAGATCGACATGCCCACCATGCTCGCTGCCGTCCTCCATGACTTCAACAACCTCCGCCTCGAAGAGGTCCCCCGGCCCGTGCCAACCGCCCCGGGCACGGTCGTCGTGCGCATCAAGGCGTGCGGCATCTGCGCGACCGACTACAAGGCCATCAGAGGCATCCGCCGCAACGTCACCTTCCCCTTCATCCCCGGCCACGAACCCAGCGGGGTCGTTGCGGAGGTCGGGCCGGGCGTCGTCCATTTCAAACCGGGCGACGAGGTTATCTGCCAGCCGTCGGGCTATTGCGGCTACTGCAAGCACTGCCGCGCGGGCAACACCCACTACTGCGAGCACGCGTTCACGACCGGCGGCGACGGCCCGCCCGATGTCTGGCCGGGCGCATTCGCGGAGTACATGCTGACGCACGAGAACTGCCTGTTCCACAAGCCGCCGGAAATCACGTTCGATGCAGCCGCGCTGACCGAGCCGCTGTCGGGCGCATGGAAGGGCGTCATCCAGTACAGCGAGATGCAGGTGGGCGACGATGTAGTCGTCATCGGCACGGGCGGCATCGGCCTGCTCTGCCTGATGGTGGCGCGTGCCGCGGGCGCCGGCCGACTGATTGCGGTGGACACGAGCGACTACGCCCTGGGCAACGCGCTGGCGCTCGGCGCAACCCATACCGTCAATCCCGCGCGCGAGGATGCGCGGCAGCGGGTGTACGACATCATCCCTGACGGGCCGGACCTCATCGTCGAGGCCGCGGGGCCGATTCAGGCCGTGCAGCTCATGGTGGACCTGCGCCGCCGCGGGACGCGCTGGAACGTCTTCGGCATCACGACGCATGAGAAGTTCGAGCTGGACGGCGGGCTGACGCACTTCCTGGAGGGCCGGATGGATGCCTCCTTCGGCACGACGCCCGTCGCGATGGCGCACGCGATCCGGCTGATGGCCCGCGGCCTCGTCGCCCCGGAGAAGATCGTGTCGCACCGCTTCCCGCTGGCCGAGATCGACAGGGCGCTGGAAGTCCAGGCGCTGCCAGACCGCAACAAGATCATCATCAACCCATGAGCACGCTGCTCTAGCCGGTCTCCGACCGAGCTAGACGGGTGACCCAACGAAAGGGATCAGTGGGATATGGAGACATGACCCACAGAATGTCCGAACCCCTGCCTGAGCCGATGGGCGTGCCGCTGCTGCCGTCGGCGGCTGAATTCGCGGGCCGCGTCGCGGTCGTGACGGGCGGGTCTGCAGGGCTGGGCCGTCACCTCGTCGCCGCGCTTGTCACGCTGGGAACGGAGGTCTTCTTCTGCGCGCGCGGCGCGGAAGCCGGCGAGATGCTGGCCGCGGAGCTGGGGCCGAGGGGCCATTTCGTGCCCTGCGACCTGGCAGACCCGGCTCAGGCACGCGCGTTCGTGGAGCAGGCGGGAACCTTCCGGGGGAGCATCGACTATCTCGTCAACAACGCGGCGGTGGACCCGCGCATCGAGCTCGCAGCCGCCACGGTCGAGGACTTCGACCGTATCATCGCGGTCAACCTGCGGTCGTACTTCCTGGTCACGCAGGCCGCGCTAGGCTATCTCCAGGCGGGCGCAGGCAAGGCCATCGTCAACATCGGCACGACCAACTGGATGCTGGGTGAAGCGCCGTTCACCCTGTACAGCAGTGCGAAAGCGGGCATCCTGGGCTTCACACGCGCGCTGGCGCGCGAGGTCGGGCCATTCGGCATCCGCGCCAACCTCGTCTCCCCCGGCTGGATCATGACCGAGCGGCAGTTGGCCGAGCGCATTCAGCCCGGCGACCGCGCGGCCCTGCTGGCGGATCAGGCGCTCAAGTTCCTGCTGACCGAGGAACACATCACGCCCGCGACGCTCTTCCTGCTCTCATCCGCAGCCGCAGCCATCACCGGGCAGAACCTCGTCGTGGACGCAGGGAAACACATGCAGTAAGGGAACGGCAGAGATGAAGTGGAACGCAGAGAACGCTGATCTGAGTGATCAAACTGATTTGATAAGGGTAATCTCGGTTAACCGGAGCAAAACCGCAAAAAATCAGCGTCAATCAGCCCAATCAGCGTCATCAGTGTTCTATTGCTCCTTGTGTTTGGGCTCAGCCGGCGGCGCGTCGGCGTCGTGGACCTCGTAGGGCGGGGTCTTGGGTGACAGGACAACACCATAGGCGGCGCGGCGCAGGTTGTTCCCGCTGAGCCGGATCTCCTGCGTGCGCTTCCCCTCGCAGCGGAGGAAGACGCCCGTGCCCGCCTGCGCCCGACAGTCGCGCACGTCTGCCCAGCGCACGTTGCGGAGCTTGATCGCGGGTGCACCGCTGTCGGCCTGCGCCTGCCGGGCCGACACGCCGTCGAGCACCAGTTCCTCGACCTCGTCCACCACCAGCGCGTTCTCTGCCCGATTCGCGACGTCAACTTCCCACACGATCTCCACGTCCTTCACTGTGAAGTTGCGCGCGTGGCGGATGGTCAGTGCGTCACGCGTGCGCTGCAGCGGCTCATCGGGATTCCAGGCGATTGCCAAGCGCACGTTGTCCAGCGTGACGTTCTCCAGCGGCGAAGCCACGTGCCCCTCGATCATGCTCGACCCCATCCCCCGCGCAATGACGTCACGGATGATGATGTTGCGCATCGCGCCGATGGGCGGCTCGCTGCTCTTATCCACGCGCGGGTCGAGCTCGCTGCGGCGAATCAGCCGGAAGTGCAGCGGGTCGGCCTCGCCCCACCAGAACCAGTCGAACGTGCGGCACTCGATGGTCAGGTTCGACAGCACAACGTTCTCCACCACGCCGCCGTCGAAGACCATGAAGGCGATGCCGCGGTTCGAGTTGGTGATGACGCAGTTGTCGATGACGACGTTGCGGATCGCGACGAGGTTGCCGTCGCAGAACTTGATGGCGCTGGAGGATGAGGACAGGCGGCAGTTGGTGACCGTGATATTCTCGCACGCGCGGGCCGGCCCGTAGATGGCCGACGAATAGAACACGATAGCATCATCGCCCGTCTCGACGGTGCAGTTGGCGATGCACACATCCCGGCAGCCGTCCGGGTCGATGCCGTCCGCCCAGACGCCGGTCTCCTGGCTCGTGCGGATGGTCACACCGTCGATCAGCAGCCGCTCGCAGCCCCACGGATGAATGGTCCACGAGGGCGAGCGCACGAAGGACAACCCCAGGATGCGCACGTCCGTACAGCGCACCAGCGCAACCAGGTGGCCGACCGAGTCTGCGGTAGGAAATGCGCGGCGGAGAGGGAGCTTGGCCTGCTCCATGCGCACCTGGTTGGAGTAGATGTAGCGATCCTCGATATCGCTGAGCCGCCACTCGTACTCGGCCTGGCCGTCGACCGTTCCCCGTCCTTCCAGCGTGATATTCTCCACATCCTCAGCATAGATGAGCGCGCGCCGGTCAAAGTGCTCCGGGTCCTTGCTGGCATAGAGTGTCGCGCCCGCCTCCAGGTGCAGGGTCACGTGGCTGCGCAGGTGGAGCGTGCCTGAAGTGTACGCCCCAGGCGGGAAGTACACGATGCCTCCGCCGGCTGCACCGCACGTATCGATCGCCTGCTGGATGGCAGCCTCCGCAAGGTCGTCTTTGTCGCCCGTTGCGCCAAAATCGCGCACGTCGTAGAGTGCCAGGTCACGGTTGATCACAATTCCTCCGGTACATGAGACGCGTATGACTTGTGACATGAGTGTATCATGGAGCAGTTGCATGGTACAAACAGTTCATCGCGGGTGCAGGGATTCCTGGCGCCCACAAACCCGGTTTCTCGGAGAAGCTGCGCTTCGCACAGAAACCAGATTTGTAACACTGAACAGTTAGGAATTCCTGGCGGTTTGACCGCCCTCACGCCTCAGTGCTAGAATCGCATGCGTAACCATCGCCCCAAACCATGATAACCGGAGATCTGCTATGTTACGCGACGATGCGCTAACCCTCATCCGCCGGACCGGTGTCATTGCCATCATGCGCGCCCAGGCATCCGACCAGTTGCTCGCGGCCGCGGAAGCCGTCCGCGCGGGCGGCGTGCAGGCCATTGAGGTCACGTTCACCACGCCCGGCGCGCTCGACGTCATCCGGCAGGCCGTCGCGAAGTTCGGCGCCGCCGGTGCGTCCGGCTCCGGCATGCTCTTCGGCGCAGGCACCGTGCTCGACCCGGAAAGCGCCCGCGCCGCCATCCTCGCAGGTGCGCAGTTCATCGTCTGCCCCACCCTCAACCTCGCCACCATCGCGCTGTGCAAGCGGTACGGCATTCCCGTACTGCCCGGCGCCTTCACGCCAACGGAAATCCTGACCGCTTGGGAGGCCGGCGCGGACCTGGTCAAGGTCTTCCCGGCCAGCGTCGGCGGCCCGGCCTACATCAAGGCCGTGCGCGCGCCGCTTCCACAGGTGGGCCTCGTCCCGGTTGGCGGGGTGGACCTGGGGAACACCGCGGATTTCATCCGCGCCGGCGCAGCCGCAGTCGGCGTCGGCGGCGAGCTCATCAACCAGAAGACCCTTGACGCTGCTGACTGGCCCGGTCTGACCGATCGCGCGCGGCGCTTTATGGCTGAAGTCGCACACGGCCGCGCGAACTAGGGAATTAGGAATGAAGAATGACGAATTAAGAATGATTCTGCTTGACCGGTGCCAATCGTGATTCTCAATTCTTAATTCGTATTCCTCCTGGAGGCTCCATGCTCAACATCCTGAAAGATGACCTGTCCGCCTTTGCCGGGCGGGGACCTGCGTTCGTCACGTTCGGGG
Organism: Anaerolineae bacterium; assembly: GCA_034429055.1. Taxonomy (GTDB): domain Bacteria; phylum Chloroflexota; class Anaerolineae; order CG2-30-64-16; family CG2-30-64-16; genus MWBF01. Next base: position 272 of record DAOUGK010000024.1, on the reverse strand, counting down.
AGACGATGGTACGCGATACGCCGGCGGATATACAGCGCCTCGAGATGGCCCGGCAGGTGCATCTCTCGCTCGCAGGGAGCGAGTATACGCTGGCCATGCTCCTTGCGCGCTTCGGCATCCCCAGCGCGTACATCACGCGCGTGCCCGACAACCCCTACGGCTGGTTCATCCGCGATACGGCGCGGGGCCAGGGCGTCAACACCGACCACTTCGCCTGGGCGCCGAAAGGCGAACCGGTCGGCCGCTTCCTCTATGAGATCGGGCGCACTCCG
>DAOUGK010000023.1:0-14291 GCA_034429055.1 Anaerolineae bacterium | reverse complement strand
GGACCTGCCTGACTGGCAGCCCGGCGTCTACGGCGGCACCCTCAACTTCGCGCACGCCGTCGCCAACTGGAACCCCGACATCTTCATCATGGACAACGACAACCTGCTGTGCGCGCCTGGCATCGGGTTGGACGGCTTGCAGCCCTGCATCGTGAAGGAATACAAGGTCGAGAACGAGAACAAGGAATTCACCTTCACGCTGCGCAAGGGCCTCAAGTGGTCCGACGGCACCCCGGTCACGACTGAAGATGTCCGCTTCGTCCTCGAAGACGTCTACGGCGATGAGAAGATCACGCCCATCTACCCGGCCAAGTTCCGCGATGGCGGCCGCGCGGACGGCGAGATTGCCAAGCTGGACATCATCGACGACTACACCTGGAAGCTCAGCTTCAACGAGCCCTACGGCGGCCTGCTGCGTGAGATCAGCGTCAAGGGCTGGCAGGGCTACACCGACATGCTGCGGCCCTCGCACGTGCTGAAGCAGTGGCATGTGAAGTACGGCGATGTGACCAGCGACGAGTACAAAGCGGAACTGGAGAAGCTCAACCTGAAGGACGAGTGGTGGCAGGTCTTCGCGGCGAAGAACTGCAACAACTGGGACCTCACCAACCCGAAGTGCTCCGGTTACCCCGTCCTCTACGCGTGGGTCAACACCACCCCGACCGGCCAGTCCAACATCCTCACCTTCGAGCGCAACCCCTACTACTGGAAGGTGGACAACACCGGCCAGCAGTTGCCTTACATCGATAAATTGCAGTCGCAGCAGGTCAACGACGTCGAGATGCTGACCTTGAAGGTTTTCAACGGCGAAGTCGACTTCGTGCGTGAGAGCACCGGGCTGAACAAGCTGCCGCTCTACAAGGAGAACGAGGAAAAGGCCGGCATCAACATCACGTTGATGGACAACCATGTCGATCCTACGGCCATCTTCTTCAATATGACCTACGCCAACGATACCTGGCGCCAGGTCGTCAACGACGTGCGCTTCCGCCAGGCAGTCACCCACGGCATCAACCGCCAGGAGATCATCGACACGGTCTACTTCGGCTATGCTCAGATGCCGACCCTGGTGCCGAGCGAGTATGACGTCGATGCCGCGAACGCGCTGCTCGACGAGATGGGCATGACCAAGAACGCCGAGGGGCTGCGGCTCGGCCCGGACGGCAACGACTTCACCATCCTGTACGAGCACGGCGCGCATGCGCCCGATATCGCGCAGGTGGCCGAGCTGGTCGCGACGCAGTTGAAGACCAACCTGGGCCTCGATGTGCAGGTCAAGCAGCTCGATTCCTCGCTGTGGGGCACGCGCCAGGGGGCGAACGAACTGCAGATGACGACTATCTGGGATGTGCAGCCCATGTGGGCCGATGGCACCTGGACGGACTACAACCTGCAAAACCTCGTTGCTCCGCTGTGGTGGACCTGGCGCAACACCAGCGGCGCTGAGGGCGAAGAGCCCCCGGCCGAGGTGAAGGAACTGTGGCGGTTGGCCGACATCCGCAATCAGTCGGTGCCTTACTCTCCGGAAGATGTGGAGGCCTACGACGGGATCCGCAAGATCCTGTTCGACAATGTGTGGATCATGCCGGTTGCCGAGAAGGTCAACTACGCGCTGATCACGAGCAAGAAGCTGGGCAATGTGCCGATCTCCGGTCAGGCCATCGGCGCAGACTACAGCGGCGAGCAGTTCTTCTTCAAGCCGTAACCCGCCAGCACCCTGAGCGGGTGCTCGGCTCGCTGCACCTGACGAAGTGTCACCAGTCGAAGGGCGCGGGTCTGCCCCCAAGGCGCCGCATCCTTCGACTGCGTCCCGCCAAACAGCGGCGGGACTCCGCTCAGGATGCTCACGCTCCCGGAGTTGAGCCGCGCTCGTTCGCATAGCCGCTGAGGCCCGCCCTGAACCTCTTCGGTGAATTTCGCGACTTGACTACTGTCTAAAATAGGTTATGATACGCGTCAACATCTTTTGGCGGCGCCCTGTACGCTACTCTGAGCTGTTCTGCCAACCGCATCTCTCCGCCAACGGCTCATTATCTGCGTCATCTGCATCCGTTCGCCGCGACGCCTGAACTTCGGCAAACAAGCCTGGCGTTTCAGTTCCGTTGCGGATAGAGCAGCTATGACTGCACGGCGGAAGCTCTGCCACGCCTGAGACTCTCTACAACCGCCATGCCAGCAAGTACCAGGAGGGAGGTGGTACACGACAATCGAATCGAGCACCTGACCTAGGGACCCCGAAACTGGGTGGATGCTGGTAGTGCGCCGCACTGATTTTGCCAACGGTAGCGTAGCCCCTTGTGGGCGCCCGGACGGGCACAAGGCCCTAAGCTACCCATCATGACCACTCTGGCGAGGTGCCAGCCGTCCACCAAACATCGCCTACTTTCGAAGGAGAAAAAGGAGACATGTTCAAGAAATCCCTATGGCCGATCTTGTTGATCCTGGCGATGGTTCTGTCCGCCTGCGGCGGTGCAGCCACGCCTGCCCCGGCGCCAGCCCCGGCCGCCGAGGAACCTGCCGCTGAAGCACCTGCTGCCGAAGCGCCTGCGGCTGAAGAACCGGCCGCTGCCGAAGAACCTGCGGCGGAAGAGCCTGCGGCGGAAGAACCCGCGGCGGCAGCCGAGGGCAAGTACAAGGAATCCCCTGTCCGGGCCGCCAAGGTTGCAGCTGGCGAACTGCCCCCTGTGGATGAGCGCCTGCCCGAAGAGCCGATGGTCGTCGGCCCCGGCACGTACCTTACCGAAGAGAACCTGCCCAACTGGGAGCCCGGCGTCTACGGCGGCACCCTCCGCTCTGCGCACGCCGTGGCGAACTGGTCGCCCGACATCTTCGTGATGCTGGACGAGCCGCTGGTCATGGCCCCCAAGATTGGCGATCAGGGCATCGTCGGCGCGGTCGTCAAAGAATTTACGGTCGAGAACGACAACAAGGACTTCACCTTCGTGCTTCGCAAGGGCCTGAAATGGTCCGACGGCGAGCCGGTCACGACCGAGGACGTCCGCTTCACCTACGAGAACATCCTGCTCAACGAGAAGATCAACCCGATCTTCCCGGCCAAGTTCCGCAACGGCTTCAAGGCCGACGAAGAGCCGATGACCCTTGAGGTTGTGGATGACTACACCTTCAAGGTTCACTTCACCAAGCCGTACGGTGGGTTCCTGCGCGCGCTGGCCATCGAAGGCTGGGTGGGCTACACGGACCTGATTAACCCGTCGCACTACCTCAAGCAATGGCATGCAGACTATGCCGACATTAACTCCGATGCCTTCAAGGCGGAGTACGAGCGCCTGAACCTGACCGACGAGTGGTGGCAGGTCTTTGCGCAGAAGCGCTGCCAGAACTGGGACATGACCAACCCGCGCTGCGTCAACTACCCGGCCATGAATGCGTTCGTCGGCGTGCCGTCCGATAATGCCAGCCTGCTCACCTTCGAGCGCAACCCGTACTACTTCAAGGTTGACACCGAGGGCCAGCAGCTCCCGTACATCGATCGCATCGTCTCCCAGCAGGTCGAGAACGTGGAAATGGTCAACATGAAGGTGTTGGCCGGCGAGGTGGACTTCCTGCGCGAGAGCACGGCGCTGGTGAAGATCCCGCTCTACAAGGAGAACGAGGCGAAGGCGGGCTTCCAGGTCGTCTTGCTCGACATGCACGTAGATTCCTCCGGCCTGCGTCTCAACCAGACCTTCGACGATCCGGATTGGCAGTCGGTTGTGTCTGACATCCGCTTCCGCCAGGCTGTCAGCCTTGCGATCAACCGGCAGGAGCTGATCGACAGCGTGTACTACGGCTACGCCAGCTTCCCGCTGCAGACCATCGGCGAGGAGTTCTCGACGTTCGACGTCGATAAGGCCAATGCGCTGCTCGACGAGATGGGGCTGACCGAGAAGGACGCCGACGGCTTCCGCAAGTATCCGAGCGGCAAGGTCATCGAAATCCTGCTCGAAAACGGCCAGCAGGCGCCTGACCTGGCCCCCGTGGCCGACCTGACTGCACAGTACCTCAAGGCCATCGGCCTGAAGGTGACGGTCAAGGCCATCGACTCCACTCTGCACGGTGAACGCTGGAATGCGAATCAGATTCAAGCCACCGTGATGTGGAGCCACGATGTCGGCTGGGCCGGCGACATCACGCTGGGCAACATCAACCGCGCCGGCCGTCAGTGGGAAGTCTGGCGGACCTCCAATGGCACGGAAGGTGTCGAGCCGCCGGATTGGATCAAGGAAGCCATCGAGATCGATGCGAACCGTTGGTCCTCGGTGCCCGGCACTGACGAATATAACGGGTATGTTGAAGCCGGCCTGCAGTGGACGCGCGACAACCTGCCGTACATCAACTTTGTCGAGGGCGTGAAGTACCCGATGATCGTCAACACCAAGATGGGCAACGTGCCCCAGTCTGGTTACGCCATCGGCTACAACTTCACCGGCCCGCAGATGTTCTTCAAGCCGTAAGCTGATTCTATCAGCCCGTAAGCTGATTCTATCAGCCCCTTACCCCACCCCTCTCCTGCACCATGTGTAGGAGAGGGGCGCAAGTTTCACTCGCCGGGGGTTATGGGCCGCAAAGCGGCCCATAAACCCCGGCAGACAGAACTTCCCCGCCCCCGCTTGCGGGGGCGGGGCCAGGGGTGGGGGTCGCAGAGTATCGAGTGAGCGTGGTAAAGCGCAAGAGCGTTTACTACGAACGGAGATTTCGACTGGGTCCGCCGCCCCTTGCTGCGGGCCCAACGGCGGAGGCAACACAGTGATAATCTATATCATACGCCGCATCCTGATGCTGATTCCCATCCTGGTCCTGATGTCCATGGTGGCCTTCTTTCTGATCGAGCTGCCGCCGGGCGATTGGGTCAGCACACGCATCACCCAGTTGGAGATGTCGGGCGTGCAGGTTTCGGAAGATGAGGCCGCGCGGCTCATCGCACAGTACGGCCTGGACAGACCCATGCCGGTGCGTTACTGGCGTTGGGTGGAAGGCATCGTCATGCGCGGCAACTGGGGCTTCTCGATGCAGTGGAACAAGCCTGTCAACGAGATCCTGGCCGAGCGGGTCCCCATGACCATTGCGATTTCGCTCTCGGCGCTGCTGCTCTCGTGGGCCATTGCTATTCCCATCGGCATCTATTCGGCGACCCACCAGTACTCTTTCCTGGATTACGTCTTTACGATTCTGGGATTTATAGGTGCGGCAACGCCGGGGTTCCTATTGGCGCTCATTCTTGCCTGGGTGCTCTTTGCGGAGTTCGGGTTCTCCATGTTAGGTCTCTACTCCAGAGAGTACCTGGAGGCGCCCTGGAGCTTTGCCAAGTTCATCGACCTGCTCAAGCACATCTGGCTGCCGCTCATCCTGGTCGGGTTGGGCAACACCGCGGCGACCATCCGCGTGGTGCGCAACAATTTGCTGGATGAGCTCAACAAGCAGTACGTGATTGCTGCGCGGTCCAAGGGCCTGTCCGAGTGGAAGCTCCTGCTTAAGTACCCTGTGCGGCTGGCGATCAACCCGCTGCTCAGCACGATGAGCTGGACGCTGCCAGGGCTGGTCTCTGGCTCGGTCCTGATCGACATCGTCCTGAGCCTGCAGACGACCGGCCCCGTGCTGCTGCGGGCGACCCTGGCGCAAGATATGTACCTGGCCGGCAGCATCGTGCTGATCCTGAGCGCCCTGACTGTTATCGGCGCGCTGGTCGGTGACTTGCTGCTGATCCTGGTAGATCCCCGTATTCGTTTCGGGAGGGCGGAAAAGTGAGCACCCAGACACCCATCGCAGTCCCACAGACTCCAGATGTACCTCCGGAGACGATCCTCGAGCCAGGACAGGCGGCGAAGGATGAGCGTTATTATTACGCGAGCCAGTGGCAGTTGATCCGGTGGCGTTTTTCGCGCCACAAGGCTGCCGTGGTCTCCATCTTCCTGCTCGTCATCCTGTATATCCTGGCGATCTTCGCGGAGTTCTTCTCGCCCTACACACCGGACACGCGCTTCGAGGGTTATCAGAGCGCACCGCCGACGCCGATTCACTGGATCAAACCCGCTGGCGGCGGCTTCGGCCCGTATGTGTTCGACACGGTGCGCGAGCTCGACAAGGAAACGTTCAAGTACCTGTATAAGCCGGATGAGACGAAGGTGATCCCGCTCAAGTTCTTCGTCCGGGGCGAGCCGTACAAGCTGCTCGGCTTCATCCGCACGAACGTGCATCTGTTCGGCGTCGAAGAAGGCCGGGTCCTGCTCTTCGGGTCGGACCGTCTGGCGCGCGATGTGTTCACACGGACGCTCCACGGCGCGCGCATCTCCCTGTCCATCGGCCTGGTGGGCGTGTTCATCAGCTTTGTCCTGGGCGTGCTCCTGGGCGGCATCTCCGGCTACTTCGGCGGCGTGGTGGACGACATCATCCAGCGCGTGATCGACTTCCTGATGGCGATCCCGGGCCTGCCCCTGTGGATGACGCTCTCCGCCGCGCTCCCACGTGACTGGCCCACACTTAAGTTGTACTTCGCGATTACGATCATTCTGTCCATCCTCGGCTGGACCGGCCTGGCCCGCGTCGTGCGCGGCAAGATGCTGGCCCTGCGTGAGGAGGATTATACGTTGGCCGCGCGCGGCGCAGGCGCCAGTGCCTGGCGCATCATCACGCGCCACCTGCTGCCCGGCTTCACCAGCCACCTGATCGTGTCGATTACCTTCAACATCCCGGGCATGATTCTGAGCGAGACGGCCCTGAGCTTCATCGGCGTCGGCATCCAGCCGCCCGCGGTGAGCTGGGGCACGCTGCTGCAGGACGCGCAGAACCTCACCGCAGTCGCACAGCAGACCTGGCTCATGATCCCTGCGCTCTTCGTGATCGCGACCGTGTTGCTGTTCAACTTCGTCGGCGACGGCCTGCGCGATGCGGCCGATCCGTACGCGCGCTAGAGGGGGAATCGTATGACAGACACAGCCAATCTGTTCCTGGAAGTAGATAACCTCAAGACCTACTTCTTCCTCCACGAAGGCACCGTCAAGGCCGTCGATGGCGTGAGCTTCAACCTGTACAAGGGCAAGTCCCTCGGCGTGATCGGCGAGAGCGGCTGCGGCAAGTCGGTGACGGCGCACTCGATCCTGCGCCTCGTGCCCAGCCCGCCCGGCCGCGAGGTGGAAGGCAAGATTCTGCTGCACCTGCACGAAGGCAGCAACGGTAGTTACAGCGAGGAGATCGTCGACACGCTGAAGCTGGACCGCAACGGGCCCAGGATGCGCGGCATTCGGGGCAAGGAAATCGGCATGATCTTCCAGGAGCCGATGACGTCCTTCAGCCCGGTGCATACCATCGGCAGCCAGATCATGGAGAACCTCGTCATTCACACTCCCAATATCTCGAAGAAGGAAGCGCGCGACCGCACCATCGAGATGCTGCAGCGTGTGGGCATCGCCCGGGCGAACCAATTGGTGGACGCCTATCCGCACCAGTTCAGCGGCGGCATGCGCCAGCGGGCCATGATCGCGATGGCGCTCATCTGCGGTCCGAGCATGCTGATCGGTGACGAGCCGACGACTGCCCTGGATGTGACCATCGCGGCGCAGATTCTGGACCTCATCAACGACCTGCAGGCCGAGTTCAACATGGCCCTGATGTACATCAGCCATGACCTGGCCGTGGTCGGTGAGATGTCCGATGAGATTATGGTCATGTACCTGGGCCTGGTCATGGAGCACGCCAGCACGGACGAGATCTTCGATAATCCGCTGCATCCGTATACGCTGGCACTCTGGCGCTCGATTCCGACTATGGAGGGTAAGCTGGAGCGGCTCGTGCCCATCAGCGGCACGCTGCCCAGCCCGTTCGCCCATGTGCCGGGCTGTCCCTTCTTCTCGCGCTGCGAGCGGCGCAAGCCGGGGATCTGCGATGCGGCGTTGCCGCCCTTGAAAGAAGTCGCGCCGGGACACTTGGTGCGCTGCGTGTTGTACTAGAGGCATGAACCGCATGGTCAACCAACCACAACCGCCATTGCTAGAGGTCCAGGACCTCAAGAAATACTTCTCCTCTCACCGGGGGTTCGTCAAGCGCGAGCTTGTGACCGTGAAAGCGGTGGATGGCGTCAACCTGCAGGTGCAGGCCGGTGAGACGCTGGGCATCGTCGGTGAGAGCGGTTCGGGCAAGACGACGCTCGGCCGCTGCATCACCCGGCTGTACGAGCCGACCGGCGGCAAGGTCTTCCTGAACGACGAGAGCGGCAGGGTCTCCGTGACCGAGCTGGAGGGCGACGACCTCAAGAAGTTCCGGCGCAAGGCACAGACCATCTTCCAGGACCCCTACTCGTCGCTCAACCCGCGCATGAACGTCCTGCAGACGGTGGGCGAGCCGCTCCTGGTGAACAACCTCGCCAAGGGGAAGGAGCTCGAAGAGCGGGTCACGGAGACCATCCTGCAGGTGGGGCTGCGCGTGGAACATCTCCAGCGCTACCCCCACAGCTTCAGCGGCGGCCAGCGCCAGCGCATCGGCATCGCACGCGCCCTGGTGCTGCAGCCGAAGGTGATCGTGGCCGACGAGCCGGTCTCCGCCCTCGATGTGTCCATTCAGGCCCAGGTGCTCAACCTGCTGATGGACCTGCAACAGAAGTACCAGCTCACCTACCTGTTCATCTCCCACGCGATGAGCGTCGTGCGCTACATCAGCGACCGCATCGCAGTGATGTATGCGGGGAAGCTGGTCGAGCTGGGGCCGAAGACGCAGCTGCTCGAGAATCCGCGCCACCCGTATACCGAGGTGTTGCTGGCCGCCGTCCCCCGCACCGCGCAGCGGCACCGGGGTAAGCGGAACGTCACGCCCGGCGAGCCGCCGGACCTGGCAAACCTGCCCAAAGGCTGTGTGTTCTTGCCGCGCTGTAAGTATGCGCAGGATATTTGCCGGGAACAGGCCCCGCAGCTCAAGCTGGTGGGGACCAACCTGGCAAGCTGTCACTTTGCCGAGTCGCTCCAACTGCAAGGCATCAAGCTTGAAGTGGCATGAGTCGGCATAAAATCGAGGCATGATGCGGCAAGTTCCGAAATATGCTCTGGCCTACCTGCTGTGGGCCGTATCTATTGCTCTGGGTGCTCTGGGTGCACTCATGATCCGCCAAGCGATCTCGGGCATGTTTGGGATTGCACTCCTGACCGCAGATCCAGAGCACGAATTCAGTCTCAGAATGCAGAGCAATGCAGCTGACCGCTTTGGCGTGGTCATCCTGGGAATCGTGCTCCTGATGCTGATCGTCGTTGCGGAACACTTTTATCGCACAGGTGTAAAGCAAGGAAGGTTGACTCGATACTTCTCCCTGTTCACGGCCATCGAGTTGGCTGTCCTGCTCGTGTCTAACACTATCATCCTCGGTCAAAGCTTGCGGGCCGGGTTGCCCACAGGCGGTAACGTGGTTGTCGAGGTGATAATCCTGGCACTACTGGTGCTGTTCGTCTGGCTCTATCGGCGCGAGAAAGCCAAGCCAATCTCCTACGCTTGAGGCCGCCTGATACAGGCGCCAGACTAACCGGCCAGCAGTCCCTAACAGGACCGCTCTGGCCGATCTCCGACCGAGCCAGGGGCTCGGTCGGAGACCGGCCAGAGCACGGTTTTGTTGGGTATCTAAAGCCTCGACTTCAATCTGCTTCGTGGCATCATATTTGAAAGCTCTCGTATGACCCTGACCCCTCCGGCAGACAGCCGCACCGGACGTCGGTTGCCTTCCCTCTTGACCGGACTCGTCCTGGCGGCGCTATTTGCGTTTGGCTTCTGGTTCCTCACGTTGCAGCTCAAGTCGGGCGCAAACTTCTACGATGAAGGGCTGATTCTGCTGAACGCGGAGCGGATCACCCTCGGTGAGCTGCCCTATCGGGATTACTGGACCCTCTACTCCCCGGGCTACTTCTATCTTCTTGCGGGTGTGTTTGAGCTGGCCGAGCCGAACATGCTCGTGGCGCGCTATCTCGATATCGTGCTGCGCTGCCTGCTCACGCTGGAGGTATACGCGCTGGCGCGGCGCCTGACCGGGCGTTGGGCCGCGCTGATTCCCTGGGCCTTCGTCACCCTCTGGCTCGGCAGCATCCGCTTCTACTCGTACCCGGCATTCCCCGCGACCGCGGCCATCTTGCTCGTCACGCTCCTGTTGCAGCGGTACTTCGCGGACGGCTCGCGGCCCCGTTTGTGGCTGGCGCTGGCGGGAGCGGCGGTGGGCCTAACGGCGCTGCTGCGGCTGGATTTCGGCGGTTACGTGGGCATCGGCGCGGCGGCGGGCGTGGCGGCTTACGAGCTGCGCCGGGTGAGCGCAGATGGGGTCGCCTGGCGTGGGCGGCTGGCCGCGTTGGTGCGGGCGGAGGCGGTGCTCGTGGCGGCTACAGTGGTCATCGCGCTGCCGTTGTACGCCTACCTGGCCGTCAAGGCGGGATTCGGTACGCTGTGGCAGGACCTGATCGTGTTTCCGGCAACGACCTTCCGCGCTGCACGCTATCTGCCGGTGCCGGCTTTCATCCCTGATTTCGCGAACCTGTCCGGTCCGCAGTGGGAGGACTGGGTGCGCCTCTATGTGCCCATCCTGACCTATGTTGCGGCGTTGATTGTTGCGGCCTATGGGTTACTGCGGCGGGATGAGGGGGCTGGAGAGCGCGTGCCGCGCGCTGCCCTCTACCTGGCAATGGTCGGCGCAGGACTGGGGTTGGTCGTCAAGGCGACGTCGCGCTATCACGAGCTGCACGCGCTGCCGACCGCGATCGTGGCCGCCGTGCTGGCGACCGCGCTGTTGTACAGGCTGCCGGCGCGCCGGTGGCGATCAGGGGTGCTGCCGGTGGGCCTGGCCGGGCTGGCCTTCCTGCTCCTGCTGAACCCTTACGTCCTGCACTTCACTGAGATGCTCGACCGGTACGCGCAGAACACGCCGACCGGCTGTTACTCACAGGTGCCCCGCGCCGGTTGCATCCTGCTCACCGAAGACCAGGAACAGGCCGTGTTGTACTTGCAGCGCCGCGCCGGGCCGAACGAGTACATCTACGTCGGCACACACCGGCACGACGAGATCTTTGCCAACGATGTGCTTTTCTACTTCCTGGCCGGGCGGCGTCCCGCGACGAAATACACTGAGCTCCACCCCGGCCTGGCGAATACGTTGCCCGTGCAGCAGGAGATTGCCCGCGAGCTCCAGGCGAAGGACGTGCGCTGGATCGTGACATACCGGATCTGGGACTCGAACGAGCCAAACACCAGCGCCGAAAGCACCGGCGTCAACTTCCTGGACGACTACATTCGCGCGTACTACCGCTCGACTGTGACGTTGGGCAACTACCAGATCTGGGAACGGCGCAACTGAAGCTCACGCAAAGCCGCCAAGTCCGCAAAGATGTCATCAAAAAGGAAACTCTTGGCGGTCTTTGCGTCTTAGCGTGAGCCATTCTGCGCCTCGATCAGATACTTCCACGCGACGAAGCACAGCTCGCCCTCGGCTTCCAGCCGTTCCTGGAGCGCGATCAGATAACGTTGGTGCGTTGAGACGCTGAAGCCGGGCACGGTCCACGGGACGGCCTTCAGGTAGTAGACCAGCGCGCCGACATCCGTGAAGCGCAGCCGGCCCTGCCATTCCTGCACGTCTGTGATAGTCAGTCCCGCGGCCTGCAGCCGAGGCACATACTTGGCCGGCGTCGCGTCGGGCCATTCCGGCTTCGCATCGAACGCAGCAATCAGGTCCCAGGCGTATAATCCGTGTACCTGCTGGGTGAGGAACGTGCCGCGCGGGGCGAGGCAGCGAGCGACCTCCGCCGGGTTGAACGCGGCGTGGCGGTTGAGGATCAGGTCGAATGCGCCATCTGCAAAGGGCATGGGGTCGTCGTCGGTCAGGTGGACGGGGATGACCTGCACGCCCAAGGGCTCGAGCCGCTGCCGGGCGAGGGCGAGGTTGGGCGGATACTCCTCGGTCGCAAGGAGGCGCGGCGGCCAGTGGGGCCGCAGCCCCAGCAGGCGTTCCCCGCCGCCCGTGTCCAGGTCGATCGCACTTGCTGAACCGTCCATCAAGGCTGCCGCGCGCGCCATGTAGTCCCACGGCGTCTCATCCTCGATCATGCGTCCGTCGAGATAGGCGAAGTCCCACCCCTCGAAGGGCTGTTGCTCCTCGCACACCCAGTGAGCCAGCAATTCCTCCCGATTCATGGGGCCAGTTCCTCCTGCATTATTGCTTACCGGAAAATCCCGCTGTTTATTATTGCGAAGCTGACATGCGCCGCTACCACTATTTTATGCTGTGTTTTTGTCTGTACACCAGATGAGGTATGCGGGATAGTCCTCGGCTTTCGTGAAGCCAATCTTGAGCGCGGTGGCGCAGGAGGGGCGGTTCGCGGCATAACAGTGCCAGCCGATGCGGGTGATGCCGCGCGCCAGCGCCTGCTGGATGAAGGCGCTGCCCGTTGCCGTCGCCAGACCCTTTCCCTGGTGTGGCGGCAGCGTCGCAATGCCCACCTCGCACCGGTCGCCGGTGTTGTACTCCGACAGGCACCACCCGACGAGTGCATCTGTGGTCACGGGACAGACGCCGAAGCTGCGCGCCAGGAACTCCTCCACCGACGCGCGCTCGGAGGTCATCTCTTCCCGCAGCGTATCGAGATCGGCCAAGGCCGCTTCCGCCAGCAGCGCGGCGTCTGCCTCGCGTAGCCCATAACCGGCTGGCACGGACGCCTCGCGCGGCGGCTGTGCCGTGTCGAACTCGTAATACTGCCGTTCCGTGCGCTGGAAGGGCCGGCCCCCCAGCAGCGCGTCCATGTACGCCTCCCACCCGCCTGGCGCGACGCAGAGCGAGAGCGCCGGCACGCCGGCCGCCAGGGCGGATGGATAAATGACCTCCCTGAGCAGGTGCGCGGCTGCGTCCGCCGTCTGGTCTGTGGCTCGGCCTGCCAAATACAGGCGGCGGTGGAGTACGTCGACCAGCGCGACACGCGGGTGGGTGGGGTCGTCCGCGTAGACGTCTGCCTCGATGTCCTCGCTCAGCGCGGCGACGACCGGCAGGTGGCTGTCCATGTCTGCAAAGAGGGGTTTGACGGTGTGATAGGCGGCAGGTGTAACCGGCATCATGGGCGTAATGTACTCCAGAAACCCGTTTTCTGCCAGAAAACGGGTTTCTACTGCGCGTCGCGCTTGGGCCGCAGCCCGCTTCGTGCTACACTACTCCCCATCGGTTCATGCTCCATGAAGGAGAATCCCCCATGCTTCAGACACCACACTTCGCGCCCCTGCCCCTGGGCACGATCCGGCCTGCGGGCTGGTTGGCCCGCCAGTTGCGCATCCAGGCCGACGGCATCAGCGGCCACCTCGACGAGTTCTGGCCCGACATCCAGCGCAGCGGCTGGTTCGGCGGCGACACCGAAAGCTGGGAGCGCGCGCCTTACTGGCTGGACGGCCTCGTGCCGCTGGCGTTTCTCCTGGATGACCCGACGCTCAAGGACAAGGTGCACCGTTACGTCGGCTATATCATCGAACATCAAGCCGCGGATGGGTGGCTGGGACCGCGGCAGATGGTCGCGGGCGCCGGGCAGGCCGTTCAGCCCAGCTACGACCTGTGGGCGCAACTGCTGGCGCTCAAGGTGCTGGTGCAGTATGCCGCTGCGACCGGCGACCCGCGGGCGACCGTCGCGCTGGAGCGGGCCTTGCGCTGCATCGACCGGGTGATCGACCGCGCGCCGCTCTTCAATTGGGGCCAGTTCCGCTGGTTCGAGGCGCTCATCGGCATTTACTGGCTCTACGAGCGGACGGGCGAGCCGTGGCTGTATGACCTGGCGGTCAAGCTGCACGCGCAGGGGTTCGACTGGCCGGCTTTCTTCGCGCGCTGGCCCGCGACGGAGCCGACGCCGAAGGGCCGCTGGAACTTCGCAGGCCACGTCGTCAACAACGCGATGGCCCCGAAAGGTCCGGCGCTCTGGTGGCGGCTCAGCGGCGAGGAGCGCGACCGCGGCGCGGCCTACGACATCATCGCGAAGCTGGATCGCTATCACGGCATGGCGACGGGCGTCTTCTCCGGCGACGAGTGCCTGGCGGGGCTGAGCCCCACCCAGGGCACGGAGCTGTGCGCGGTCGTCGAGTACGCCTACTCGCTCGAACACCTGCTCGCGCTCCTGGGCGATCCGGCCTTCGGTGATCGGCTGGAGAGGATTATCTTCAACGCGCTGCCCGCGACCTTCTCGCCGGATATGTGGGCGCACCAGTATGACCAGCAGGTCAACCAGGTCGAATGCAGCATTCGGCCCGACCGCACGTGGAACACCAATGGCCCGGAGTCCAACATCTTCGGCGTGGAGCCGAACTACGGCTGC
>DAOUGK010000022.1:0-3723 GCA_034429055.1 Anaerolineae bacterium | reverse complement strand
GCTCGGCGGACTGGCCGCGCTCGATGCTGACCTGCGCGCCCGCGGCAGCCGGCTGATCATGCGCCGGGGCGCGCCGTTGGATGAGCTCGCCAGGCTGGCTGCGGAGACCGGCGCGGCGGCCATCTATGCGGAGGCTGACCCGTGGCCCTACGGCCGACGCCGCGACGCCGCCCTCGCGGCTGCGCTGCCCTTGCACCTGACGCCCGGCGTCACCGTCTGGCCTGCAGACGCGGTCTTGAAGGCCGATGGCACGCCCTACACCGTCTTCACCCCCTACAGCCGGGCCTGGCAGGCCCTCCCGCCGCCGACCCCCGCGCAGCTTTGGTCACCGCCCGACCGGCTGCCTGCGCCGGCGGAGGGACTGCACAGTCTGCCCATCCCATCGGAGCCTGCGTCGCCTGAAGGTGCGCTCTTCGTGCCCGGCGAAGCTGAGGGCCTGCGCCGGCTGGCCGCGTTCGCAGACGGCAGTGATGCGCCAATCGGCCGCTACGACGCCGAGCGCAACCGGATGGATCTCGAGGGCACCTCGCGGCTCTCGCCCTACCTGCGCTTCGGCATGGTTTCGGCCCGCCGGGCCGCAGTCGCGGCACGGCAGGTCATGGCTGCGATAGACCCCGGCGCACGCGGAGGCGCAGAGACCTGGCACAGCGAGCTCATCTGGCGCGAGTTCTACATGGCGATCCTGTACCACTTTCCGCATGTGCTGGATCAGGCATTTCGCGAGCAGTATCGCGCGATCCCCTGGCGCAACGACGAGGCCGAGTTCGCCGCATGGTGCGCGGGCCGCACGGGTGTCCCCGTCGTCGATGCGGCCATGCGCCAGCTTGCCGCGACCGGCTGGATGCACAACCGGGCGCGCATGATCGTTGCATCATTCCTGGTAAAGGATCTGCTCATCGACTGGCGCTGGGGCGAGCATTTCTTCATGCAGCACCTCGTGGACGGTGATCCGGCGGCGAACAACGGCGGCTGGCAGTGGACCGCGGGCGTGGGCACCGATGCCGCGCCCTACTTCCGCATCTTCAATCCCGCGCTGCAGGGCGCCCGGTTCGACCCCGACGGCGCGTACGTCCGCCGCTGGGTGCCGGAGTTGGCGTCCGTGCCGGCAAAGTATATCCAAGAGCCGGGGGCGATGCCGCCGGCCCTGCAGCGCGAGCTCGGTGTGGTCATCGGCCGCGACTATCCCGCGCCGATCGTCGATCATGCGCTGGCCCGGGAGCGCACCCTGACCGCATACGGAAGGTGACATTTTGAACATCCTGGCTCCGTTTCTTGCACTTGTATCCCTCGTGTTCGGCGCCCTGCACTTTGTCCGGCTCCGTGGGTGGCTCAACGTGATGCTGCTGCTCGTCCGGGTCCTCCCTGGTGCGCTGGCGCCGGT
Organism: Anaerolineae bacterium; assembly: GCA_034429055.1. Taxonomy (GTDB): domain Bacteria; phylum Chloroflexota; class Anaerolineae; order CG2-30-64-16; family CG2-30-64-16; genus MWBF01. The sequence goes on along the minus strand of DAOUGK010000022.1, from coordinate 2,342 downwards.
CTGGGCGCTGTTTGGGCTTCTCGCGGCTGCACTCGGCTGGGCGGGCCGGCGGCCCCTGGTTGCTGCCGGCGGCCTGGCCGGCCTGGTTGCCTCCGGGCAGTACATGGCCCGGGTGGGGCAGGCTGCCGCGCCCTATGGCATCCCGCGGTTTGCATGGCCTGCGGCCCGACCGCAGGTCACGCGCGATATCGCCATCCACACCACTGTCTGTCCGCCGCCCGCCGGTGGAGGGCCCCGTCCGATCTATGCGGACCTGTGGCTGCCGGGCAAGGGAATCGCCCGGTCCGGTGTCGGCGTCGTGTACCTGCACGGGAGCGCTTGGTACCTCGGCGACAAGGGGCAGATGACGGACGGGCTGTTCCGCCCCATCGTCGGCGCCGGTCACGTGCTGCTGGATGTGGCCTACCGGATGTGTCCCGAGACCGACCTGCGGGGCATGGTCGCGGATGCGCAGGCCGCAGTCGCCTGGCTGCAGGATCACGCTGCGGAATATGGCGTGGACCCCCGGCGCATCGTCCTCAGCGGCACGTCTGCCGGCGGGCACATCGCCCTGCTGGCAGCCTACACGATGGACCGGCCTGACCTGCGCGCGGCTGAGCTGGCCGGCCGTGACCTCCCCGTCGCAGGCGTCTTTGCAATCAGCGCGCCGGTCCACGCGGGCCTCATGCTCGAGCACAATCCCGGGATGATCGATTCGGCTCATCCCCGGCCCGGTTTGGCCTATGACCCGCTGACCGACCCCGACCCGCTCGTGCCCCCCGGACCGGCGGCCTCCCTGGCAGAGAAGGAGCGCTGGCATCTGGCCCAGTGGCGCCGCGTGAACGGGCTGCTGCGGGACCTGCTGGGCGGGGGACCGGATGACGTGCCGGAGATGTTCGCGCTCGCGACGGTGGAGACCCACGTGCGGCCTGATGTGCCGCCCACCCTCCTCATCCAGGGCAACCAGGATATGCTGGTGCCCGTGAAGGCCACGCGCCTGCTGTATCAGCGGCTCCGGGCTGCCGGTGCAGCAGTCTCATACCTCGAACTGCCGCAGACCGAGCACGGCTTCGACCTGGCGTTCGTGCCCGTATCTCCGCCCGCCCAGGCCGCATTGCAGGCCATTCGCCGCTTCCTGGCAGCAGTATGAGAGGCTGGCGGTCCGCATGTGAGAATGCGGACTCTTTCTTTGAATGGGAGTGGAGCGTCCTCCGACGCGGAGCGGCTCCGTACGCATGTGAGAATGCACCCTTGGGTTTCCAACCCCTTGTGCTTGTTTCAGCTAATGGTGTACAATGGACGTAATGTACCATTCGTCATAAGGAGCGTGAGCTATGAAAAACACGAGAGGGACGCTGTTGCTGCTGTTGAGCCTGTTGGCGGTCTTCGCCCTGCTGGCCGGTTGTGCGCCGGTCCCCGCGACGCCGGCACAGCCTGCTGCGGCTGAGCCAGAGACGGCTGCACCTGAGCCGGCCGCGGAGGGCGCTAAGATTATCTTACGCGTCGGCACCGGCGACAGCGGCGAGGGCCTGACGCCGCACCAGGAAATCATCAGCCGGTTCGAGCAGGCCAACCCCGACATCCTGGTGCAGCTTGAAGCGGTCGCGGGCAACGATTATTACACTCGCCTCTTGACTCAGATTGCCGCCAAGCGTCCGCCGGACATCATGCAGATCGGCGATGACGCGGTGCCCATGTTCGTCGAGAAGGGCGCGTTCCTGCCGCTGGACGACTTCATTGCAGGCGATGACGGCATCGACACCAGCATCTACCTGCCCGGCCTGCTCGACCCGGGCCGGTGGAACGGCCAGCAGTACCTCATGCCGAAGGACTACTCGCCCGTCGGCGTCTACTTCAATAAGAAGCTGTTCGACCAGTTTGGTGTTGCGTACCCGCAGGACGGCTGGACCTGGGACGACATGCTGGCGGCAGCCCAGGCGTTGACCCAGGATACTGATGGCGATGGCAAGACTGACATCTGGGGGCTGCAACTGCCGGCGACCTGGACCTCCGGGTTCGAGTACTGGGTGGCAGCCGCGGGCGGCAGCCTGATCAGCGCGGACGGCACGCAGTTCGTGGGCAACATGGACTCGCCCCAGGTGCAGGCCGCGCTGAAGTTCTATGCCGACCTGTACAACGTCCACAAGGTGGCTCCGCCGCCCGCCGACCTCGCGATGTTCGGCGGGGGCAACACCGAGTTCGACCAGGGCAAGGCCGCCATGCGCATTTTCGGGCGCTGGCCCCAGTCCGGGTACAAGACTAACCCCAACATCGACCTGGGCGTGGTCGGACCGCCGGCCGGCGCAGCGCGGGCCAACGTGCTGTTCTGGGGCGGCTTCGGCATCGCCGCCGACACGGAGCAT
>DAOUGK010000021.1:0-3340 GCA_034429055.1 Anaerolineae bacterium | reverse complement strand
AGGCACGGCTCGGGCGAGGCAGGGTAGATGCTGCCCAGCGCGGGCCGCTCGACGCCGGGGATACGCCCCAATCCGAACAGCGCCGCAGCCATGACCGCGCCGGAATTGCCCGCCGAGGCAAAGGCATCCGCCCGGCCCTCCTTGACGAGCCGCATCCCCACCATGAGCGACGAGTCCCGCTTCGCGCGCACGGCCATCGTGTGCTCTTCCATCGCGACCACCTCGGACGCGTGGACCACTTCGATGGGCAGCCCGCTCGTGTCGCCGTGCTTCGCCAGCTCCGCGCGCACCTGCTCCTCGATGCCCACCAGGATCAGGGCTGTACCGCGCTCGCGCGCCTCGGCCACCGCGCCGGCCACCACGACGCCCGGCGCGTGGTCCCCGCCCATAGCATCAACGGCAATCTTCATGCTTGTCCTCCCGCAAGTCCGTGCGGCTCATCTGCCATCAGGGCATACGCGCTCAGCCCGAGGACGCCCGGCCCTGCCAGCGCCGCCAGCACAGGTCCCACGTCGTACATGACTTCCTCAGCCACGTTGAGTGCCCCGCGCGCCGCCACTCCAAGTTCTTCCGCCTGGCCGGGGGCATTCGCATGTGCGACGGCCAGGCGGACGGGCTGCCTGCCCATGGCCGCAACCGCGCGTTCCAGCAGCGTCTCCAGCGCGCGACGCTGCCCGCGCACCTGGCCGGTCGGCTCCAGCAGCCCGTCCCCTGCAGTGATAATGGGCTTGATGCTCAGCAGGTCGCCGACCGCGCCCCTCATCTTGGGCACGCGGCCGCTGGCGACGAGGTACTTCAGGCTCGCTGGCACAAAGGCCAGGAACGTCCGCTTGCGGATGTCGGCCAGCCGCGCCAGCACCGCGTCCGCCGGCCAGCCGGCCTGGGCCAGTTCCCCCGCCGCGAGCGCCTGCCAGCCTGCCGCGATGGAGACGTGCTCTGAATCCCATGTATGCACGGTGACGGGCGCTTCTTCTGCCGCGATGACTGCGCTGCTCAACGTGCCGCTGAGCCGGCCGGACACGCACACCGCGATGACCTCGTCCGCGCCCTCCGCGAGCGCCTGCTCGTATGCCTTGAGGAACGCGGCGGGGCACGGGCTGCGAGGTCGTCGGCAGCCGGTCCGTCGTCGCCAGCCGCGCGTAGAACTCCTCCAGCGCCAGCTCCGAGCGGAGAAAGCTCTCTTCCCCGAAATTGACGCTCGCCTGCACCTCGATGATGCCGAGCCGGGCCAGATACTCGGGAGGAACGCTGGTGCTGGAATCGGTGACGATCTTGAGGCTCATGCGTGATCCTTTATCGGTAGGTGGCATAGCATCGAACGCTGCCAGGGCAGACTGCCCCAGAGTGGATTACCCCAGTATACTTTACCTCTCCCGCCTTGACAAAACCTCCCTGGATTCGCATGCACCTGGCGCACCTGCGCCTACTACAAACCAATAGCTCGCTCCCGTTCGTAGTCGGCGCTTTAGCGCCCACCCCCAACCGGCCAAAGGATTTGACACTCCTTCCCCATAATGCTAATATACCCGCAATGCGTGGCGCGATATGCGGCAAGGGGTCTGTTATTGACAGGCAACAGAGAAGCGGTATAATACGGTCACAATGCCCCCGTGGTGGAATTGGCATACACGGCAGGTTGAGGGCCTGTGCCCATAAGGGCGTGCCCGTTCGAGTCGGGCCGGGGGCATTTCTGAAACGCTCCTCTTTTTCTTTGGGAACATATGTGAACGCATATCAAGACGGCCTGGCTGGGGTTTCACTCCGGAGGGCCGCTTTTGTTTGTAAGGGGAGCTGTGCGCCGCCGTGAGGCGCCAGGCAACCGGTCACAGCGAGCCACACCGTCGTAGCAGCTTCGTATACACACACTGACCCGCCGCGACACTCTTGGCTTGAGGGTCAACCGAGCCGTGAGTGTGCCGTATCTCTTCGGGTGCTCCGGGTGGCTCCATATCTACCGCACCCCAGGCCGGCGCGACCGGTCCGGGTCCGCGGAGCATGGGCTTAATTTGTGCAGTAGAACAGGATGCAAGTGTATGAAAGAAGCGCTCCTTGACAAGATTCGCGACCACCGGGCGGTGGTCGCCGTGGTGGGGCTGGGTTACGTGGGGCTGCCGCTGGTGGTGGCCTTTGCCGAGCATGGGTTCCCTGTCATCGGAATCGATGTCGATGCGCAGAAGGTCGATGCGCTGAACCGGGGCGAATCCTACGTCCAGGATATCCCCTCGGCCCGGCTGCAGGCTATTGCCCCCAACTTCCGGGCGACGACCAGCTACGCCGCGCTGGCCGAGTGCGATGCCGCGATCATCTGTGTGCCCACACCCCTGAACAAGACCCGCGACCCGGATGTGCGCTATTTGATTGCGGCGGGCGAATCAACCGCCCGGTACATCCACCCGGGCATGCTGGTCGTGCTCGAATCCACCACCTACCCGGGCACGACCGAGGAGCTGCTCCTGCCGATGCTGACCGGTCCGGCCGCCCTCGAACGGCTGCAGACGCCTGCATTCACGGTCGGGCAGGACTTCTTCCTGGCCTTCTCGCCTGAGCGCATCGACCCCGGCAACAAGAAGTTCGTGGTCGAGAACACGCCCAAAGTCGTGGGCGGCATGACTCCGGCCTGCCGCGAGGTGGCCGTCGCGCTGTATGCCGAGGCCATCGAGCAGATCGTGCCCGTCTCCTCCACCCAGACCGCGGAGATGGTCAAGCTGCTGGAAAACACCTTCCGCGCGGTCAACATCGCCCTGGTCAACGAGGTCGCTATTATGTGCGACAAGCTGGGCATCGACGTCTGGGAGGTCATCGACGCGGCCGCAACCAAGCCCTACGGGTTCATGAAATTCACGCCCGGTCCCGGCGTCGGCGGCCACTGCATCCCGCTGGACCCGCACTATCTCTCCTGGAAGCTCAAGACCCTGAACTACAACGCGCGCTTCATCCAGCTTGCCGGCGAGATCAACACCGATATGCCGCGCTACTGGGTGGATAAGGTCCAGGACGCGCTCAACACCGCGGGCAAGGCGCTGAAGGGCAGTCGCGTGCTGGTGCTGGGCGTCGCCTACAAGCGGGACATCGATGATGTGCGCGAGTCGCCCGCGCTGGATATCATCGAGCTGCTGCGCGCTAAGGGCGCGGCGGTCAGCTACCACGATCCCTACGTCCACACACTGACCCACAACGGCCGCGGGCTGAACACGGAGCCCGACCTCCTTCAGGCGCTCGCCGCAGCCGACTGCGTGGTCATCGTCACGGACCATTCGACCTACGACTGGCCGGACATCCTGCGCCGGGCCGCCCTCGTGGTGGATACCCGGCACGTTGGGCGCAATGTAGCCTAGCCCCT
>DAOUGK010000020.1:0-8443 GCA_034429055.1 Anaerolineae bacterium | reverse complement strand
GTCGCTGCGACGAAGCCCGCCAGGTCCCCGATGACGCCCCCACCGAGCGCGATGATGGGTTCGTTGCGCGCGAGTCGCGCCTCTGCCAGCCGGCCGTAGAGGTGTGCGGCCGTGTCGAGCGTCTTGTGCGCTTCCCCCTCTGGCACCTCGAACAGCTGCGGCTCGTAGCCCCATTCCGTCAGCGCGGCGAGCAGCATGGAGGCATGGTGCGCGGCGACGGCCGGGTTCGTGACGACCGCGCAGCGGCCCGCGGGCAGCCCCGCCTCCTGCAGCCGCTGGCCCGCCTGCGCCAGCAGCCCTTCGGCAATGAGGATGTCGTACCCGCCCGTGTCCGCCCTGACTAGCAGGCGCTGGCCGTTCTCCGGCAGTCCCGCCAGGAGCGCCAGCACGCGGGCCGCGGCCGCGGCGACGGAGTGACCGGTGGTGTCGACATGGTGGGTGATCGCGGCATACGCGTCGGCCCGCTGCGCCAGCAGCACTTTCACGCGCTCGCGCAGGTCGCCGCCATCCAGCATCGGGCGGCCGCTGTAGCCCTCCAGCCGCACGAGCAGCGCTTCGAGGTGCGCGTCGAGGCAGATGAGTAGGCCGCCCTGGGACAGCGCGGCGCGGTTCGCCGGGTTGACGGCTGCACCGCCGCCCGTCGCGGCCACGATGCCCTGCGGCTCGGACAGCTCCAGGCAGGCCGCGGCCTCCAGCTCGCGGAAGGCCGCCTCGCCGTCCTCCGCAAAGATGGCCGGAATGGGCTTGCCCGCGCGTGCGACGATGCGTTCGTCGAGGTCAAGGAAGGGCCGGTTCAGGCGCTCGGCCAGGTAGCGGCCCACGCTGGTCTTGCCCGTGCCCATGAACCCGGTCAGGATGATGTTGGGTGTCGTCATGCGATGCTCCTGCTCAGTCAGCCTGCTTCACATCGTAATCGAACCGCCAGGACCGGTTGTCCATCGGCGCATCCGCCACCCGGTTGCCCGGCAGCGCGGCGAAGCGCGGCAACTGCTCGGCCAGCGAGTCGCCGCCCAGCTTCTGCAGCAGCGCATCTGCCAGCACCCACGCGACCATCGCCTCCCCGATGACGACCGCGCGCGGCACCGCGGTGAAGTCGGACCGCTCGTAGCGCGTCGGGGCCGGCTCGCCCGTCGCGAGGTCCACCGACTGGAGAGGCTTGAGCGTCGTGCTGATGGGCTTCATCGCGGCGCGCAGGACGATGGGTTCGCCGGTGCTGATGCCGCCCTCCAGCCCGCCCGCCCGGTTCGTGGTGCGGTGCAGGTCGCCGGCTGCATCGACCGTGATTTCGTCGTGCACCTGTGTCCCCGGGAGGCGCGTATTGGCGAAGGCCGGGCCGATCTCCACGCCCTTGATGGCTTGGATGGAGACCAGCGCGGCCGCGAGCTGCGCGTCGAGCTTGCGGTCGAAGTGGACGTGGCTGCCGAGCCCCGGCGGGACGCCCAGCGCGACCACCTCGAACACGCCGCCGAGGGTGTCCTTTGCCTGCATCGTGTCCCAGATGAGGCTGCGCATGCGTTCGACGGCCGCGTCGTCCGGGCAGCGCACGTCGTTGGTCTCCGCGCGCGCAAATCTCTCGGGGTACGGCAGGTCGTCGGGCAGTACGGCGTCCACATCGCCGATGCTGACGACTTAACCGCCGACCGTGATGCCGAACTGCGCGAGGTACGCCTTGCAGATGGCCCCCACCGCGACGCGCATGGTCGTCTCGCGGGCGCTGGCCCGCTCCAGCGCGGGCCGCAGGTCGCGATAGCCGTACTTGAGCGCGCCGGTCAAATCCGCGTGGCCGGGCCGGGGGACGGTCATGGGCGGGACGTCCCGCTCGGCCCAGGACCTGTAATCGCGGTTGGTGACTTCGAGCGTGATCGGCGCACCGGTCGTGTGGCCGGCGACGACGCCCGCGGGGATGCTCACCGCGTCGCGCTCGATCTTCATGCGGCCGCCCGCGCCGTACGCGACCTGCCGCCGCGCCAGCTCCCGGTTGACCGCCTCCGCGCTCACCGGCAGCCCGGCCACCACGCCTTCGAGAATCGCGGTGAGCTTCGGCCCGTGGCTCTCACCCGCAGTCAGGAAACGAAGTAGGGTCATTCTCTGCACTTACCTCTGGTTAAATCCCTTGCCTCAAGCATGTACTTCTGCTATAGTTGCTCTAGTTGATATATTTGCTATAGTTGGCCATGCAGGAGCCAGGTATGAATGCGACGATTGGCTTATCAAGGGAGCAACTGGCTGCTTTCTGCCGGCGCTGGCAGGTGAGCGAGCTGGCAGTTTTCGGCTCGGCGCTGCGCGACGACTTTCGCCCGGAAAGCGACATCGACATGCTCGTCGCGTTCTTGCCCGGCGCGACCTGGACGCTTCTGGATCATGCCCAAATGCAGCAGGAGCTTGCGGCGATGTTCGGCCGGCCCGTCGATCTCATCACTCGTCGCGCGGTTGAGCGCAGCCACAATCCGATCCGCCGCCGCGCGATTCTCAGCACCGCGGAACCCATTTATGTCGCGCGATGAAGCCACTCTGCTGGACGTGGCGCGCGCTTTGCGCCTGATCGTTGAGTTCACCCGCGACCTGGACGCCGGTATGTTCTTCCAGGATGTCAAAACCCAGTCCGCCGTTCTGCATCAGTTGCTCGTGTTGGGTGAAGCGGTCAAGCGCCTCTCGCCAGTATTCCGCAATGCACATCCGGAGATTCCCTGGTCACTCATAGCAGGCATGCGGGACAACCTCATACATGAGTACGATTCGGTAGATTTGGAAGAAGTGTGGCGCACGGCTCAACGTGACGTCCCGCATCTGCTGCACGCGCTCGACCCGCTCCTTCCGCCACTGGGATAAATCCCCGCCCGTTATCGCCCAAGTGCCGCGGCCATCACGTCCGCGGGCGCGGGCACGCCCGTCCACATCTCGGACGCGAGCGCGCCCTGCTGCACCAGCATGCCCAGCCCGTCGACCGCGGTCGCACCGCACGCGCGCGCGTACGCCAGCAGCTCGGTCGGGCGGTTGTAGATGGTGTCGTACACGATCTGCCCCGGCAGCAGCGGGACGTCGGGATCCCAGGGCATCGCATCACCCTCGTGCAGCCCCAGGCTCGTGCAGTTGACGATCAGGTCGGCCCAGCGCGCCATGTGCGGGATCCAGTCCCAGCTCCCCGCCTCCAGGCTGTTCCGCTGTTCCTCCTCCGGCAGCGCATCTGACAGCGACCGGCAGAGCTCCCGCGCCCGCGCGTACGTCCGGTTGAGCACGGTCACCGTTGCGCCCGCGCGTACGAGCGCGTAGGCAATGGCGCGCGCCGCGCCGCCCGCGCCGAGCACCACCGCGCGCAGGATATCATCTTTGCGCCACGGTTGGGGCCGCAGCGTCCCGTCGGAATGCTGCGGGGGCAGCAGTCGGGCGAGGTCTGCAAGGAACCCGCCGCCGTCGGTGCTGTGGCCCAGCAGCGAGCCGTCCCCGCGCACGACAATGGTGTTGACCGCACCGATGGCCCGCGCCTCCGGCGTCAGCTCATCCATGAACGGCAACACTGCCTGCTTGTGCGGCACGGTGACGTTGGCGCCGGCGAAGCCGAGCGCGGGCAGCCCGCGCACTGCATCGCCCACGCGTTCCGGCGGCACGGGCAGCGGCAGATAGGCCCAGTCCAGGCCGAGCGCGGCAAAGGCCGCGTTGTGCATCTTCGGGCTGAGCGTGTGGCTGACGGGCCAGCCGAACACCCCGACGAGCCGGGTCGTGCCGGTAATCTCCATGCTCACGCCGCCTCGCGGATGTCGCCCCATGTGATGGGTGCGCCGAGCGCCTGCATCGCCTCGACGAAGCCGGGGAACGAGTCATCGATGGCCTCGGCCCCGCGCACGGTAGTCGGCCCGTCCGCGACGAGCCCGGCAACGGCCAGCGCCATCGCCAGCCGGTGGTCGCGGTGGCACTCGACGGTCGCGCCATGCAGCTTCGTCGGGCCGCGGACGGTCATGCCATCCGGATGTTCTTCGATGTCCGCGCCCATCTTGCGCAACTCAGCGGCGACGGTCGCGATGCGGTCCGACTCCTTGACGCGCAGTTCTCCGGCGTCGCGGATGACCGTCGTGCCCTGCGCCTGGGTTGCTGCGACCGCGAAGATGGGGAACTCGTCGATGGCACGCACGACGAGATCACCGCCCACCTCCACGCCGCGCAGCTCAGCCGCGCGGACGTGCAGTGCGGCCACCGGCTCGCCCACCGGCGCAGTCTCATCCCCCGTATCCTTCGACTCCGTCCGCATCGCGGTCGCACTGCGACCGTCAGGATGCGGACTCCGCTCTGGATGCTCGGTGGCATGCAACTGAGGCTGCCTGGAAGCATCCTGAGCGGAAGCCGCACGCAGTGCGGATGCAGTCGAAGGATGCTCCGTGTCTGCCCCCATCGCGGCCAGCAGGTCATACAGCCCCGTGCGCGTCGGATTGACGCCCACATTCTCCAGGATGATATCCGAGCCGGGCACGAGCGAGGCTGCGACGAGCGGAAAGGCGGCGGACGAGAAGTCGCCGGGGATGACGAGCGGCTCGGACCGGGCATGGAGGGGCTGCCCGCCGGCCAGCCTGACGCGCGGACCATCCGACTCGACCTGCACGCCGAACCAGCGGAGCATCCGTTCGGTGTGGTCGCGCGACGGTCCCGGCTCGTGGATGACCGTCTCCCCCTCCGCAAAAAGACCCGCAAGCAGGATGGCGGACTTGACCTGCGCGCTCGCGACCGGCAGCCGGTACTCGATCCCCCGGAGATTGCCCCCCCGGATGGTCAGCGGCGGCAGTCGGCCTCCGTCGCGGCCCAGGACGGTCGCGCCCATCATCCGCAGCGGCTCCGCGACCCGGCCCATCGGCCGGCGGCGCAGCGGGTCGGTGCCGGTCAGGACGGTCGTGAAGGGCTGGCCCGCGACGAGTCCCGCGAGCAGGCGGATGGTCGTGCCGGAGCCGGCGCAGTGCAGCACATCGGCCGGTTCCGTCAGCCCGCGGAGCCCCCGGCCGCGAATACGGAGGGAGGAAGCCAAGAAACCGGGTTTCTCTGAGTTCTCTTCACCCTCGACCTCCGCGCCCAATGCCTGCATGCACCGGAGCGTGGCGAGGCAGACCTCTGCGGGCACCCAGCCCTCGATGGCCGTGTCGCCATCCGCGAGCGCGGCCAGCATCAGCGCGCGGTGGGTGATGGACTTGTCGCCGGGCACGGTCAGGCGACCGCGCAGGGGGTCGGAAGGTTGGACGAGCAGGTCGGGCATCGCAATATCCTATTGCCAGGAATTGATCCGAAATCTGCTCTGGCCGGTCTCCGACCGTGTCCCCTCTGGCACGGTCGGAGACCGGCCAGAGCAGATTTCGGATAGACGTTGAACACGGCTCAGCCGTTGTTCAGCCGGGTGCGTGCTTCCTGCGCCGCAGTGAGTTGCCGGCGCAGCGCGGGTTCATCCTGCTCGGCCAGTGCGTCGTACAGGCCGGCGAACTGGCGCGCATACGCCCGCAGCCACTCCATGACGTTGCGGCGATTGCTCAACAGGATGTCGAGCATCATGTCCACGTCGCTGGCAGCAACGCGACTCGTATCACGGAAGCCCGACGCGGCCAGGGTCCAGGCCAGTGGATCTGCCGCCTCGGCCACTGCGTTGACAAGCGCGACGGCCAGCGCGTAGGGCAGGTGACTGATGGCCGCAGCCGCGCGATCGTGCGCGGCCGGGTCGAGGATCAGCGGCTGCGCGCCGATCGCATCCACCAGTTCGTGCGTGCTGCGGAGCGCGACCTCGCCCGTCCGCGGCAGCGGGCACAGAACGAAGGTCCTGCCGCGGTACAGGCTCGCATCCGCGGCTTGGAACCCTGCCCTTTCCTTGCCGCACATCGGATGCCCGCCGACCGGCTCCAGGCCCGGCGGCAGGCCGGCCAGCGCCGCGCAAATGTCGGCCTTCGTGCTGCCCATGTCCAGCACAATCGCGCCGGGGCGCGCGTGGCTGCCAACCTCCGGGAGCTGCCGCAGGAGGGTCCGCACGGGCGTCGCCAGCACGACCATGCCCGCTCCGGCCACGCCTGCGGCGAGTTCCGTGAAGCCGCGGTCGATGGCGCCGCCGGACTCCGCAGCCGCGAGCGTCGCGGGGTTGCGGCTGACTGCCGTGATGCGCCCGCGCCAGCCCGCCTCCCGCAGCGCCAGCGCAAGCGACCCGCCCATCAGCCCCAGGCCGATGATACAGATGTCAAAGTCAGATGGCATGGCCGGATTATATCATGCCCTTACATCGTCCGGCCCAGCGCAGGCGCCAGCACCTTCAGCTCGCGCACCAGCGCGGCGAACTTCTCCGGCTTGAGCGACTGCGCGCCGTCCGACATGGCCTCTGCCGGATGGGGATGCACCTCGATCATCAGGCCGTCGGCCCCCGCGGCGAGGCACGCCTTCGCGACCGGCGCGATGATCTCCCAGCGGCCCGTGCCGTGGCTGGGGTCGCCGAAAATGGGCAGGTGCGTCCACTGCTTGAGCAGCGCGATGGCGTTGATGTCCAGCGTGTTGCGCGTGGCGGTCTCGAAGGTGCGGATGCCGCGCTCGCAGATCATCACCTGCCGGTTGCCGCCGCTCAGGACGTACTCAGCGGCCATCAGCGTCTCCTGGATCGTACCCATCATGCTGCGTTTGAGGAACACCGGCACGCGGGTCTTGCCGGCCGCGGTGAGCAGCGGGAAGTTCTGCATGTTGCGCGCACCGATCTGCAGCACGTCGGTGTACTTGGCAATCAGCGGGACAGCCTCAGGCGACATCACTTCGGTGATGATCGGCAGCCCGGTCTCCTCGCGCGCCTCAGCCAGCAGCTCCAGCCCATCCTCCCCCATGCCCTGGAACGAGTACGGTGAGGTGCGCGGCTTGAACGCGCCCCCGCGCAGCAAGTCCGCGCCCGCTTCCTTGACCGCATGGGCTGTTTCGAGCAGTTGGGTGCGGCTCTCGACGGAGCAGGGCCCCGCGATGACCGCGAGCCGCGGGCCGCCGATTTCCACCCCGCGCACGTCGATGACGGTGTTCGTCGGGTGGAAGTCGCGGCTGGCGAGCTTGAACGGCTGCAGGATGCGCACGACCTGTTCGACGCCGGGCAGCATCTCGAAGTTGTGCGATTGGATGGGCCGGTCATCGCCCACGACGCCGATAATGGTGCGCTCGGTGCCCTGGGAGAGGTGGGCTTTGTAACCCCGGGCCTCGATTTGCCTGACGACCGCATCGATATCCGCGGCCGAGGCATTGTGCTTCATGACAACGATCATGGTTTACTTGCTCCCGTTGTTGGATTCGGCCGCGGCAGGGTAACTGCCCAGCAGCTTCAGGAACGCGGTACGCGTCAGCAGACCCAGCAGCGCGCGGTTGACCGCGGCGTCTTGCCAATGGCCCTCGAGATCTACATAGAAGACATAATGCCACGGCCGGTTGCGCCGCGGGCGGCTCTCGATCTTGGTCAGGTTGATGCCCCGGCTGGCAAACTCGCCCATCGCATTGTAGAGCGAGCCCGGCGTATGCAGGGTGGCGAAGACGATGGAGGTCTTGTTCTGTTTGCCCGGCGCCGGTTCCTCTCGGCCCAGCAGGAAGAAGCGGGTAGTGTTGTCCGGCGAGTCCTCGATGCCGGTGTCCAGCACGTCCAGGCCGTAGGTCTGCCCGGCCAGCGCGCTGGCAATCGCAGCCGTGCCGGGCTCGCGGCTCTCGCTGAGCTGGCGGGCTGCACCCGCAGTGTCGTACGCGGGCACCGGCTCCCAGCCGTGGTTGCGCAGGTAACGCTCGCACTGGGCGAGGGCCTGCGGGTGCGAGTAGACGCGGCGGATGTCGGCCGCGGCCGTGCCGGAGGGGGCGAGGAGGCAGTGCCGCACGCGCAGCTTGACCTCACCGACCACGCGCAGGTCGTGGTCGAGCAGCAGGTCGTACGCCTGGTTGATGGACCCGGCCTGCGAGTTCTCGACCGGCAGCAGACCCATGTTCGCCCGGCCCTCTTCGACGGCGTGGAAGATGTCTTCGAAGGAGGCGACGGGCACGGTGCTCACGTTCGGCCCAAAGTGCTGGTAGATGGCCTCCTGCGAATACGCGCCCGGTTCACCCTGGAATGCGACGACGAGGAAGCCCTCTGCGCCGGCTGTGCGCCGCGGGGGAGCGGGCAACGGCTCGGGTTCAGGCGCGGGCAGCGGCACGAACTCGCCCTGCAGGTCCGGGCGCAGCCGGACCGCATCGCGCAGATAGACGTGGCGCACATCGTACGCGGGCCGATCGGTGTTCCAGTGCAACAGGACGCGGACCGTGCGCGGGAGGCCCTCGTTCGACTCGATTTCGACCGCGGTCAGCAGAGGGACGTGCTGCCAGCCCATCTCGCGTGCGGCGCGGGCCGGAAAGGCAGCATCCAGGTCGGGCGTCACCGTGAAGATGGCGCTGGCAAGGTCCGCCGGGTCAACGTTGTTGGCTGCGGCGAGCGCCAGCAGCAGTT
>DAOUGK010000019.1:0-11906 GCA_034429055.1 Anaerolineae bacterium | reverse complement strand
GAGCGTCTGGGCGATCGAGAACGCCAGCTCGTTTGAAGTGACGTTGCCGAGTCGCTTGTTCTCGATGCGCGGCTGCTTGTGGTTGATGCTGATGGGGAAGTACCACACGCTGTCGTAGATCATCTTCTCGCACTCTTTGGCGACAGCGCGGCCTTCGGATGGCGGCACAACCATGACGGAGGCCACCTTGTCGTAGAGGTCCTTGACGACCTGCGGCGGTTCCTCGCCCTCTTTGCCGCCGGTGGCGCGCCACGTATTCCAGAGCGAGCCCCAGAGGTCGAAGCCATAGGCCTGGTAGTACCAGAGCGTCGAGACATCAAAGAGGACCGTGGCCTGTAGCTCGTTTGCGTTGACCTTGGGCCCCCACAGGGCGCCGGTCAATGGCTTGACGCTGGTCTTGATGCCGACCTTGTTCCAGAACTGCGAGGCCAGTTGCGCGACGGGTCCGTGATCCCAGAAGTCGTTGTGCGGTTCGATGACGATCGTGAAGGTCTTGCCGTCAGGCCCCAGCCGGAACCCTTCAGCGTCCTTCTTATCCAGGCCCATCTCGTCCAGCAGCGCCATCGCGCCTTCCTCGCTGAACTCGTTGGGCACCATATCGGTCGGCTCCGCATAGCCATAGTACACCGCGTCGATGACCTCCATGCGGTTGATGGCCATGTTGAGCGCCTTGCGGAAGCGGATGTCCTGTACGACCTTGCGCCAGTTTTCGTCGTTGTACGTCATGTTCACGAAGATGGCGCCGGCCGTGCGATGGATATTGCCGAACTTCAGGTTGTAGTTGCCCTTCTCTTCGTTCGCCTTGTAGAGGGCGATCTTGGGCATGGTCACAACTTCCGCCCCGTAGTCGGTCTCGCCTGCGAACTGCTTGACCGCGAGGACTTCGGGATCGGTGACCGTTTCGAACTCGATGCGGTCGACGTACGGCAGTTGCTGGCCGTCCGCATCCACCTTGAAGTAATACGGATTGCGTTCGAGCACGGTGCGCTGATCGTTGGCTTCCTTCAGGATCCAGGGGCTCAACTTCGGGCAGTCGATGGTTCTGGCCTGCATGTAGTTCCAGGCATTGTCATACTTGTTGAAGAACAGCTGAGTCCAGGTCTCGAACTTGCCATCCGCGATGAGTTGCTCCAGCTTGGCGGGGTCCGCATACTTCTTGTGGAACTGCTCGAGGTAGTGACGAGGCTGCATCAGCAGGTCGTACGCGTGCCAGCCGCCGATAGCCAGGTTGACGGGGAACCCACCGTAAGGCTGGGTGAAGGACCAGATGACGGTGTAGTCGTCCACGACCTCGAGCTTCATGGGTTCGCCGGTCGACTTGGTGCCGGCCCGCAACCACGCCGGAGGGCCGGACGGGGCCAACTCCTCGTTTCCGTACCAGTCCTCCCACACGAAGGCGATATCCCGCGTGGTGACCGGCTGGCCGTCCGACCACTTGAGCCCCTTGCGCAGTGTTGCGGTGAAGACGGTATTGTCCTCGTTGGCCTCGAACGTTTCGAACACGTTGGGCTGGATGTTGTCGCCCAGGATGCCCGGCGTGTTGAGGAGGGGCGTTTCGCACATCATGTAGCCGTCGTTGTCATACTGGATGCCCGGTCCGGCAAGTCGGAACGTGCCGCCATACTGGCCGACTTCCTGGTCCAGCCATTCGGGCGGCAGGCTCTGTACCAGCTTGGGGTTGACGGGCAGCCGTTCTTCAACGGGCGGCAGCTTGCCGGCCTGGACCAGTTCGGCAAGCATGGGCGCTTCTTTATACTTGCTGGCAGCAACGGCCGGTGCTTCAGCTGCGGCCGTCTCGGGAACTGGTGTGGCGGCTGCCGCTGCCGGTTCCGCGGCCGGTGCTACGGTGGGCGCAGTGGGTGGTGTACTATTGGGTGTGCAGGCAACAGCAACAATCCCTGCGGCTGCGCCGGCTGAGACTTGTAGAAATTGGCGACGAGTGATTTTCTTCATGTGAGACTCCTAGACTGGAGAGGCACGCATGCCGTACCACAAACGCTCGTTGGTTGCTGGCATTGGACTTGAGCATCCAGTTTCTAGCCTTACTGGTTCTCCTTTCTCACGCTGCATCTGCGTGGGGGTGACATTCTCCTCTGTTGTCTGCACGGGGGGCTTGCTTCCGCCTTGCGGGACAGACCGGGCGAATGCAGTCTTCGCCATCGGCCCATGTCAGCTAAAGGTCAGATCACGCGATCGCTGCCGCCGTCGATCGGGACCTGGGCCCCGGTCGTCCTCGCAAACAGCGGACCGCACATCTCAGCAGCTAACTCGGCCACGTCGTGACTGGTCACCTTCGTTCTGAGAAGGTTATTGGTCTTGTACTGCTCGACGGTCATACCGTAGTGCTTCGCCCGTGACTCCAGGACTTCTTCGGTCCAGATGCCGGTGTCGAAGACCGCATGCGCATGGAAGATGTTGACGCGTATGCCATCCGCCGCCCACTCCAGGGCCGCGACCCGCGCCAGTTGGGTCAGCGCGGCCTTTGAGCAGGAATAGGCCGCGGCCCCCGGTCCCGGCGCCAGCACATTGCGCGAGCCGTTCACCGCCACGCGGCCGTGGTTCGGCGCAGCCTGCAGCAGCGGGTAAGCCTCGCGCAGCATAATCAGCCCCGAGTCGAGGTTCACGCGCATCACACGCTGCCATTCGGCCAGGGCAAGGGCTTTGATGTTGCAGCCGGCCGGGAAGACGCCCGCGTTGAGCACCAGCATGTCGAGCCCCCCGAACGCCTGCGCGGCCGATTCCATTGCCTGAGTCACAGCGGCCTCGTCCGTGACGTCGCAGACCAGACCCAGATAGTCCGGTCGCCCAGCCCGCTCGCTGACGCGAGGGCTGATGTCCAGCCCCACGACCGCCGCATCGCGTGCCAGGAACGACTCGACGCAGGCCAGGCCAATGCCCGATGCCGCACCGGTCACCAGGACGACTTCACCGGCGAAGACCCCGCTGGGGCCAGCAAGCGCCATGCGGCCGGCCAACTGCGACTCGAAGGCCCCTCCGCCGGAATCTCCCTCTGACCGATAGGCGTCAGCCACCCAGCGCGCCTCGGCTGCCGACCGGCCGTACACGCAGACGCCGATGCCGGGCGCCCAAACTGCACCGCAGACCCGACCAGGCGGGACCTGATCGGGTTCGGCCAGGCCGTCGCGGCGCGGGAGATCAGGGTGCACCGCCAGAATCAGGGGCCTCCCGGCGGCTGTCGAAAGTGACCGGCGAAGTGCGGCGATTTCGTGGCGGGCAGGCCCCGCTTGCTGGCGCAACGGGTCGGACATCTGATCCTCCATCGTTCCGGTGCCGTCTGTGAGCCGACCGGACGGGTTTCGGCCGGTCGGCATCCGCAGATAAGGCTACTTTTGGCTGTGGACCATATCGTCGTAAATGGCCTGGGCCTGTACGGGATCGGCACCCTCGTGGATGATCGCCTGCAGGCTGCGAGCCATCGCCGCCGGCTGCGGGCTCTGCCAGACGTTCCGGCCGAGATTCACGCCAATCGCGCCCCGCTGCATGCCATCGTAGACGAAATCGAAGACCTCGCGCTCGGTTTCGCACTTCGGACCGCCGGCGATTACGACCGGCACCGGGCACCCGTTTACGACCTTCTCGAAGTGCTCGCACCAGTAGGTTTTGACAACGGTTGCGCCCAGCTCGGCACAGATCCGGCAGCAGAGGCCCAGGTAACGTGCATCGCGCTTCTCCATCTCGCGCCCCACTGCCGTTACCGCCATCACCGGAATGCCATACTTCTCGCAGTCGTTGACCAGTGCGGCCAGGTTGCCGAGGGTCTGCTTCTCATAGGAGGTGCCGATGAAGACCGACACGCCGACTGCCGAAGCGTTCACGCGGATGATTTCCTCGATCGTGGTCGTCACGATCTCATCGGCAAGGTCGTGGCCGACCATGCTGGTGCCGCCGGAGACGCGCAGGATAATCGGTTTGCTGGTGGTCGGATCGATCACCGCTCGCAAGACACCGCGCGTGCAGAACAGGGCGTCATAATATGGGTATAGCGGTGCGATGGTCTCCGCAGGCCGCTCCAGGCTGCTCGTCGGTCCCTGGAAGTAGCCGTGGTCTATTGGCATGAAAAAGCACTTGCCGTCTGCACCAAGCAATTGCGCCAATCGATTCTTCTTTCCCCAGTCCATGATGATGCCTCCTAAGTTAATGGGCTGTCTCGGCGGGCCTCACGACGAGGTATCCCTTCTCGATCAACCAGTGATGAAACTCGTAGGTGGTGTGGATGCAGGAGTTCTGACAAATTCCGCGGATGCGGTCGTACTCAGGCGAGCCGGCTGCGGCCTGATCCAGCAGCAGCTGGACCGGACAACCGATGTCCTTACAATACTCACGGCGCTGGTAATCTACGAAACCTATGATGGAGGACATGGGCACACTCCTTTGTCTGCAACGGATTGCTATGGCCTGCCCTTGAATTGACGTCAGTGGGCGAGAGAGATGGCCCTCAGACATCCCGAGGCAATGCCATCAGCCGGGTAGGTGAAGCGCTTGGCGATATGGACCGGGGACCCGTCGGGTACATGCAGCAGATTTGCCCTGCGCTCAACGGCGCCCTGACTCGCGTACCTATCTGCTTGTGTGTACAGGTGTAGGGTATCACGCGAGGTCGCGTTTGTCAAATGCTTTCGTTTTCAGGAACATCGCCTCGATCTTGGATTGTTCCTCATGCCGGTGCTGCGACCTCAGCCGGCCATCTGGCTGCGGCCAAGTCATCACGCGATCAACAGATGCGGCTTCTCCACCAACTGTACGACTCGTTGCAGGAACCGCGCAGCCGGCCCCCCGTCCACCAGCCGGTGATCGAAGGTCAGGCTGAGCCACACCATCTGCCGCGGCTCCACGCGATCCTCTATCCAGACCGGCTGCGTCTTGATCCGCCCCACGCCCAGAATGGCGCATTCGGGCAGATTGATGATGGGCGTGAACGCATCGATGCCGAACATCCCGAGATTCGTCAGGGTGAACGTACCGTCTCGCAATTCCTCCGGCGTGCAGCGGCCGGCGCGCGCCCGCTCGGCCAGGCCTTTCGTTTCGGCTGCCAATGCGGCAAGTCCCTTGCCGGGCACGTCCCGTATCACGGGGACGAGCAGCCCCCGATCCGTATCAACGGCCAGCCCGATATCGATGCGCGACCACAGCTTGATAGCATCTCCGGCCAGCGAGGCGTTGAGCCGGGGTTGCTCGCGCAGCGCCCTGGCAAGGATGTATAGGAACAGGTCATTGTAGGAGACCGCCACGCCATCCGCTGCCAGTTGACTGCGCAAGGCAACCAGGGCGGCGGCATCCGCTTCAGCGGTCAACGTCACCGGGGCCGTCTGGGTGTGGCTCTGTGTCATCCGGTTGGCGATCGTGCCGCGGACCCCGGCGAGCGGGATCGTCTCGACCGGTTCAGCCTGCGCGCTGGCAGGCAATGGTAGCGAGACAGCGGGCTGCGGTGTGGTCGCAGCCGTAGGCGCCGCGGCGCGGCCGGCCAGCGCGGCCTCGACATCCTCGCGCGTGATCTGGCCGCGCGGGCCGGTACCGCTGAGGGCCTGCCACGCCACGCCGGCTTCCTCTGCCACGCGCCGGGCCACGGGCGTGATGGCGTGCTCGCCGCGCCGGGTAGCCTCGAGCTGGCGTTGCGCGATGTAGGCGCGCACGTCGCGCTCGATGACCGCGCCCTCAGGCCCGGTCGGCTTGAGGTCTCCCAGGGGCACATTCTCGGCCTCGATCAGCCGCCTGGCCCGCGGCGAGACAAACACCCGTTCGCGCGGACTCGGCCCTTTGGCCCCTGCGCTCTGCTCCCGCCTCGGCGGGACGTCTGGCGTCGCAGTCCCGCCTGAAGGCGGGAGAGAGACGCTTTCCTCACTTTCGGCCTCCCCCGGTTCCGCAATCGTGGCGATGGCGCTCAACGCCTTCACCTCGTCGCCGGGCCGGGCAGTCACCCCGCGCAGGACGCCGCTGGCCGGCGCCTCTACTTCCAGCGTGGCCTTGTCCGTCTCGATCATGAAGAGCGCCTCGCCCTGCCGGACCACGTCGCCTTCGTCCTTGAGCCAGCTCACGAAGGTCAGCGTGTCTACTGTTTGGCCGAGAGGGGGCACAAGTACATCTACTGACATAGGGTTACCAATCTATGACGAGTGACGAGTAACCAGTAACGAGTAAGGAGTAAGGAGTAACGAGTAAACTATAGATCACTCATTACTCGTTACTCCTTACTTATTACTCGTTACCCATATAACGCCTTAACTGCTGCAACCACCCGCTCGGCGGACGGCACGTAGAACTGCTCCATGACCGGCGCGAAGGGTGGCGGGACGTCAGGGGCTGAGACGCGCTTGATGGGCGCGTCCAGCCAGTAGAACGCCTCCTCGGCGACGATCGCGGCCAGGTCGCCGGCCCACCCGCCGGTCAGGTTGTCTTCCTCGACGATGACGAGCCGGCCCGTCTTGCGGACCGATTCCAGGATCAGCTCCTTGTCGAGCGGGACCAGTGTGCGGGGATCGATCACCTCCGCTTCGATGCCGTCCTGGGCGAGTATGTCCGCCGCGGCCAGCGCCCGGTACATCGTCAGCAGCTTGCCGATGATCGTCACATCCTTGCCGGGCCGGCGGATGATGCCCTTGCCGATGGGAACGACGTAATCGGCGTCGGGCACTTCACCGACCGGGCTGAGCGCGCCCTTCTCGGTGCGCGGCCCCTTGGAGCCGTACAGCAGCTTATGCTCGAAGATGATCACGGGGTTGTCGTCGCGCACCGCGCTCTTGAGCAGCCCCTTGGCGTCGTAGGCCGTCGACGGAGCGACGACTTTCAGCCCCGGCACGTGGCAGAAGAAGGCCTCCAGGCTTTGCGCGTGCTGGCTGCCGCGCGCCGTCGCACCCACGGGCGCGCGCATGACCAGCGGCACCTTCACCGTTCCGCCCGACATGTACGTCATCTTGGCTGCCTGGTTGGCAAGCTGGTCCATCGCCAGAAACAGGAAGTCGGCGTATTGCACGTCGGCGATGGGGCGCAGTCCTGCCATCGCTGCACCGACTGCGATGCCCGTGAGTCCCAACTCTGAGATGGGGGTGTCCAGGATGCGTTCGTGGCCGAACTCGTCCGAGAGGCCGAGCGTTACCGTGAATGCGCCGCCGAAGCCGCCGGGGATGCCGATATCCTCACCGATGCAGAAGACCGTGGGGTCACGCCGCATTTCCTCGCGGATGCCGGCGCGCAGCGCCTCGGCAATGCTCATCAGCGTTGTGCCGTTGGACGTCATCGCGCGCCTCCTGCCGGAACGCCGGCCCCCCGGAACGGTATCGGGCCCTCGCCGTAGAAGACGTCTTCGAGCGCTTCCTCCGCCGCCGGTGCGGGGCTGGACTCGGCAAAGGCCACGGCATCGTCGATGGCGGCTGCCACCTCCCCCTCGATCCCTGCCAGCGACTCATCCGACGCGAGCCCCGCGGCCTTGAGCTGCCCGGCCAGGCGGAGGATCGGATCGCAGGCTGACCACTCCTGCTCCTCTTCCTTGGAGCGATAGGTGCGCGGGTCGCTGCGGGAGTGACCGCACTGGCGGTAGGTTTTGCATTCGAGCAAAGTGGGACCGCCGCCCTCCCGCGCACGGGCGATCGCCCGGCCTGCCGCCTCGTAGACGGCCAGGACGTCGTTGCCGTCGGCCACTTCGCCCGGCATGCCGTATATAGCGGCACGGTTGGCGACTTCCGGCACCCGGAAGGCGCTGGCGATAGGCGTCGAGGCCGCGTAAAGGTTGTTCTCGCAGACGAAGATGGCCGGCAGCTGCCAGAGCGCCGCCATGTTCAGCGCCTCGTGGAAGGCGCCTTCGTTCGTTGCCCCCTCACCAAAGAAGGCCACGGAGACCCGCCCGCCGCCCAGGCGTTTGCAGGCCAGTGCCGCGCCGGTCGCGACCGGGATGCCGCCGCCGACGATGGCGATGGCGGGGAACATGCCGACCTGCACATCGCCCACGTGCATGGAGCCGCCCTTGCCCTTGCAGCAGCCTGTGCGTTTGGCAAACAGCTCGGCCATGATGGCGCGCATCGAAACGCCCTTGGCAATGGCATGTCCGTGCGGCCGGTGTGTGCTGGCGACGTAGTCCTCTGCGGTCAGATTCGCACACACGCCCACGGCGACGGCCTCCTGGCCGATATACAGATGCAGGGTCGAGGGGATGCGTCCCTGCATGTACAGGTAGTTGCAGCGTTCCTCGAACCGCCGTATGGTGAGCATCTGGCGGTATAGGGCCAGTTGCTGCCCCTCATCAGGTTGGTGCTTTGAATCCATGCGCTTCTCTTTGGCTAGATGTTCTTGGGTCCGAACTTCGGGTGGAAGTCCTTGTTGTAATACCCCCACCGGGTCTGCGGCCGCTTGCGATAGCCCCAGGTCTCCAAGGCGGCGCGGAGCTCGGGATGACTCTGGGATGCGACGTCCAGCGGGATGCCGGCCATGGCCGCATCGATTGCCTGGCGGAACGCCTTGGCGCCCGCGGTATAGCCCATCGGGTGGCCCAACATGCCGCCGCCCGCCATGAAGATCATGTCCGGCCCGTTCTCTGCGAGCATCACCTCGACCGCGCCGGGATGGACGCCCGCGCCGGGCATCGGGAAGATCGGCTTGATGTGGTAGAACGGTGCGACCAGCGTCTGCGACACGCGCAGCGACTCCTCCACGGAGGCAACCGGGATGCTGGACCAGATGGATGGAGTCAGCATCATGTCCGCACCGCTGAGGCGGCAGATCTTGGACAGGACCGGGAAGTTGATGGTCGGCAGCAGCGCCAGCATGTGCGAGACGTGCAGCAGAATCGGCGCGGTGATCTGGGGGTCCTCGGCCAGCACGCGCAGGATGGATGGGCTTGCCGAGTAAGCCAGCAGCAGGCCGGTCGCCCCCGCCCGGCAGGCGCGGCGGGCCTTCTCCTGAATGCGGTCGACCTCATCCGTGATGCTGACCATGTAGAGGGTCTTGTGGCCGGTTTCCTTTTCGGCCTTTTCAAGCGCACGCAGCACGGCCTCAAGCCGCGCGTCGAACGTGCAGTTTTCGAGCTCCGTACACATCTCGTCGTCTTTGCAGAGGTCTGCGCCGCCCAGCGCACTCTGGTACACCTGGTTGGCCGTCTCTTCCGGGGTCATGCCCATCTTGGGCTTGATGATCTGCAGCGTCAGCGGCCGGTCATAGACGCCCAGGATGTCACGAACGCCCGGTACGCCGAACTTGGGGCCGCCGAACTTCTTCGCCAGCTTTTCGGGGATATAGATGTCCAGCAGGCGCATGCTGGTGGGGAAGGCGAAGCAGTTGCCGGCAATGGAGAGCAAGAGCATCGGCACGTTGACGTTCACGTCCCAGGCGGCTGTCGAGAAGCCGAGCTGGATGACGGCCTTGCGGGTTCCCTTGGGCGCAGGAATCTCGTAGTAGCCCAGGACCTTGCTCATCAGGCGCTCGCGGACATCGTCCGTCAGCTCCTTGACGTCCATCCAGCTCGAGGTGGAGCCTTCTGCGGCCAGTCGTTCGACCTGGCCGAGATGATCGATAAAGTCGCCGTCCTCAACCACGTCTTCGATGTAATACGTGCCGACGATATAGTCGTCAGATGGAATGACGCTTTCCCACATGTAGTTGAACATATGCGGGTCGTATAAATGGGTGACCATGAGTGGACTCCTTTGGACTAGAGATGATAGGTTCGCAACGGCTTTCAGTCTCGGTGCGCCTTTTCGATGCGTATCAGGAGATCGTGAGTGAAGGCAGGAACTTCCAGCCTGACGCCCCGCCCGCCCTGGAACCTGGTATAGGGCGAGTAGACGCCGGTTTTGGGATCGTAAGCCGCCACGCGATATTCGGCTGCGGGCAGGTCCAGGCTAAGCTCGCCTGCAATGGGTTGTCCCACCCCCTCCTCATCCAGCTCGCGTTCGTCGGCCAGGTAGAGGCAGATATCCTCACCCGGCACGCCGAAGACCGCTTCCATCGTGTGCGCGGGCAGGGCCGTCACCGTGCCGGGCAATGGCCTGCCCCGCACGAGGTCGAGCGAATGGATGAACTCCGAGAGGTATCTCATCCACGTCCGGATGTATTTCCGGGAAGCGGGCGTGCCCTTCTCACTGTAGTTGATGATCGAGAAGTCGATGTAATCGTAATGTCCGCCGCTCAACAGCGTCGTCCAGGCTCGTTTTCGGTGGATGGTCCACCCGTCATAGTCCTTGTACTGGCTGGCGACGTTGTCTTCGTCCAGGTTGAGGGGTTTGGGCTCCGCATACGTTGCCAGGCAATAATCCCGCACCGCCCGCAGTTTGAGCTGCTTCGACATGAAGCCGCCCTGATCGTAGCTGACCCCCCGGTAGGTCAGGCCCGGCAGGGGATGCATGTTAACGACATCGTAGGGCATTTCGTCGAAGGTGCGATCCGAAGACTGCTCCCACGGCTCGTATCGGAACGCTTCCTGCCCTACGATGAGATGCCGGTTCGGCAGGTTCGCCTCGGTCTCGCGAATCACCGCTGCCAGCGCGCGCAGCCAGTCGTTCACTTCCGCCTGGTCGGGGGTGGCGGGTCCCCCCGGCGCGTTGCCCCCTGGCTCGTTGCAGATCTCGTAGATGATGTTGTCATAACTATTGAGCTCGGTGACGATGCGGCGGACATGCCGCACCTGCCTCTCGAACAACCGGGGATGCCGGCGGCTCAGGTAATCGGGCCACTCGATTTCTTCCAGGTCGTTGACGTTGTTCTTCGCGTTCAGCGGATTGAGCGCCCAGACTTGCGGCGCGTAGGTGTTGCTGAGGAGGACAACTTCGACGATGATGCCGGCCTTGGAAGCGAGCGACAGGAACCGGTGCAGCCGGTCGAAGAACTCCGCGTTTGGCCTGTCGAGATCGAATCTGGGCTCGCCGTCCAGGGCGCGGCCGGGACCGGTGCGCTCGAAGGGCGCGATGTAGTCGGGCGATTCCGGCTTGCACGTGCTATACGGGTTGACTGCGCTCTGCAGCTCGCGGAATAGCATGAACAGCCGGGTCAGGGTCATCCGCTTATCAGCGGCATCAGCGAGGTAACGCTCGAACCGGAAGGGCCGGTTCATTACCGCGCCGTAATGTTCGGTCGCCGTAACCAGCACCAGTGGTTTTCCGCGGAACTCGAACACTTTCGGATTCTCGGGATGGACGCGAATCGGCATCACACGGACCTGTTCCATAGCACCTGCCTTCGGGGCTGCATCTCATCACACGCAAAGACGCAAAGAGCGCCAAGAAGGAAGCATCCTGAGCGGAGTCCCGCCCGCAGTTGGGCGGGACATAGTCGAAGGATGCGCCCTGGGTGACCCGCTGCCGCATCCTTCGACTGCGTGCGTCCCTGTGCCAGGCGCAGCCTGGCCCTGACGCCCTCCGCTCAGGATGCCTGGCTGACAATTATCAAGGACCGGTTGGAATCACAGTCCTTTGCGTGAACACTCAAACAGCTTCCAGCACGATCGCGTAGTCCTGGAAGACCGGCGGCTTCGGCACCTTGTAGTTGCCTTCCGCGTCGCCCGAGATGATTCCCAGGTCGTGCTCCACACCGGTCTTCGGATCGAAGAAGCAGGCGCGGTATTGCTGGCCCGGCTCAAGGCCCTTCACGAGCATCTTGCCGCTCCAGGCCGCCCAGATGCTGGCGGCAGGCGAATAGATCACCCGCACCTGGCCGGGGATGCCCGCAGCATAAGGCCCGACGCGATTCTCGCGCGTCTGGCAGGGCTCGATCCACTCGTGGTGTGTCTCGAAGCGCCACCACTCGTAGCGTTCGAGCAGCCGCTTGGCCAGGCCGATCTGTCCTGAGCCGGGCAGCCGGTACGCATCATCCCACGGCGGGCCGCCCCAGGCGCTGCCGTGCG
The DNA here is from genome assembly GCA_034429055.1 of Anaerolineae bacterium. GTDB lineage: Bacteria > Chloroflexota > Anaerolineae > CG2-30-64-16 > CG2-30-64-16 > MWBF01. The sequence goes on along the minus strand of DAOUGK010000019.1, from coordinate 64 downwards.
GTGACGCACCGTACGGGCGGTCGCGGCGGTTGAGCTGCCAGATGCCGTTGGCGCCGTAGGTGTG
>DAOUGK010000018.1:0-3327 GCA_034429055.1 Anaerolineae bacterium | reverse complement strand
GCCGCCGGGGGCGTCGTGGGCTCCACCGCTGGCGCCTTGGTCGGTTCTGCCTCAGGCGCGGCGGTGGGCTGTTCCTCCGGCGCTTGTTGCGGAGCTGACGCAGGCGCCGCGCAAGCCGCCAGCGTCAACCCGGCGATGATCGCCAGCAGGACGATGAAGCGCATCATGGGCCAGGCGCAACGATGGACGATTGATTCCTGTGACATGGATTCCTCCTTGAGCTGATCGACAAGAAGAGCCGGTCACTTGCCATTCTGATCCTGTTGCCGCCGGGGGATATCCCCGCGGACCTCATCGCCCCGGATGACCTTGTCGCCGGCCACAAAGTCGCCTCCGAAAGAAGTCGGGCCGTAGAAGACCGTTTTGCCTGCCTCGCCGCCGGAGGCTGCGGTGGGCGTTTCCGCTGCCGGCGCCTCCTGCCAGATGACGCCATCCGGCGCGCGCATGAAGAGCACCGGGATGCCCCAGGCAATGCCGTTCTCGGACTCATGGCTGCTGATGGCCTTGCGGCCCTCGGTGACCGCAGCATCCAGCGGCCAGCCGTCGGCCAGCGCCTGATAGAGTGCGCGTGAGAAATCCAGCGCACTGGCATCGGGCAGGGCGTATTGCATGGCGATGACCGCCGGCAGCCCCGCGCGCACGAGATTCGGGGCCAGGCCCATCAGCGCCGGCCCAGTGTCCTCCATTGCAGACTCACAGGCGTTCAGCAGGAGGACCGCGACAGAAGAACCTCGCAGCTCGCGCGCAAGCGCCTGTGAGCCGACGACCACCGGCCGGCCATCATCGCGGCCCAGCACCAGCGCGCCGCCCACCTGCGGATCGAACCCGCCGTGGCCGATGTAGTGCAGGACGCGATAGCCCTGCCGCAGCGCGCTGCGGAGACCGTCCAGGTCCGCCGCGCCGGCCAGCAGCCTGACGCCAGGCAAGCCGGTGATGCTCTGCGCAATCTCCCCGCGCACCTCTGCTGCAGCCCCACACAGTATGTCCACCGTCACCCGCTGCGCGCGGAGAAATGGGGCCAGGGCATCCAGCAGGTTGCGGATTTCCTCAGTCACTGCGAGGGGACGGAAGCCGGTCGGACCTGCCGCGACCAGCAGCAGCGGCACGGGCGCGTAGCTGGCGACGGACAGGGGCGCGACCTGTTCGCTGTGATAGCGGACGAGGGCCGTGCGCGGATTCAGGACGAAGAAATCGTTGATGCTGTCGTCGAAGGCGTATTCCCAGGGCAGCGCGGCCAGTTCCTCAGGCGCGATGCGCAGGCGGAGGCGCAGGTTGAGCCCCCGCGCCTCTGTCAGGCCGAGGCTGCGCTGGTAGAGGTCCCTGACCTGGCCCGGCGGCAAGAGGAAGCCGGTCAGCCGCCGGCCGAGTGCAATCAGCTCGGCGCGGGGAATCGCTGCTGCGCGCAGCGCGGCCAGAGCTGCCACAAGTGTCGCATCGCGAGCATCGAAATACACAGCCACCGGCTCGGCAGTTTCGCCCGCGGGCGAGTAGAGGACGGACAGGTGATATGAATGGTCACTGGCGCGGCCGATGTGAAGGTCGAAGTTGTTGAAGACCGGTTTGTCGGCCATATCCGCCCCCTTCGCCCGCTGAGGATGGGTGGTGCATCATCCTTGCCGCGCAACGTGCTGAGTGTCTTCCTGGTATGCGCAACGTACACATCACATCCACAGAAGCTCATGTCACGTGTCCGGGCAGCAGATTTACAGGTTGTGTGACAGGTGTACATGATATGTGGCGACAACATTTATATCTTACACCGATCTTGTGGCCGCGTCAATAGGTTGCGAATTTGCAAATCTGCGCGTTTGACGCGGTACGTGCCTCCGGTTACACTGGTGACCAGTTACCCGCAACTGGTCGCCAGCCGCCAGTTTCTCCGCATGCCGCCAGTTTGTCGCAATCTGCCAGGCGCGGCGCTGGTGGGAATGCCTGTCCCCATCCTGCAGGAGGTGAAAGATGATGGACCTCCGCCTGCGAAACGGTGACCGGGTGTGCATTATCGGTGGGGGGCCGGCGGGCTGCTTCTCAGCCCTGCATTTGCTTCGCTTGACGCGCGAGGCAGGGGTCGAGTGCCAGGTTTTTATCTACGAGCCCCATGACTATGTCACCCCAGGCGCGCACCGTAACTGCAAGGGCTGCGCCGGCATCCTCTCTGCCGGCGCGCTGCGGCACATGGCGACGATCGGCCTCACGCTGCCGCGCGAGGTCATCCAGTCCGAGCTGCGGGCTTATCAGCTCTTTATCCGCGGGCAAGTGGCCGTCATCGAGCAGCCCGTGGTCGGTCGCAAGATTCTGAGCGTCTATCGCGGCACCGGCCCGCGCCATCATCCGGGCCGACCTATCGCCAGCTTCGACGCTTTTCTCCTCTCCCAGGCCATCGCTGCGGGCGCGCGCCACATCCCGGCGCGGGTGCGTAAGGTGACCTGGGATGACCGGCCCATCGTGCACACGGACACGGGCACGCAGCCGGCCGAGCTGCTCGTCCTGGCAACCGGCGTCAACAGCCGGCCGCCGCTGGATGCCAGCTTCGGTTACGAACCGCCCGGCAGCGCGGTGATGGCCCAGGATGAAATCCTGCGGCCCGAAGGCTGGCCCGAAGACACGGTGGCCGGCTTCTTTGGCGAGCCGCCCGGCCTGCTGTTCGGCGCCCTGGTGCCGAAGGGGGCCTACCTCAACGTATCCTTGCTCTGGCGCGGCGCGCCTGCTCATGCCATCCAGCAGTTTTACGAGGCGCAATCCCCCATTCTGAGCGGCCTCTTTCCGGCCGCCCCGCGGAGCTTCTGCGGCTGCAACCCGCGCATCCTGACCGGCCCCGCGACCGTGTATTACGGGGATCGCTGGGTCTGTGTCGGTGATGCGGTCGTCTCCCATCTGTACAAGGATGGCATCAATTCGGCCTTCATCACGGCGAGGGGAGCCATGACCGCAGCCGTGCAGTCGGGCATCGGCCGCGCGGACTTCGAGCGTGCGTACCGGCCGGTCTGTGCGCAGCTCGCCGCGGACAATCGGTACGGCGCGCTGTTATACTCAGTGTTCAGCCGGCTCTTGAGCCTGCCGAGCTTCGCGACGGCCTTTGTGGAATCGGTGCATACCGAAGCGGCGCTGGATCCAGCGCGGCGCGTGCATGCCCGCTTGCTGTGGGGGATGCTGACCGGCGACGAGCCTTACCGCGACCTCTTTCGCCTGGTGCTCCAACCGCGGGGAGCCTGGGCCTTTGCGCGCCACCTGCTGCGCGCCCTGGCGGCGCGTCCTGCGAGGAACGGGCCGTAGGGTCTGTTTGAAGGGTTGAGAGTCTATCCGAGAAACGGTAGCATAGCCCCTGGT
>DAOUGK010000017.1:0-3805 GCA_034429055.1 Anaerolineae bacterium | reverse complement strand
TGTGCGAACATTCGGTTCGCACATCAGGAGAGGGGGGACTGGCGGGCGAGTGATTGTTTTCCCCCGCTCCCGAAACCGCAGTTTCGGGAGCGGGGGCCAGGGGGTGAGGTCTGCATCCCCTCTTTCCCAAAAGCCTTCATGTCTTTACACCCATCCCGCCAACTGCTCGCGGACGCCGCGCTGCTCCTGGTCACGCTGATCTGGGGCGCGACCTTCGTCATGGTCAAGGACGCGGTCAGCGCGTTCCCGGTGTTCAGCTTCATGGCGCTGCGCTTCACGCTGGCCGCAGCCGCGCTCGTGCCGCTGGTGCTCTGGCGGCGCGGGCAGCTTGCGCGCGCCGCGCCGTCCGGCCCCTTCTCTGCCGCGCGCCTCAACCCGCGGCGGCTCGCGCGCCTGTTCCTGCCGTCCCTCCTGGTGGGCAGCGCGCTGTTTGCCGGCTACGCGTTCCAGACCGCCGGCTTGCAGCTCACTACGCCTGCCAAAGCCGGGTTCATCACCGGCCTGTCGGTCGTCTTCGTGCCCATCGCGGCCGCGGTGCTCCTGCGCCAGCCGCCGGAGCGCAACGCCTGGCTCGGCGTCGGCCTGGCGACCGTGGGGCTGGCCCTGCTCTCGCTGACGGCCGACTTGCGCATGGAGGCGGGCGACCTGCTGGTGATGACGTGCGCGGTCTCGTTCGCCGCGCACATCCTGCTGCTCGGTCACTTTGCGCCCCGGAACGACCCCCTGCTGTTGACGCTCGGCCAGTTGCTCGGCGTCGCGCTGTTGAGCATCCTCGCCGCGACGCTGTTCGACCGGCCTGCGCCGCTGACGGGGCAGGTGGTCTTCGCAGTCGCGTTCACCGGGCTGCTCGCCACCGCGGCCGCGTTCGGCATCCAGACCGTCGCGCAGCGGTTCACCACGACCACGCACACCGCGCTCATCTTCGCGGCTGAGCCGGTGTTCGCCGGCCTCGCCAGCTTCCTGCTCATCGGTGAGGTGCTCGGCCCTCGGCAGCTCCTCGGCTGCGCGCTCATTCTGGTGGGGATGATTGTGGCGGAGATGAAGCGGTGACGGGGTGAAGACGTGAAGAGGAGAACAGGTGAACAGGTGAACAGGTGAGAAGTTGGCATCCTCAGATGCAAACAGCCGCCGGCGTCCGAGCGGCATGGAGTCGAGGCTTCAGCCGGTTACACTGTGAACGGGCGCTCACTCCCTAACCGGCTGAAGCCTCGACTCCGGCATCACCTGTTCACCTCTTCACCTGTTCTCCCGTTCACCCCATCCGTCTCCAGCCAGAGCGTCACCGGCCCGTCGTTGACCAGCGCGACCTGCATCTCGGCGCGGAACTGACCGGTGGCGACGGGGAGACCCGCCTCGCGGAGCTGCTCCACGAAGTATTCGATCAGCGGCTCGGCCTGTTCGGGCCGGGCTGCACGCAGGAAGTCGGGGCGGCGGCCGCGGCGCGCGTCGCCGTAGAGGGTGAACTGCGAGACGACGAGGACCGCGCCCTCCACATCGGCCAGGCTGCGGTTGAGCTTGCCCCCGGCATCTTCGAAGATGCGCAGGCCGGCGATCTTACGGGCCAGCCAGCCGGCCTCGGTGCGCGTGTCGTCGTGGGTCACGCCGACGAGTACGAGCAGCCCGCGGCCGATCTCCCCCACAATCCGGCCCTCGACCGTCACCGACGCGCGGCTGACCCGCTGGACCACTGCACGCATGAAGATTAGCTTCTCCTGAGATCACCAAGCGGAGTCCGCATTCTGGCGGTCGCATAGTGACCGCGCTGCGGACGGTTCTGCCACCGTGACGCCGTGCGCATCTGAGGATGCGCACTCCACAGTCACTTCTGTACTTTGCTGTCTTTACGCCTCTGCGTGAGCCTCGTCGTTACAGCCCCGCGGCGCGGGCCGTTTCCTTGAGCACGTCGGCGGAGCGCCGGAGCGCAGCCAGCTCGTCGTCGCTCAGTCCGGGCATCAGCACGCCTTCGACGCCGCCATGATCCACGATGGACGGCAGGCTCAGGCAGATGTCGGAGATGCCGAACTGCCCGGTCATCTGCGTCGAAACGGTCAGGATGGTATTCTGGTCGCGCAGCATGGCCTCGACCACGTGGCGCACGCCCAGGCCAATGGCGTAGTAGGTCGCGCCCTTGCGCTCGATAATCTCGTACGCGGCCCGGCGCACCTGGTTGGCGATCTGCTCCTGCATGTCCACATCGCACGTGCTGTGGCGCTGCGCGCAGAAATCGTGGATGGGCATGCCCGCGACCATCGTGCGGCTCCAGACCACGACCTCGCTGTCGCCATGCTCACCGATCACGTAGCCGTGCACGCTGCGCGGGTCGACCTCCAGCCGCTGACCGATCAGCGCGCGCAGCCGGGCCGTATCGAGCACCGTACCCGAACCGACCACCCGTCCTGCAGGAAAGCCGGAGAACTGCAGCGCGGCATACGTCAGGACATCCACCGGGTTCGAGACGATCAGGAGGATGGCTTCCGGCGCGGCCTGCGCAATTTGCGGAATCATGTCGTGGAAGATGCCCGTGTTCTTCTTGACCAGGTCCAGCCGGGTCTCGCCGGGCTTCTGCGCCGCGCCCGCGGTGATGACGACGATCTGCGCGTTGCGGCAGTCGGCGTAGGTCCCGGCGCGCACGGTCACAGGCTGCACGAACGGCGAGCCCTGCATCAGGTCCATCGCCTCGCCCTCGGCCCGCCGCTGGTTCACGTCCACCAGGACGATCTCGCTGGCCAGCCCGCTCATCATGAGCGCATACGCGGCGCTCGCGCCGACTGCACCGGCCCCGCCGACGATCGCAATCTTGGTTGGTGTGCGCTGATATGCCATTGTTACCTCCTGGCGCCTGCAATCTTCAATCCGTAACCGTCGACTCCGGCCCCTCGACCCAGGCCGACCCGTCCGGGCCGACCTCGCGCTTCCAGATGGGTGCGCCCTGCTTGATGCGGTCGATGATGTAATGGCAGGCATCGAAAGTATTGGCCCGGTGCGCGGCCGCGACTGCGATGGCGATGGAGACATCGCCTACTTCCAGCCGCCCGATCCGGTGGACAATCGCGACCGCGCTGATATCGGGCCAGCGCGTCTGCGCCTCCGCGGCAATCGCGGCAAACGCCGGCTCGGCCATCTCGGCGTAGGCCTCGTATTCCAGGTAATCGGTCTGCTGCGCGCCCGTAATCCCGCGCACGGTCCCTGCAAAGACTGTCACGCCGCCGCGCTCCGGCGCGAGGACGCGGCCTGCCACCTCGTCCAGCGAGATCGGCCCGTCCACAATCTCGAACGGCTTGCCCACGTCGTCACCGGCGACACCCCCGCTGACGGGCGGGATGAGCGCGACCTCGTCACCGTCGGACAGCGCCGTCTGCCGGTCGGCATAGGCCCGGTTGACGGCCAGCGCGAACCGGCGCTCGGCCAACCCGGCCGCGGGATGCTCGGCGGACAGCCGCTCCAGCACATCGGCGGTCGTCGCGCCCTCCGGCAGGGCGACCGTCTGCTCGGTGAAGCCCAGCGCCTCACGCAGCGCCGCAAATGCGCGCACGCGCACTCTCATAGCCACTCCTTTTGCGCATGGCGGGTAATAATAGAACGCTGATGATGCTGATGAAACTGATCGACGCTGATTTTTCTGTTTACTTCATCTATAACACCGAAATCAGCGTAAATCAGTCTAATCAGCGTTCTATTCATCCTCCCCCTCGGCTCGCCACGTCCCGCTTTTGCCGCCGCGCTTCTCCAGCAGGCGAATGCCTTCGATGACCATGCCCTTCTCGACGGCCTTTGCCATGTCGTAGATGGTCAGCGCGGCCACGCT
>DAOUGK010000016.1:0-7586 GCA_034429055.1 Anaerolineae bacterium | reverse complement strand
GGCTAAAGCCTCGACTCCTCCTGCATATTGAGATTTCCGTCAGTGCGCGAGCTTACTTGACGGCCAGAGTCACATACGTTACACTGGCGCAGGTAAGAGGTTGAGTCGGATGTTGTCACACACGGTTGAAACCATCGCGCGCGCGTGCTCGTGTTTTGAGCGGGCGTGAACTGGCAAGGCGCCAGCCCACGCTCGCTGAGGATCGCACGCGGCGATGGGACGCGCAAGAGACGGAAGCTAGAAGCTGGAAGCTAGATAACTGAAGCCCGACAATACTGGACAGCCGACGATGGGGACATAATCTATCGGATGCCAGTTTCCAGCAACCAGCTTCCAGTAGCACCACCGAGGCTCATCGCCTGGCTGTTCGCAGCCCGATGAGCCTTTTTTGTTTGTCATCATCATAGCCAGGATAGGAGCAGTCGATACCATGTCAAAAAGCGAGCTTTCTCCCCGCATCGCCGATAGCGTCACCGAGTTGATCGGCAACACGCCGCTCGTCCGCCTGCGCAATGTGACCCGCGGCGCGTATGCTGAAGTGCTGGCGAAGCTGGAATTCCAGAATCCGGGCGGCAGCGTCAAGGACCGCATCGGCCTGAGCATGATCGAGGCCGCGGAAGCCGCCGGCAAGCTGGGCCCGGACACGATTATTCTCGAGCCGACCAGCGGCAACACCGGCATCGGCCTGGCGATGGTCGCGGCCGCGAAGGGCTATCGCTGCACGCTCATCATGCCCGAAACCGCCAGCCTGGAACGGCGCAAGCTGCTGCGCGCGTACGGCGCACAGCTCATCCTGACCCCCGGCAGCGAGGGCATGCGCGGGGCGATCCGGGTGGCAACCGAGATGGCCGCGCAGGACCCGAACTACTTCATCCCGCAGCAGTTCGAGAACCCGGCCAACCCGGAGGTCCACCGGCGCACCACCGCGGAGGAAATCTGGCGCGACACCGCCGGCCAGCTCGACTTCTTCGTCGGCGGGGTCGGCACCGGCGGCACCATCACGGGTGTGGCTCAGGTGCTCAAGCCGCGGCTGCCCGACCTGCAGGTCATCGCGGTCGAACCGGCGGACTCGCCGGTGCTGTCCGGCGGCAAACCGGGCCCGCACAAAATTCAAGGCATCGGCGCGGGGTTCGTGCCGGGCGTCATGGACACCGGCCTTGTCGATAGCATCATCCAGGTCACAAACGAGGAAGCCTTTACGATGGCCCGGCGGATGCCGCGGGAAGAGGGCATTCTGGTCGGCATCAGCTCCGGCGCGGCCATCCACGCGGCGCTGCACGTGGCTTTCCAACCGGAGAACCAGGGCAAGACCATTGTGGTCGTCATTCCATCGAACGGCGAGCGGTATCTCAGCACCGCGCTGTTCGCGGACCTGGCGGACTAAGCACAGCGGGCATACGTAGTCTCAGTACGACGGGTTGGCAACCCGTCCTACTGAGACTTCCAAGGGAGCATTGACTATGCTTAAGAGCATCCGGCGCGACATTCAAGCCATCTTCGACCGCGATCCCGCCGCGCGCAGCGTCTGGGAAGTCTTGTTCCTCTACCCCGGCCTGCACGCAGTCTGGCTGCACCGGGTGGCACACGCACTCTGGCGCAACGACCTGAAGTGGCTGGCGCGGCTCGTGAGCAACGTCTCCCGCTTTTTCACCGGCATCGAGATTCACCCCGGCGCGCAGATCGGGCCCGGCTTCTTCATCGACCACGGCATGGGCACGGTCATCGGAGAAACCGCGGAAATCGGGGCCAACGTCACGCTGTATCACAACGTCACGCTCGGCGGGGTGAGCTGGGAGAAGGTCAAGCGGCATCCGACGCTGGAGGATCACGTGGTAGTCGGCGCGGGCGCGCAGGTGCTGGGGCCGATTCGCATCGGCGCGCACAGCCGCATCGGCGCCAACTCGGTCGTCGTCAAGGACGTGCCGTCCGGCTCCGTCGTAGTGGGCATCCCCGGCCGGATCAAGACGCGCAACGGCGAGCTGGCCGAGAGCGAACGCGAGGACCTGGCCCACAATCGCCTGCCCGACCTCAACGCCGAGACCCTGCGCCACCTGACCGCGCGGCTGGTCGCGCTGGAACATACGCTGCAACACATGCGGCTGGATGATGACCATCAGACCGCGGATGCCTGGGTGGAGAGCGGCGGCAGTCATATTTGACAGACACACGCTGGGCGGCGGATGACGGACGCCCGTCGCCCAGCCTCATGGGTGTCGAGCGATTCTGACGCACCCCACAACCCCTTCCTCCCCAAGTAGACTAATACCGAACCCCTTGCATTCAACAGTACCGTCATCCTTCAATCGAAAGTACTACCTCCCGTGGTACCACCTGGACTTCCCCATAAAACCTTTCTCTGTTATGATAAGGGTACAATTTTCGATTAACGATGCAACATTCCCCATCGGGAGCAGCAGTCCACAGTTATGGCTAAAACTCGCATCCTGTTGATGACTGATCTCAATCTGTTCCATGACGGCCTGGCTGCAATTATCGAAAATCAGGATGATCTGGAACTTATCGACCCTGAGAGCGCTGCCCTCAGCAGCGTCGCTCTGGTGCAACATCTGAACCCCGATATCATCCTCCTGGATCTCAACCTCTCCGGAATCGATGGCGTGACGCTCATGCGCGAGGTGTTGGCTGCGCAGCCGCGGGCCAGGATCATCACACTAACAGTGCACAATGATGACGCGTTGATTGCAGCCGCCGTGCAGGCCGGGGCGGTCGGGTATGTCCACAAGCAAAGCCGGGCCGCCGACTTTCTGCAAGCGATTCACCGCGTCGCTGCCGGAGGAGTGGCTATCGATCCACTGGTCGCCCAGCAGGTGCTCTCAGAGTATCGCAAATTGCTGACCGAGGCAAAGCCTTCGCTCGCCAACGACCTGACCCCGCGCGACCTCACCATCCTCCGCTATCTGAGTGAAGGTCACAGCAACCGGGAGATCGGCGCGCTGCTCGGCCTCTCCGAGCAGACCATTAAGAATACGCTCTCCATTCTCTATCAAAAACTCGGCGTGATCAACCGAGCTGAGGCAGTGATGGTGGCAATGCGTCGCAATCTCATTCCCACCCAGAGCTGATCTCCGCCGTTGGCACACAGGCACGGTCGCCGGAGCGGGACGAATGTACCCACGCAGGTACTTTCGCTTGGCGATATTTAGGAAAAATGGCACTATGCATCCTCGCCTCACATCGATATAATCCACACGGCACTTGTGGCAATATCACTTGAATCAGATTATGCCACTGCAAATTGGTAGCTTTGGCTCCTCAAATTGCATTGGCAGCCCATCTGCATAACACCCTGGAGAGGTCCTCAGCCACCGGCCTCTCGTTGGTCGGTCCGTCGCAGCACCCTCGCACGGCGGTCGCTTGGCGTCAGCCTGACCGTGTCCGGTCAGCCGGCGCATCTGAAAGGGCAGCACAATTAACCTGGGTTCCAATTTACTGCACCCTGAGCTTGCAGACAGGCCTTGCCATTGCCTGTCCACGTTCCGCGCGGCCCGCGCGCGGACGTTACCCAGTTCCCACCCATTCACAAGGAGCGTTTGTATGCAGCGTCTGTCTCTCTCCCCCTGGACACGGCTCGTCAGCCTGGCCGTGTTGTTGTGCGCCCTGGCGTTGGCCGTCGCGCCGGGCGCGTTTGCGGCAAACATCTGGACTGTTGACGATGATTTTGTCGACGATACCGGCTGCGTTTCGCCTACATTCCAGTGCAAGACGATCGAGACCGCGGTTGGCGCGGCCTCTGCCGGAGACACAATCAACGTCGCGGCGGGGACCTACGTGCTCTCCTCCGTGGTGAACGTCAATAAGGATGGCATCACCCTGGATGGCGCGGGCGCAGGCACGACGATCGTCCAGGTGTCGGGAACCGGCGACCGGTTCAATATCTCGGCAGCAGGCGTCACTCTGCAAGACTTCGAGATCGTCAAAACCGACAAAACCGGCGAACAGAATATCATCCGCATAGGCAACAGCAACATCACGATCAAGAACAACACCATCCACGGCCAGTTTGTCATCGGTGACGGCGAGGTCAGCCGTGCGATGGTGATCAATGCCGGGGCGTTCAGCGGGTTGAACATCGAAGGCAACACCATCTATGACCTGCGCCAACCGGCCTACATCAGCGGCTTGCATACCGGCACGGTCCAGAACAACCACATCTACCGCACCAAAGGTTGGGTGCTTGAAGGCGGGGATCTGACCTTCACCGGCAACACCTGGGGCACCGGCGCGGATGCCAATGTATTCGACATCGCAATCCTGGCGGCAATGCCTGCTGCCTACTACACAGACATCGTGGCGATGAGCAACGCCAACAACGGCGCGGTGGTCGAGGACCAGCGCGTCAGTCCGGCGGTGCTCTCGGTGGTGTACGTCGATGCAGCAACGTCGTACACGGCAGATCTCGGCGGCCGTTACCATCCCTATTCGACTATCGCACCGGCGATTACGCGCGTGGTCGCAGGCGGCACGGTGAACGTGGCCGCGGGGACGTATACGGGAAATGTTGGTCTCACCAAGCCACTCACCTTGCGTGGCGCCAATGCGGGGATCCATCCGGCTGTTGGAACTCATCCCACAGAAACCGTCGGCAGCCGCGGCCCTGAGTCGATCCTGTCAAGCACCTACGCACTGAATCCCTCGGCAGACCATATCACGATCGATGGCTTCAAGTTCACCGGGGCCGGAGGTCGGATCATTGACACTTATGCCAATGCCAACCAGTTCCACCTGACCAATTCCATCTTTGACATTGGCGTAAGAGCCCAAACAACGGGAGTGATCCAATTCGGCGGGGGCAGCCATACCGATATGCTCCTGGACTTCAACCTGTTCCTGGACAAAGGCGATCACACCCTATACACGGGTGGTGGGCCTTTCGACCGGATGAACATTGCCTATAACAAGTTCAGTTCCGAAGGCGACAGCATCTTCTGGACCGCTTCCGCTCTCGTCGATGGGGTTATCGAAGGCAACGAGTTTGATGGCGCGGCAGGTGTCGCTTCCAATACGATCAACATCGGGCAGGGTGGCAACCTCATCATCAAGGACAACTGGTTCCATGACAACCTGTACACACCTTTGCAGGTGGGCCTGATCGGCGGGTCCATCACGGGCAACACATTTGAGCGCGTGTACCCGTACAGCACCTACGGAGGCGATGCATTCCAGCTCTGGGGCGGCCAGTGGGGCACGGCCGTTTCGACAAATGTAACGATTGAGAACAATCTGATTCGCTATAACGATGTTGCCGGTGCGACGGTGCCCATTCACGGGCTGCGACTCCGCCCACCGGAAACGGGCACAGGTATCGACGCCTCGACCATCCACGTCCGGAACAACGCCTTCATCAATGGTGGTGTTCGCTCGGATGCGAAGGCCATCCGACACCAGGGTGACGTGGCAAGCACGCTCGATGCCACGAACAACTGGTGGGGCACCACGTCCGGAGGCGTGATCGCGTCAATGGTTGAAGGCCCGGTGGACTTCGAACCCTGGATCGCAACATACGCGGACGACCCGGCTAAGACAGGCAGGCCCGGTTTCTGGCCGATTAGCATTGTGCTTGAGACTCCATGCAGCACCGAATGCTATGTCGCCACAACCGGAAGCGACTCGGGGTCGGGCAAGCAGCTCGATCCATTCCTGACGATCCAGAAGGGCCTCGACACTGTAACAGCCGGCGGCACGGTCAACGTGGCGGCGGGGACGTATGTTGAAGACCCCGTGATCGACAAGGCCGTCACCCTGCTGGGCCCCAATGCCAACATCAATCCGAACACCGGCACACGGGTTGCAGAGGCGGTAATTCTGCCTGCCGAGTCGGCGCCGAATCCGTCCGTCTGCGAGGTGATGGTCTACATCGAGGTCAGCAACGTAACCATCAAGGGCTTCACCTTCGATGGGGACAACCCCGCACTGACCAGCGGCATTCTGATCGACGGTGCGGACGTGGATGCATGCGAGATCATGGCCGGCTATGAGGGCATGGGCAATATCGTCGTCGAGAACAACATCCTCAAGCACGCCACCTACTCGGGCATCGACTTCTACAACTACACCAACACAGCCGCCACAGCAGGCAACTACATCCGCTATAACCGCATCGAGGATATCGGTGAAACGACTTACAACTGGGGTGTCGGCATCTTGATTTACAACAACTTCTACGCCGATATCACCGATAACGTCCTGACGGGTGTACGCACCGGCGTCCAGACCGGCAACTTCTCGCGGGCCAATGTGGGCACCACAGGCAGCATCAGCAACAACCAGATCGGCGTGTGGCGCCTGGGCATCTTCCACAACCTGGCCTACGGGAGCGCTAGTCCGCTGACCATCTCCGGCAATATGCTCACGGCTGAGACCTATCCCGGCGCCAACAAGTGGAACGGCATATTGCTGAGCTCCCTGGGCTCCGGCATCAATGCGACCATTACCGACAACACTATCACCATTCCGGCGGCCGTATCCTTTGCAGCGCCCAACTATGCAGCCGGCTACAACGTCTGGAACGTGGCCGCAGACACGCCGATCGTCATCAGCGGCGGCACGGTTACGGGCGGCGACTACGGCGTCTTCGTCAACAACTACGAAGGCTATAGCAGCAATGCCGGTAACACTGCCATAAAGGTGGATGGTGTAACCGTTCTTGGCTCGAAGGTTGCGGGCGTGTACGTCAAGGACAGTCCCAGCAACACCAACGGGGCAACCGTCTACGCCAACATCCAGAACAGCACCATCGACACAGAAGCCACCGGCATCCTCGTCGAGGGTGCGGACGCGACGGCCAAGGCTAACCTGAACAACCTGGCGGGCAATCCGACATACGGGGTGAGCAACACCAATGCCGGCGCAACCGTCGACGCCGAGAACAACTGGTGGGGCACGGCCTGCAGCCCGGCGTCGCAGGTGAGCGGCCTGGTCGACTTCACGCCCTGGTGGGGTGACGCGACCGGCTCGTTCTCGCTGACTGCCAACGCGACGGCGATCAATGTCGGAGACAGTGCGGCCCAACAGATGGCCGTCATCAACTGCGCAGCTCCCGGAACCACAGTCACGTATCCGTTGAGCGCGTATCCCGGCGGCGTCATCGTGACGGCGAACGGCGTCACCATCGACCTGGGCGGGGCGACCGTGGGGCACGGTACGCCGGCCTTCACCATCGTCGGTGACGATGTCACGCTGCAAAACGGCATCCTCGACGGCACGGGCAACACGGACGGCAGCGCAGGCGTCCTGGTGACGGATGGGGCCGACAACTTCATCCTCCAGGACACGGAAATCAAGAACTGGGCCGCCGGCGTCGAAGTCGCGGGCAGCCACGAATCGCTCAAGGTCGTCAACAACTGGATTCACCTGAACACGGGCGCGGGCCTGCAGGTGAACACCGGCGCAGCGCTGACCGGCATCGTCACAGTGCAGGGCAACCTGTTCAAGGCCAACGGTGTCGGCATTACCAGTGCAGTCGCGCTGAACGCCGAGTACAACTCGTGGGGCACGAAGGCCGCGCCGGCAGCGATGCCGAACGTCGATGCGGACCCGTGGACCTTCAGCGAGCTCTACTTCGACGT
>DAOUGK010000015.1:0-2352 GCA_034429055.1 Anaerolineae bacterium | reverse complement strand
CGGTGGTTGGGTGGGGCCACCTGGACAAGCCCCGGCCCAACGTCGTGATGAAGACGGTCGAACCGTGGACATTTCCGCCGGCGCAGCGCCGCGTGCAGGCTGCCCTGATGCTGGCGGGCCGCGTGTCGCCCGTCTTCTGGCAGCGCTGGTACTGGCGCAAACCGGACCATCGCGCGGCGCTGCGGCTGGTCACTGAGACGCCGTGCGACCTGCTGCACATCGACGAGGCCATCGCGCTGCCCGTCGGCATCCAGGCTGCCGCGTCGCTCGGCTGCAAGGTGTTGTTCGACGCGCATGAATACAGCCCCGGCCAGGATACCGATAAGCTGTGGTGGCGCGTGTTCGCCCAGCCCTTCTACACCCACCTCATCCGGCACTACGCACCCCGTGCGGACGTGATGACGACCGTCGCGCGCGGCATCGCGGAGCGGTATCACCGGGAGTTCGGGCTGAATCCGGCCGTCATCATGAACGCACCCCATTACACCGAACTGCCCTTCCATCCGGTCGATGCCGACCACATCCGCATCATCCACCATGCGACCGCCGTCCGTGACCGGCAGCTCGAGGAAATGATCGAGACCATCGCGCTCACGGACCGGCGATTCACCCTGGAGTTCATGCTGGTCGCCAAGGACAAGGCCTATATCGAGGAACTCAAGCAGTTGGCGCAGGCCCGCGCACCGGGCCGCATCACCTTCCGCCCGTCCGTCCCACCGGCGGAGATTGCGCCGACCATCAACGCCTTCGACATCGGCCTGCACCTGCTCCCGCCTGTGAGCTTCAACAGTGCCCAGGCGTTGCCGAACAAGTTCTTCGAGTTCATCATGGCGGGACTGGCGCTTGCCATTGGCCCGTCGCCGGAGATGATGCGCATCGTCCACGAGCACGGGCTGGGCGTGGTGGCCGGCAGCTTCGACCCCGCAGACCTCGCGCAGCGGCTCAACGCGCTCCAGCCGGCGCAGATTGACGAGATGAAACGCCGGTCGCTGGCCGCGGCGCGGATCTTCAACGCGGACGTGGAAATGGGCAAGCTGCTCGCCCTCTACGAGGCCGCGCTGCAGTGAACGTCTGCCTGGACCTCTCCGCGGCGGTCCATCACCGGGCGGGCATCGGCCGCTACACCCAGGAGCTGCTGGCTGCCCTGGTATCGCTCGACCCGGCAGTCGCGTACAGCGCCTTCTACAACCGGCCGGCTGAGGCGCGGCCCGACCCGCCAGCCGACCGGCTGCCTGCGCTGACGGTGCCGTGGGGCGACAAACCCTGGCGGCTGCGCGTGCTGTTGAGCCATCTGCTGCGGCGGCCGCAGGACGGCCTCCTGCCGGGCATCGACTTGTTTCATGCGACCGATCACCTCCTGCCGTACCTGGGCCGCGTGCCGGGTGTCTTCACCCTGTACGACGTGACCTACCTGCTCACCGACACCCACGCGACGCTGAATCGCGCGTTCCTGACGCTGATGATGCCCCGCTTCCTCCAGCATGCGCGCGGCGTCATCGCCATCTCCGAGTCCACCCGCCGCGACCTGCTGCGCCATTACCGAGTGGACGAACGCAGAGTGCGGGTCATTTACGGCGGCGTCGCGTCGCGGTTTCAGCCTGCCACGCCGGATGTGATGGCACAGGTGCGCCAGAAATACAACCTGCCGGAGCGTTTCATCCTGGCCGTGGGCACCATCGAGCCGCGCAAGAACCTCGTCCGCCTGCTGGAGGCCTATCGCAGTCTGCTCGACCGCGGCAGCACCGTGGGCCTGGTCATCGCGGGGCGCACGGGCTGGCGCTCCGAGGGCTTCTTCGAGCGTCTCGCCGCGCTGCGGCTGGCGGAGCGGGTCACGCTGCTCGGCCCGTTCCCGGACGCGGAACTGCCTGCGCTCTACAGCGCGGCGGACGTGCTGGCCTTCCCATCGCTGTATGAGGGATTCGGCCTGCCGGTGCTGGAAGCAATGGCGTGCGGCACACCGGTCGTGGCGAGCAATACTTCCGCCATCCCGGAGGTCGCGGGCGAAGCGGGCATCCTGGTACACCCTCATGATGTGGACGCGGTGGCAGGCGCGCTTGAACGCGTGCTCGCGGATGCCGCGCTGCGCGCCGACCTGCGCGCCCGCGGGCTGGCGCAGGCTGCGCGCTTCACCTGGCTGCGGTCCGCCGAGGCGACGCTGGCTATTTATCGCTCGGTTTTGCGTTGACTTCTGTTCCCTCCTGTGCTATCATTACATCATTCATAACATCATGATGGCATACGAGCGATGTGTGGGAGGAATAGATCATGATACGTACTCAAGTCCAACTAACCGAGGAGCAAGCTCGCGCGCTGAAGGAAATTGCGCATCGCGAAAACACATCGATTGCAGAA
>DAOUGK010000014.1:0-2762 GCA_034429055.1 Anaerolineae bacterium | reverse complement strand
GAGGGGAGATGCGGCACCTCCCCTCTCCCCAGCCGGAGGTTGGGGAGAGGGGTCGGGGGTGAGGGGCCTGAGCAGGAACAACTCAACCGCGCCGCCGGTGGATTTCGTGCCGTGCAGCCGCGCCGGGATGACCCGGCTGTCGTTGCCGACGAGCAGGTCGCCGGGCCGCAGGTACTCCACGATATCGCGGAAGAGCCGGTGCTCCAGCGCACCGGTCTGCCGGTGGATGACCAACAGCCGCGACGCGTCGCGCGGCTCGACCGGCGTCTGCGCGATCAACTCCGGCGGCAGGTGGTAATCAAACTCGCTCGTCTTCATGGTGTATGGTGATGAATAGAACGCTGATGACGCTGATTAGACTGATGAACGCTGATCTTTTTCTGTTTCTAAACTGCGTCGGCACCTTGTGTTCGCGTATCCAAAACAATATAAAACCAGCGTAAATCAGGGCCAAGCGAAGCTTGGCACATCAGCGTCATCAGCGTTCTATTCTACTTCCCCTCTTGGAATAGTCCCGGCTGCTCTGCTGACTCCGGGTAAGGCTCGCTCAGGTGCTCGTACGCGCGGCGGGTCGCGACGCGGCCGCGCGGAGTGCGGTCGAGGAACCCTAGCTGCAGCAGGTACGGCTCCACCACGTCCATGATGGTGTCCGGTTCCTCCGACAGGGAGGCCGCGATGGTCTCCAGCCCGACCGGCCCGCCCCGGAAGTCCCGGATGATGCGGCCGATGACCTGCCGGTCCAGGCTGTCCAGCCCCAGCTCGTCGATCTCCAGCAGGGCGAGCGCCTCGTGCGCCATCTGCTGGTTGATGACGCCGTCCGACCGGACCTGCGCATAGTCCCGCACCCGGCGCAGCAGCCGCAGCGCGACGCGCGGCGTGCCCCGGCCGCGCCGCGCGACCTCCGCCACCCCGTCCGGCGTGATGGGCGCCTGCAGCAGGCGGGCCGCGCGGCTGACGATGGCCTCCATCGCGTCCAGTTCGTAGAAGTCGAAGCGGTAGACTGCGCCGAAGCGGGCGCGCAAGGGAGCAGTCATGAGTGCAAGGCGGGTCGTCGCGCCGATGAGCGTGAAGCGGGGCAGCTTGAGCCGGATGTTGCGCGCGCTCGGCCCCTTGCCGATCACGATGTCGAGCGCGAAGTCCTCCATCGCGGGGTAGAGCACCTCTTCGACCGCCCGGCCCAGCCGGTGCACCTCGTCGATGAACAGGATGTCGCCCGCACGCAGGTTGGTGAGGATGGCCGCCAGGTCGCCCGCCCGCTCGATCGCCGGGCCGGCCGTAACCTTGAGCCCCACGCCCATCTCGTTGCTGAGCGCGTGAGCTAGCGTGGTCTTGCCGAGACCGGGCGGTCCATAGAACAGCACGTGGTCCAGCGGCTCCTTGCGGGCGCGCGCCGCGTCGATCAGGATCCTGAGGTTCTCCCGCAGGCGATCCTGGCCCAACATCTCGTCGAGCGTGCGTGGCCGCAGCGCCGCGTCCACGACCACTTCTTCCGGCCGCCCCTGGGGTGAGATTGCGCGTTCGGTCATACCCAACCTGCTTAGAATAAATGTGCGTATCACCGCTATTATAGCAGAGGTACGCAGATACTCATAGAGTAGGACGTCGGTCTGTCGGTGCACAATCGAATGCTCGATTTGCTATTGTACGGCTTAGCCGTATAATAGTGATATGGAATTCATCGAAGCCACCGCCTTTACACGGCACATTTACGAATACCTATCCGAGGAGGAATACCTGGGATTTCAAAGCTTCCTGCTGCAGTATCCGGAAGCCGGCAAGATCGTCCCAGGTTCTGGCGGCGTCAGGAAGATACGGTGGACTGTGTCGGGTAGAGGCAAGAGAGGCGGGGTACGGATCATCTACTACTTCAAACGCCAGGATGATGAAATCTGGCTGCTAACCATTTACAGCAAGAGTGAGATGGAGAATATTCCGGCCCATATCCTCCGTCAGATCGCTAAGGAGATTGACAATGGCTGAGCGAGATATCGGACAGGAAGTCCTGGATGGGATCCGGGAAATCAAGGCACACAAGGCCGGTGAGAAGACTCTTCGAACGCGTACATTGAAAGAACCGGCATCACCGCGAGTCATTCGCGCCCGGCTGAACCTGTCTCAGTCGGCGTTCGCCGGATTAATGGGGGTCAGTCTGCGCACCGTCCAGGACTGGGAACAGGGACGCCGCAAGCCGAGCGGCCCGGCGGTGGCCTTGCTGCGGATTGCAGAGCAGAGGCCTGAGGTCTTTACTGAATTGGGGTAAGACGAGGGGTGCTCACACATCGAACCTGCACAGAATTATCATTAGGGAGACGATGATGAGCGAGAACGACAAGATGCTGCCGGTCCATCCTGGCGAAATCCTTCTGGAAGAGTACTTGAAGCCGATGGGGCTGAGCCAGCACAGGCTGGCGCTGTGCTTGGGGGTCGATCCGCGGCGGGTCAACGAGATCGTGCAGGGCAAGCGGGCGATTACGGCGGATACGGCGCTGCGCCTGGCGCGGTTCTTCGGCAGTTCGCCGCAGATGTGGCTCAACATGCAGACGTGGTATGACCTGGAGGTCGCCCAGGACGCGCTCGGCAGCCGCATCGAACAAGAAGTCAGGCCGCATTGCCTGGAGCGACGCGGGGCCTGAACTTCATCGTTACTCCCCCACCTCGAACGTCGCCACGACCTGCTCGAAGATCTGCAATTCCTCCAGCGTCGTGTAGTACGTGCCGAGCATGTACAGCGTGCCCTCATGCGTCAGCAGCACGCGGCGATC
>DAOUGK010000013.1:0-5450 GCA_034429055.1 Anaerolineae bacterium | reverse complement strand
CCTGAGGGCCACAGAACAAAAGTGCCTGTAGAGTGTTGAGAGCACCCTACAGGCAGGCGAACAAGTGGGTAAGCACTTGCGCACCGAGGGCGATGATAACACAGGCGCTCGTGCTACCCAAAATGGCAGCACGGGCGCTTGTTCTTTAAGCTTCCGTGCGCACCAGTCTTACAAACTGGCGTAACCACAACCTGTAGGGGGTAACGGCTTACCTACCCACTAGGGGCGGGACGGTGGCGAAATGGCATACGCATCGGTCTTAAAAACCGAGGGGTGAACAGCCCGTGTGGGTTCGAGTCCCACCCGTCCTATATCTGTCTGTGCTTACCATTTGCACTTAAAGCCCGTCCGGATAGCTCGTAGTATACGTCTTATGCCCGCAGGACGCCCATGAGGGGCTAGGCTACCCCGCTCGCACTCATCCACCAAGCATGGAGGCACGTTATCCATGGATCCTGCTCGCCTGACCCGCCGTACTTTTCTGCGTCTATCGGCCGCCGGCACGCTGACCGCCTGGCTCGCCGGCTGCACACCCCTGCCGCCGTCCTCCCTCGCACCCGGCTCGTCGGCCGTGCAGGCGACACGACCGCGCATCCTCCGGATAAATATGCCGCTAAACCGCGGCGACGTGGGCGCGGCCGCCGATCCCGGGTGTTCAGCCGCAGTTCACAGCTATTTCGTCAATTCCCTGATGTTCAGTGGGCTAGTCGCACTGGATGGCAGGCTGCAGGCCCGGCCCGACATCGCAGCCACGTGGCAGCCCAGCGCAGACGGCACTATCTGGCGCTTCAATCTGCGGCCGGATGTGTACTGGACCGATGGAGAGGCGGTGACTGCGCATGATTTCGAGTGGGCCGTGAAGCGTAACCTGGCGCCGGACCTGTATTGCGGCGGGCAGTATTGGCAGCTCGTCGACCTCAAGGGGGCGCGGGCTTACTATACAGGTGAGCAGGCGGACCCGGCCATCGTGGGCATCCAGGCCCTGGACGACCTCACGCTCGAAGTCACCCTCGAAAACCCCTCTGCGTACTTTATCAACCTCGCTTCGTTGCCCAGCTTCATGGCCCTGCCGCGCAAGGCCATTGAGCGAGCCGGTGAGCAGGCATGGACGCAGCCGGAGAACATCGTGGGCAACGGGCCCTTCCGGTTGACCGAATGGACCACCGAGAAGCAGATGGTCTTTGAGCCCAACTCTCGCTATCACGGAGGTGCGCCCGGCATAGATCGGTTGGTCATCCACATGATCCGCCAGGAGAGCACGGCGCTGGCAGCCTACGAGGCAGGCGAGCTGGACATGGTGGAAGTGCCACCAGCCGAGCTGGAGCGGGTCCGCGCCGATGCACGGCTGAGCCCCGAGCTGCAGTCGAACCCCGAAGTGGCGACCATGCACCTCCGCCTCAGCGTGCAGCTCAAGCCGTTCGACGATGGGCGGGTGCGCCGTGCGTTTGCGCTGGCAATCGACCGCGAGACGCTGTGCAACAAAGTGCTGCAAGGCATCGGGCAGCCGGCCTACCAGTTCCTGCCGCCCAACCTGCCTGGTCATGACGGTGAGACCGGCCGCGAGCTGGCCTTTGATCCCGAGCGCGCCCGCGCTTTGCTGGCCGAGGCCGGTTACGCCGGTGGCAGGGATATGCCGCTTATCTACTGGCAGTATGAACAGAACGAAACCTACCAGACCATGTTCGAGGCGCTGCAGGCCATGCTCCAGGAGCATCTGGGCGTGCGAACGGAGCTTGCGCCAACCGAATCCGGCGCGCGGGCAGCCTGGCGCGCGCAGCGTCCCCTCCGGCCCCACTTCTACCGGCAGCTTTGGGGCGCGGACTATCCTGACCCGCACAACTTCATGGCGATCTTGTACACCACGCCCCCGCCCCAGAACGATATCTGGAAGACCACGCCCGAGCTGGTCTACAGCAATCCCACCTTCGATGACCTGGTGTGGCAGGCAGCGAAGGAGCTCGATCCCGAGCGCCGGGTCGCGCTATATCGGCAGTGCGAGCACATCCTGTTGCTCGATGATCCGGCGCTGATCCCGCTCTACTATCCCGTCCGGCACCGGCTGATCCGGCCCCAGGTCCAGGGCCTCATCATCAATGGCCTGGGCGCGCCGTCCCTGCGCCAGGTGCGCCTGACGATGTAGCATCCCACCACGCCTACGCGCCTGGGTCGGTCCTGCCCTGCATGCCCACCTACCTGTTTCGCCGGCTGCTGCAATCGCTGCTCACCCTGTGGCTCATCACGGTGGCGACATTTGCCGTCGCGCGCGCGACGCCCGGCGGCCCGTTCGGGTTCGACGATCCGGACCAGGCCAGTCGCGTCCCGCAGGAGATGCGCGACCAGTATCGCCGGCTGTATGGTCTCGATAAGCCGGTCGCGGTGCAGTATCTCAACTGGTTGGGGGGAGTGGTGCGCGGCGACCTCGGCGTCTCGTACACCTATCGCAACGAAACCGTGCAGCAGGTGCTTGGCCGCACGTGGCCCATTACTGCACAGCTCGGCCTGGCTGCGACGCTGCTGGCGCTGGGGGTGGGACTCCCGTTGGGCGTGGCCGGCGCAGTCCGGCGGCGGAGCGGACTCGACTACCTGGGGCTGCTCCTGGCGCTGCTGGGGGCCGCCACCCCGGCCTACGTCCTGGCGACGGTCTGCATCGTAGTGTTCGGCGTGCATCTCAGGCTGCTGCCGCTGACCGGCTGGGATTCACCGAGCCGCGCCATACTGCCCATTGCCGTCCTGGCATTCGGCCCGCTGGCCACCGTGATGCGCTTCACGCGTGCCGGCATGTTGGAGGTGCTCGGCGCCGACTACATCCGGACGGCCCGCGCCAAGGGCCTGCCGCTGCGGCATCTGCTGACGCACCATGCGCTGCGCAACGCCCTGCTGCCGGTGCTGACGCTGGCAGGGCCGCTGGCCGCGCATCTGCTGGCCGGCTCTTTCTTCGTGGAGACGATATTCAACGTGCCCGGCGCCGGGGCGGCTTTCGTCTATGCCGCTGCAGATCGCGATTACCCGCTGATTATGGCCGGCGCGCTCCTTTCGGGCAGCCTGATTGTCGGCCTCAACCTGCTGGTGGACCTGGCATACGGGATCCTCGATCCGCGCATCCGACTGGGCGCTGCCGATGCAAGCTGAGAGCTTGCCTGCCAGGGCTGACCTGGAGCCCGCCCGCAACCGCACTGCCGGCCTGCAACCCGGCAGAGCACGCGGCCGCCGCCGTCTCAGGCGCCTGCAACACGACAGGCTCGCGCAGGTCGCGCTGGTCTATCTCGCCGTCCTGGTCGTGATCGCTTGCTGTGCGCCCATCCTGGCACCCTACGATCCGCTGGCCGTCGATTTCGATCACCTGAGACAGCCCCCCGATGCGCAGCACTGGCTCGGCACCGATAAGCAGGGCCGCGACATCCTGAGCCGCCTGATGTATGGTAGCCGCATCTCGCTGGCGGTCGGCGTCCTGAGCCAGCTGCCGATCCTACTCGTCGGTGTCGCGGCTGGCTGCCTGGCCGGCTATCGCGGCGGCCGGACCGACGCGTTCATCATGCGCATCGTCGACGCCTGCTATGCCTTTCCCACCCTGCTGTTCCTCATCACCCTGCTGAGCGTACTGGGCCGCAGCTTTGCCAGCCTTCTGCTGGCGCTGACGATCACCTCATGGGCCGGCATGGCGCGGCTCGTGCGCGGCCAGGTATTGCAGGTGCAGCAGGCCGAGTTCATCACCGCCGCACGCTGCGTAGGTGCGACTGACATGCGCATCGTAATCCGCCACATCCTGCCCAACCTGGCAGGGACGCTCACGGTCGCGCTGTCGCTGGGGATCCCGGGCGCGATGATGGCCGAGGCCGGGTTGAGCTTCCTTGGCCTGGGGCTGCTTCCGCCTACGCCAAGCTGGGGGCTCATGCTCAGCGACGGTTTTGCCGCGCTGCGCAGCGCGCCGCACATCGCGCTCTACCCCGGCCTTGCGCTCGGGGCCACCATGCTGGCGCTGTTCGTGCTGGGCGACAGCGTGCGCGATGCGCTGGACCCGCAGATAAGCCTCTAATCGTCCTCTGCGCCGGTTGAGGCGCCCGCAAACGTCACCATCCTTCGCTCGCTTGATTGGCCCTTCCCCCCACCCCAGCTTGAGACCTCCACATACCATGTATAGCGCGTGCCGACGTGGAAGCCGCTCGGCAGGCTGTTGAGGGTGAAGCTATCTGCGCCGTGCAGGGTGGGTCCCCAGTACCACGACTGGAAGGTGCTGGCGTCGTAGAGGACCAATCGGTAGAACTCGTCCGGCGTAGCTGGCCGCGATACCCAGCGGAACTCGACCGGGAAACCCACTGTCACGGCGTTGGTCGGTGCGACCAGGGCCACGTCCGCGATATCAAAGTCGCCGATGTGGACCGCGCTGCCGGGCGTATAGCTGCTTAGATCCTTCGTTTGCCAATACAACAGCGTCCCCGGTCCGTTTCCCCCGCTCTGCACCGAATAGCGCTCCCCCCTGGGGACGGCCGGGATCCCCACGAACGCGTAGCTGCCGTCTATTCCGGTTCGCTGTGTAGCGATGTCACGGTAGGTGTGCCCGGTCCAACTGTGCAGCTTGACCGGGATGTTCGCGGCCGCCGCGCCGCCACGGGTTACGCGACCGTAGATGCCATGAGGCACAAGGGTGGTGGTCGGCGTGGGGGTGCGGCTCGGCGTGGCCGTGTGGGTCGGCGAGGGCGAAGGCGTGTAGGTCGGTGTCGGTTGCCGGATAATCAGCGGCAGGCGGACCGATCCCGGGGCGCCGCGCGTCAGGGTGGGTGTAGGTGTAGATGTCGACCAGTCTCCCGGCAGGGCAGTGGCTGTGGGCGTGAGTGTCGGCAGCGCAGTGACTGTGGGGGTGGGCGTGGAAGTTGGCGTCCTGGACGGCGTGGACGTTGGAGTAATCGTTAGAGTGGTCGTGGGCGTTCGTGTCGGTGTGGCCGTGCGCGTCGGCGTGGGAGTCCGCGTAGCGGTTGCTGTTGCGGTCGGTGTCGCAGTCGGCAGCACCTTGTATCGCACGGCGAAGTAGAGATCCACATAACTGCTGTACGCCGCCCGCGGCTCGCCCTCCGACGTTAGCACGCACGCGGCATCCCTGGGTCTGGTGTCGTCAAGACGGGCTATCACCTCCGTCAGCCACGCGGTGCCATTCTGGCGCGCATAGCGGACCTCCAGGGTGTCCCCATCGACATAGATGATGTGCGGCTGTCCGGCAACGTCCAACTGCAGGGAATTGCCCCACCAATCGGAATTGGTCGAGCCGACCTGCTCCATCTGCCACACTGCACCATCCCAGCGCGCATACTTGAGGCTTTGATGGGTCTTGTCGCGATAGACGATGTGCGGATGGTCACCAGTATCCAGCACGAGATCGTTATCCTGGCACACTTCGCTCTTGTCGTCGACGATTTGTGTCACCCACGTCACGCCATCCCAGCGCGCGTATTTTAGTT
>DAOUGK010000012.1:0-14548 GCA_034429055.1 Anaerolineae bacterium | reverse complement strand
GGCACGAGGATAAGGCCGGCGACGTTCTGGCCCACCATGTCGTACAGCGTCTCGGTCTCGCCCGCCGGGTCATCTGCGGTCGCCGCGAGCAGCAGGTGATAGCCCCGCCGCACGAGGTCCTGGCTGATGGCATCTGCGAGCGCGGCATAGTACGCGTTCGCGAGGCTCGGCACGACCAGCCCGACGACCCGGCTGCCCCGGTGGCGCAAGGCCCGCGCCTGCAAGTTCGGCTGGTAGTTGAGCGCGGCGGCCGCGTCCAGCACGCGCCGGCGCACGTCGCCCGAGACCGTCGTCGCACCGCTGATCGCCCGCGAGGCGGTCGCGATGGACACACCGGCCTGCTCTGCCACATCCTTGAGCGTGATACGTCGCTTGGGCATCTGCGCCTGGCCGTTCTTCTGTGCGTCAGAACGTGATCGTCAGCCCGCCGTCCACGGTGATGACCTGACCCGTGATGTAGGTCGCGTCGGGCCCCGCGAGAAAGAATGCCACGCCCGCAATTTCCTCCGGCTCCGCGGCGCGGCGCAGCGGCAGGTGCTGGCCCTCCACATAGTTCTGCCGGAACCACTCGGTCTCCAGCTCGCTCACGCCGTTGACCACGCTCATGGCGGTGCGCACGAAGCCCGGTGCAATCGCGTTGACCAGGATATTGCGCGGCGCAAGCTCCAGCGCGAGGTTGCGGCAGTACTGGTTGATGGCGGCCTTCGCCATCGCGTAGCCGCCCGACAGCGCCTCGGCGCGTTCGCCGTGGATGGAGGTCACATGGATGATGCGGCCCCCGTCTGACATCAAGGGAACGGCCATGCGGGTCAGGTAGATGGCGCCGTCGAGCATGATGTCGAGCGCACGGCGGAAATCGGCCAGCGGCGCGTCGATCGTATGCCCGGCGAAGGAGACGCCCGCGCAGTTGACCAGCGCGTCCAGCCCGCCCCAGCGTCGCGCAACCTCTTCCCCGATGGCTGCGGCGGTGGCCGGGTTGCTGTAATCGCCGGGGCAGACCAGGTGCTCGCCGGGCGGGAACTCCGCCACGACGCGACGCAGTTCAGCCTCGCGCCGAGCAGTCACGCACACCTGCCAGCCCTCGCGGGCGAAACGCTGTGCGGTCGCCCGGCCGATGCCGGACGATGCGCCCGAAACGATTACCCGTCGGTGTTCTGCCATGCTGCACTCCTGCCCGGTCGGGCATTCCTGATCGGGTTACGCGCTTGCCACAGAGAACACCGAGGACACTGAGGTTTGAGGTTTGCGATCTCGCATCACCCTCTATGTCCCCTGTGACCTCTGTGGCCCATCATCGCGCCGCGCCTTCGGAAATCCCGGATGTGGGCCAGGCTTACCCGATTTCGGCGGTTCCGGCCAGCGCGTCGCGCAGCGCGAGTTCGAGGTTGCGGTCCACCTCCGGCGGCAAGGGCACCGGCCCCGCGGTCGCGAGGATCTCCTGCACGCGCGCGTGCGCGAGGTCGTGGCCCATGAGGCTGCCCGCCTCGGTCCACTGCTCGATGGTCTGGCGGCGGAACAACTGCGGGAAGTAGAGCTCGCTGCGGAAGTGGCGGACGGTGTGGTCGCTGCCCAGGAAGCTGCCGCCCGGCCCGGCCTGCCGGATTGCGTCCAGCGCCAGCGTGTCGTCGTCCACTGTGATGCCCCGCAGGACGTGCCGGATCATGTGCGCCAGCTCGTCGCAGATGACCACCATCTCCTGGCAGCCGTACAGCCCGAAGGCCATGCTGCCGAGGCTCTGGTTGAGATTGACGCCTGCGAGCGCGTTGAGGAGCATGCTCATCATCGCCTCGGACGCGGCCTCCGCGTCGGGCGTCTTGCCCTCCACGCCGCCGCCCAGGCTGTAGATGGGCAGGCCGTAGTGCCGCGCCATCTGTGCCATGGCGGCCTTGCCGAGGTTCTGCTCCGGGCTGCCGTAGGTGCACTGCGACGTCCGCATGTCGAACACATCGGTGTCCGGCTTGAGCACGACGGGCGCGCCCGGACGGAGCAACTGGGTGAGCACGACGCCGAACAATACCTCTGCGGTGGTCAGCGCCAGCGTGCCCGCGATCGTGGCCGGGCCGCTCGCGGCCATCATCGGGCCGGGCGAGTAGAGGATGGGCACGCCCGCCGCAACCGCATCCACGATGCCCTCGTTCATCTCCGCAACCTTGAGCGGGGAGACCGGCGTCACGATGCCGAGCACGCTGGGGTGCTCGCGCAGCTCCGCTTCGCCGCCCGATGCCGCTGCGGTCATGCCCAGCAGCAGTTGCGTGAAGCGGCGGTCCAGGATATTGATGACGGTCGGCTTGGTCGTATTGCGGAAGATGGCGTCGAAGTCGTGGAAGAAGATCTGGCCGGTGGGCTTGTCGGCTGACATGCAGAGGGTCTGCACGAAGTCGATGTTCGGCAGCGCGTGGCCGATGCGCGTGCTGTTGACCATGTCGGCGTGGGTGGGCGAGCGCGGCTGCCGGCGTTCATAGTCGAAGAAGTGCGGCTCCGAGGTGCCGCCCATGCCCCAGTAGACGCGGCCGGGCTCCAGCAGAAGGTCTTTGGCGGGGTCGTTGCGCGCATGTAGCACAAAAGACCCCGGCGCGGTGCGCAGGGCTGCATCGACCATCTCCGGCGGAACGTGGATGCGCCGCGTCTCACGGTCGACCCGTGCCCCGCCGCGCGCCATGATGTCGAGGATGAGCGTCGACTCGCTCTCGATGCCGGGGTCTTGCAGGATGGCGAGCGCCGCGTCGTGGATGCGGAGCAGGTCATCCTCGGGGAGTACGTTCAGCGTCCCGGCCAGGACGCTGTGCTGGGTCGCCATGCCGGTCACCATCGTTTGTGTCATCGTCAAGCTCCTTGCGGCAGCTTCGTGGTAGAGGGAGGAGGGATGATGAAATCGTTTGCAGGTTGCTCGCTTGCGATAGTGGCATCATACCGTACTTCGGAGCCGTTGTCAATAGGTTTTTCGCGCCTGGTTCGTGCATTTTGGAACTCGCAAGCCCTTGACACTGCCTGGTGCGTGTGCTATCCTGTAATCGTTTTCTGGCAGCGGCACACATGACTCCGGGACTCCGCCTTGCAGCCGCGCCCCGATACCCCTGTTGGCCCCCGGAGGGAGGATAGCTATGACCCGGCCCAATGTCCACGCGGTCCATCGCGACTGGGATCGCGACTTTCCGCTGATTGTCCGCACCGAAGGCATCTACCTCTACGACGAGGCCGGCCGCCGCTACATCGACGGCTCCGGCGGCTCGTCCGTCGTCACCAGCATCGGCCACGGCGTCGCAGCCATCCCTGATGCGATGCATGAACAGGCGCAGCGCTTCTCGTTCTACCCGGCCCACGCCTTCACCAACCAGGCCTTCCTCGACCTGTGCGACCTGATCGTGTCCCTCGCGCCTGGCGGGCTGCGCGACAACAGCCGCGTCTGGGTGACGTGCACCGGCACGGACGCGACCGACGACGCGGTCCGGCTGGCGCGGCAGTACTGGGTCGAGGCAGGCCAGCCGGGCAAGTTCCAGGTCATCGCGCGCTGGCAGGCGTTCCACGGCAACAACATCGCGGTCGCCGGCTTCTCCGGCCTGACCGGGCGGCGCAAGATCTTCCAGCCCATGTACGTGGACTCGCCCCACATCCCGCCCGCGTTCTGCTACCGCTGCCCCTTCGAGAAGACTTACCCCGAGTGCAACCTGCTCTGCGCGCGCAGCCTGGAGACCGCCATCCGCCAGCAGGGTCCCGAGAACGTTGCTGCGTTCATCGCGGAGCCGGTCGTGGGCGCGGCGCTCGGCTGCGTGCCCGCGCCGGACGGTTATTTCCAGGTCATCCGGGAGATCTGCGATCGCTACCAGGTCCTCTTCATCGCAGACGAGGTGATGACCGGCTGGGGCCGCACGGGCAAGCTATGGGGCATCGACCACTGGGGCGTCACGCCTGACATCATCGCGACTGCGAAGGGCATGACCGCAGGCTACACGCCGCTGTCCGCTATTATCGCACGTGACGACATCTGGGCCGTGCTGGAGCGCAACCACTCGCCGTTCAAGGCGGGGCACACGCTCAACGCCAACGCGGTTTCCTGCGCCGGGGCCATCGCAGTCATCAACTATGCGCTCGACCACGACCTCGCGGCCAACGCCGCCGCGCGGGGCCAGCAGGCGCTCGCGGGCCTGCGGAGCCTCATGGCGCGGCACCCCAGCATCGGTGACGTGCGCGGCCGCGGCCTGATGTTCGGGTTCGAGCTGGTGCAGGACCGGGCCACGCGCGCGCCGTTTGCGCCGGGCCTCAAGGTCAGCAGCCAGGTGGAGCAGGCCGCGCTCCGGCACGGGCTCGTCACCTACCCGTGCACCGGCACGGTCGAGGGCGTCCTGGGCGACATGATGCTCCTCGCGCCGCCGCTGGTCATCACGGAGGCCGAGATGGCCGAGCTGCTCCGTATCTTGGACGTGGCCCTCGAAGAGGTGGAAGCCGCGCTGGGCATGGCCCCGGCTCCGGCATCCGCACCCGCGGCCCGGTGACGTGATGTCACCGGACGTTCCGGCAGCCGGACGAACACTGAAGCTCGCCATCTGCGTGCAGACCGAGGAGGCGCCGCGCCAGGTGCCGGTCGCGCTGTTCACCGGCCCGCTGGCCGAGCGCGCGGCCAAGGCCGCGGCAGCCGGAGCAGACGGCCTGGAGCTGATGCCGGTCGACCCCGCCCGGCTGGACGCCGCGGCCATCCGCAGCCTGCTGGCGGAACACGGGCTGTCGGCCGCAGCTATCGGCAGCGGCGCGATTGCCTTCTCGACCGGGCTGACGCTGCTTCATGCAGACCCGATAATGGCTGAACAAGCCCGGAGCCGCCTCGCAGACCTGATGGACTTTGCCGCG
This sequence comes from Anaerolineae bacterium, assembly GCA_034429055.1. GTDB lineage: Bacteria > Chloroflexota > Anaerolineae > CG2-30-64-16 > CG2-30-64-16 > MWBF01. Next base: position 9,706 of record DAOUGK010000012.1, on the reverse strand, counting down.
GCCGTCGGCGCGCCGGTAGTCACGATCGGCAGCCTGCGCGGTCGCGTGTCCGCCGCGGGACCGGCCGGCCGCGACGAGCTCGCCCGTGTGCTGGCAGCGGCCGCGCAGCACGCGGGGGATGTCGGCGTGCGGCTCGCGCTGGAGCCGGTCAACCGCTACGAGCTGGACCTAATCCACACCGCGGAGGAGGGACTGGCCTTCGTGGACGAGATCGGGCATGGGGCGCTGGGGCTGGTGCTCGACACCTTCCACATGAACATCGAGGAAGTCTCGCGCACGGAGCCGTTCCGCCGCGCGCTGGCCGCGGGCCGCCTGTTCCACGTCCATGTGGGCGACAACAACCGCCTGCCGCCCGGCCGCGGGCTGATCGACTTCGCGGAGATTGTGGACACGCTGCACGAGGCCGGGTATCATGGCTATCTGTCCGCCGAACTGCTCGCACAGCCGGACGGCGACACCGCCGCGCGCCAGACGCTCGACCATCTGCGGCCGCTGGAGGCGCGCGCGAGTCACGCAGGGCATGTGAGCATCCTGAGCGGGTGGACGGCTCGCCGCCGTTGACGATGTGAGGCCAGTCGAAGGATGAACCCACAGGGAGCCGCCCCTTCGACTGCGCTCCCCAGCCAAGCTCAGCTTGGCCGGTCGCTCCGCTCAGGGTGCTCGGCACGTCATTTCCCCGCCAGCGGGGGCGGGCAGGCGAGCAAAGCTCGCACGGGGTGGGGGCTGCAGACTATCGCGCCGAATCGTCGGATTACAACAACCGCCCGAAACCTTGGAGGAACCCATGAAACTGAGCTGTCTGCCGGTCTCGTTCTTTGCCGACCTGGCCGCAGGGCGGATGCCGATCGTCGAGTGGGCGCAGGTGGCCGTGCCGCTCGGCCTGGACGGCATCGACCTGAGCATCGCGTGGGTCGCGGACCGTTCGCCTGCCGGACTGGCCGCGCTGCGCCGCCAGATCGAGGATGCGGGCACGCGCGTCGTCATGCTGACGAGCTACACCGACTTCACCCACCCGGACCCGGCGCAGCGTGCAGCCGCGCTCGCGGACGGGGAGGCAGTTGTCGGCGTGGCGGCCGCGCTCGGCGCGGAGCTGCTTCGGGTGACTGCGGGCCAGGGACGGCCCGAGACCGGCCGCGCCGAGGGGATCGAGTGGGCCAGCGCGGGGCTGCGCGCTCTGGCCGAACGCACCGCCGGCTCCGGCGTGACGCTGGCCTACGAGAACCACAGCAAGCCGGGCGTCTGGACGTACACCGACTTCTGCGAGCCGCCCGACATCTTCCGTGAGATCGCCGCCCGGACGGAGGGCGCCGGCATCGGCATCAACTTCGATGTCGGCAACGCCTCAACCTTCTCGGATGATCCGGTTGCGCTGCTGGACGCGGTGCTGCCCCGGGTGGTCAGCATCCATGCATCCGACAGCGCGCTGCACGGCAAGCTGCAGCACGTCCTCCTGGGCACGGGCATCACGCCGTACCCGGCGCTGTTCGAGCGGCTCGTGCGCGGCGGCTGGGACAAGTGGATCTGCATGGAAGAGGCGTCGTACGGGGGCGTGCCGGGCATTGCGGCCGCCGCGAAGTTCGTCCGCACGACCTGGGCTGCAGCTCAAGAGGCGGTGGGCTGAACGGGCTCACGCAAAGCCGCAAAGAGCGCCAAATAGCCGATCCGAAGAATGCGTAGCGTAGGGCCTTGTGCCCGTCAGCACGCCCACAAGGGGCTAGGCTACCGGTGTTTCTTCCATCACACAGGTGCATATGGGCAAGCGCGTCATCTATCTCAGCACGGTCACCGGCATCACGGCGCAGTTCACCGAGCTGTCGCGGCGCCTGCTGCCGCCTGACACCGAGGTCTGGCACATCGTCGACGAGATGCTCGCGCGGCTGGCCGTCAGCCAGGGGCAGCTCTCGCCCTTCTTCTACCGCCGCGTGGCCGAACACGCGGCCGCAGCAGAGGCCGCAGGCGCCGATGCGTTGCAGGTGACGTGCTCCTCCCTCTCGCCGTGCGTGCCCGCGGCCGCCGCGCAGGTCGGCATTCCGGTGCTGGCGGTGGACGAGGAGATGGTGGACGCGGCCCTGCGGCAGGGTGCGTGCATCGGCATCGCGGCGACCGCGGCCACGGCGCTCGAACCGCTGGCCGCGCAGGTGCGCAGCCGGTCAGCCAGCCTGGGCAAGTCAGTGGATGTGCAGGCAGTCCTGGCAGAGGAAGCCTACGTAGGGCTGGTGTCCGGCGACCTGGCGCTGTACGATCGGGTGGTGACGGGCGTCCTGGAGGACCTCCGCCGCCGCACCGATGTCGTGCTGCTGGCGCAGGCGTCGATGGGCCGCGCCGCGGACGCGCTGCCGCCGCTGCCCCGCGCCGCCCCCATCCTCGCCAGCCCGCCGTTCGCGGTGGCGCGGCTCAGGCGCGTGCTGGAGGGCGGCTGAAGCTGTACTCCTCATGCCGACAAGGTGACCAGGAATATGTTGAAGCCCCAACGCGTCGTCATCAACTTCGAAGGCAAGGATTACATCTGGACAGGGAAGGACTGGTACGAGGCCAAGACGTGGCTGGTGCCTCCAGCATCGGTCGTTAGAGCACTCAACGCAGAGGTTGTCATAGCCCTGCAACAGCAAGACGGATCGATCACCAGCGTTCCAGAACTCATCGCTACAGCGTGCGCAGCGCGCGATGCGCAACAATTGGCGAGAGCTGAACGGCTTATCCGGCGGGCCCTGGCAAGCGAGCCTGCCAATCTCGCTGCACGAACGGTACTGTGCTCAGTCTTGAGGGCTCTTGGTCTGCCCAAGAAGGCATTGGAAGAAACCCATGCGTTCCGTAATGCTAACGACCCGGCGCTTCACACCACCCGAGCCGCTGCGTTGTGTGATCTGAGGCGTTGGGAGGAGGCCAAACGCGAGATAGGCCGGGCATTGGCTGCCCGCAGCGATCCTGAGGCGTTCAACGTCGCCCACCGGATAAGGGCGAATGCACCCGAACTGTATCCTGATTAGGTGGGGTGCTCGCAACGAGTGTCTATGAGCGTCCCCAAGTCAGATCATGCTTTTGCCCTATGGATTCGGAGTGGGTGTCAGCACGATCACCGTGGTAATGGTCCCTCCGCCATCAGCAGGCATCAGCACGAGCCAGGCGAGGAGCAGGAGCATCACTGCGAAGCTCGCGATCAGCAGCCCATGTGACCAGTGCAGCCACCGGCGTTTCTTCCGCACGGTGCTGAAGTAGGTTGCGCGTAGGTCGCCCCAAGCTTCTTCGCTCCAATCATCCAGGTCTGCGCCGGCCCGCGCGCGCGGCACGAACACCATGCTGGCGCAGAACAGGGATGCCAGCCAGATCAAGACGGGCAGGAGGACGGCGAGCCGCGCGGCCCCGGTCACCAACGTGCGGACCTCACCCAGGGCGACGGCCGCAAAGTAGGCAGCCTGGAGCGCACCGGTTAGCGTCACGAGTTGCTTCGCAGCAGCCTCCAGGCTCTTGATGGCCTCCAGCGGCGCTTCCTGGCGGACCTTCCTCCAATATGCCGCGGCCGCCTCGATTTCTGCCTGCTGTCTGGGGTTGGGCGGTGCACCTTGCTTCATGGCAGACATATCAGGGTCGTCGCCCATGCAGTGGGGGAGCGTCATCTCCGCCGAGCGTGGGCAAACGTTGGCCCCAGCCGTCCGGAACCGTAACGATGTTCGGATGCTGTCGCCCGCAGTACACCAGGTGTTCCTTCTGGCGAGCGCTGGCGCGCGTGGCGCCGTCCGGCGCTTCAACCTCGACCTCGGTGGCAGGCTGGCCGGCGCAATCTTCATGCCAGCACTTAATCTTGAGTGTGATCTGCGACATGGTGATGGCTCCTTTTACATGAAGTGTATGAATCCTCGGTCGTAAAGCGCAGCGACCAGCGATAACCCCTCCGCACCGAATTCCGCTTCAATCTGGGCCAGCGTCGCGTGTCCGTTGAGCCGCGCCAGAAGGGGCCGCGCAGCATGTTCGGCGGCCATGAGCCGGTTGCCCTGCAAGAGGGCCAGCCCCCACGGCTCCTCGCGGATGTTCAGACGGGCGTGCGGGCGCCAGGCGGGGTGCACGTGCAGGCTGACGGGCGGCGGCGCGGGTGGGGCAGCGCCTGGTCGAGCCAGTGGATCCAGCGCGGCATCGTGCGGCGCGGCCACTGCATGGCAACCGCCGTGGCAGGTGGCGAGCCGGGCGCAAGTCCGGCAGGCGGTGGCCGTCAGTCCGGCGCGAAAGGCCTGCATCGGCGACGACAGCCAGGCGTCCTGTACGGATGCCTCAAGAAGGCTCCTCCCGAAGAAGTCTACATGCGTGCAGGCTTTCATGCGGCCCCAGGGATCGATCGCGCACAGAGCGATGCCTGCCAGGCAGCCGACAGAAGAATTCCCTACGAAACACTGTGGGATGCAGTTGCCGAACTTCACCGGCTGGCCCTGCGCCAGCAGTCGGTCAACTTCGATGACTGCATCATGCAATTCGGCCTCAGTGGGCGTCAACTCGTCGGGTTCGCTGGTCAGATAGCGGTTGAACACGACTTTGGTTGCGCCGAGCGTTCGGGCCAGGTCAACCACGGCAGGGAGTTCGCTCAGGTTGCGGCTGTGAATGACCGTGCTCAGGTTGACCGCAAGGCCGGCCGCGGTCGCGCGGCGGATGTTGGCACAGGTCTCTTCGAACGATCCGGGGACGCCGGTGAAGGCCTCGTGGCTGGCAGCCGTTGCGCCGTGCAGCGAGATGAGCAGGCCGACCAGCGCAGGCGAGTCCTGCAACCGCGGCAGGAGTTGCTGCGGAGCGATCCAGCGCGCGTTGGTGAAGAGGGAGTATTCGAGATTCAGTGCGTCAAGGTGATCGAGGATGGCGAAGAAATTCGGGTGGAGAGTGGGTTCGCCGCCGGTGAGCTTGATGCGGCTGGCATGAGGCGCGATCTTGTCCAGGATACCGAGCCATGCCTGCCCGTCCAGGGGCGGTTCCAGCTTGCTGCGCGTCGACGCGTCGAGTCCATTCGGACAGCCGGCGCAGCAGTTGTTGCAGGCCGGCGTCAGTTCGAGGGCGTAGAACGCCGGAGCGGACAGGGTGCGCAGCATCGCGTCGCCTTATTCACAGGCACAGTCGTTGTCGATAGCCTTTGAGGGTTTCCGTGATTTCGGTGATCTCTCGGTCATGTTTGAGTCAAGGACGAAAACCACTCTGCATTCGACACCCGACAGCAGATCACTTCGCAGGAGTTCGAGGCTCTCTACCGGCATGTCTTCCCGTACCCATTTCTCCTGAGGCTGCTCAACCATCTTTCACCTGCTCTCACCAACACCCATTTGCTCATTCGGCGCGGAGGGATCCGATCCAAACTTACTATTGAGCCTCTCATTCAATCTCTTGAGCTGCACGCAGTTCTCTATTTCATACTTGCGAATGGTGCTTCTTACCACGCTCAGTTCATCCTTCGACACAATCTCAAGGCGTCTGAGAATCGATTCCAGTGTCTCATCCATTCTAGGTGAGTCAGGAGAGTATGACTGGAAAAACGCGACAGCAGAAGCGTAGTGGATAACCGCTTCCTTAAGGCGCGTGTCCCGTTCTTCGGAAGCCACAGTCGCAATGTCGCGGAGTTGACGCGCTCCTTGCGCAAGCTCGATCTTGCCAAGAACGAGCCACCAGTCTTGGTGAGGATCACTGATCCTGTCCGATTCGCGGCGACTTTGACGGTACTCCTGTGGAACCGCTGCACTGATTTCCTCAACCAACTCTTGGCTTCTATTCAAATAGTCCTGTCGTTCTCGGCTTGTTATGGGATAGAGAAGTGCGCGATCAGAATAGGCCTGCGAGAGATCATCCAACATGTCCATGACCTGCAAGTCAAACTTACCTTCCTTAGCAATGGCAATCCCTTCTTGCAGATCCTCTTCGGCTTTCTGATAGAATTCCTCAGCCTGCCTCAATAGTTCGTTACGTTGGTCTCCGTTCTTGACTTTGTTACGTTTCGTTTGCACGAGCCAGCCCCAGTCGATATACAGACTGCCTAACTCATCATGCGTCTCTGCCAGTCGCGATGGCTCACGAGAGGAGGCATCTTCGAAGATTTGGCGGGCCTTCAACAACTCAGCCTCTGCGGCCTTGAAGTCCGTTACGGCTTTCGCAAGTTTGTAATCTTCTTGCTTCTTCCAGGCGTTGCCCCGGTTTCGTAGTCCCAAGCCAAGGGCAAGATGGGCCAAACCCATACCTCGTGGGTTGGACATCTTCTCGAAGCGGCGGAATGCTTTTCGACACTGTTCGATGCCCTTGTCCGGTTGACGACCATAGATGTAGGATAAGCCTAGTGTATTCTCGCTCAATCCGCGCGGAAATTCGAGCCCAAGTTCGGTTTCGTCCTTGATGGCATCGTCTAGTAGCGAGTCTGCGTCACGAAGTTGTCCCTTCAGGCCCTTGAGGAAGCCGAGATTTCTGCGGGTCGTTGCCAAGTCCCCACGTAGGGAAGGCCAGAAATAACCGACAGCTTCTTTGTATTCCCTTTCGGCAGTTTCATAGCGACCATATACACGATGAGAGTACCCCAAGAAGTTATGGGCGCGGCCGATCACTTGATCGCGTCTGGCCTTGTGTTTGGCTTCATCCGATGTCCAACTTGCCAAGTCATCAATCGTTTGCGTAAGCAACGTCGAGCTTTTTTCGTCGGGCGCTTTGTTGTATATCAGGGCCTGTGCGTACGTCACGCGAAAGGCGCCTCTGTAGAGCACATCCGCTTCTGTGAACCAGGGATGGTTTTGGTCTACTAGACGCTCACCTATACTGATTGCTCTGTCGTAATTCTTGCCACCCGTAGTGTAGCGTTGTACCCACCGTAGGGCGGCATCTCGGTTAAGCTCCTCCGCAAGGGTTGACCTTGCCCTCACGGCCTCCGCTAGCCGATCATTGTTGAAGAAGCGCAGTAGCTCATCGCGCAGTGCGATGTCGTGGTCGAGGAGTCCGGCATCTATCGCTTCATTGCTCAAATCCTGATACTTCATGAATCCTGCAAGGGGATCTTGTCGGAGACAATAGTATAACTGCTCGATTTGAAGTATCCGTCTGGCCGCCGGGTCCTTAACTGCGCCAATGCGTCGATCGTAGTGCTGGATGATCGTGTCTAGCAGACGAACAGGTGGCTCAGACAGCTCATAATCGTTGTATAGATCCGCCATAACGTCATGCAGAAACAGTGCAGAACTGCGAGGGCGCGGTTTTACGTAGGTATCGTCGCGTATGGCGTCGAGACGCGCCTGGCACTCTTTGCGGGTCCAACGTGGTTCCAGCGCGTGGAGCAGGTCTGCATCCAATTGTTTGCGTGCCAGAGCCAGGTAATACACCACCGTCTTCTTATCATCTGGAATTCGGGTGCGGAATTCACGGATGATACGCCCGTCAATCTCATCCTTTGACAGCGGCACTTGCGCATTTTCAGTGGTCAGGAGGTTGGCAACATCCCATCCATTCAGGAGCAGGTCAATGGCAAGGCTTAATCGAATTGGCTCTCCCTCAGTGACCCGATAGACTCTATCGAGAATGCTCGGGTCCAGACTCTTAAGGCGCTCATCTTCGACGGCTATTTTGTCTATATATTCCTGTGCTTCGGCCCGGCTAAAGCAGTCTAGATCATATTGGCGGCAGTCAGTTCCGGTCGGGAGACGAGACGCCAGCAGAACGACGGTGTTTGGCAACTGGGGGAGTAACCCCAGCAGCCAGTTGCGGACGCCCATCTCCTGTCCAAATTCGCACAACTCTTGGATCGCATCGCGTTCATGTTGTAATACTTCGAGGGTGTCGAAGCGCAGGAGGATGCGGTGCTTGCGGGCCAGCTTTGCGTAGTCATCTACGAAGGCCCTGGTAACGTCCACCTGCAAATTCGTGAGCGTTTCGCCGGGCACAGCGGCCTTGACTTGGGCTGCTAGTTTAGCCGCCTGGTTCCAGTAATTCATGAACCAGTGGTCATCTCCATCCAGGTCTTTAGCCAAGGCTGATCGCACACCCTCGGGGCTGTGCATCTCTGCATGATACATGTCGATGATGGATGGATATAGGATCTGGGTCTCCAGGACATCTTGAGCCAGCTTTTCAGCCTCTTCCAATAAGCGAGTCTTGCCGATGCCGCCGCGCCCGACAAAACAGAGAACTTCAGTAGTGTTCATGGTCTTGAGGGCACCCCGGATGGCCGCCACCTCACGTTCGCGACCAACCATTTCCACTTTGGGCGTAAAGGGCCTAGTCCGTGTGTCTACTGCTAAACTCATCATAGTCTGCCTCCCTACTTACCTGACAAGATGGAACCCCAATCCTCATCCGACAGTTCAATCGGACTGAGGTCGGGGTCTGCCTGGAAATGATCCTTGAACGAGTCGCGATCAACGGCGGTAAGCTTCCTTGTATGGTTGGCAAGCCACTCCGCGAATTCCCCCTGCGGTGGACCTGGATTGTGCCTGAAATAATGATAATACGCCGCCTCAATCAGATTCTCAGGCGTGGGGTTGCGAAGATACACGTCGCGGACACATCGGTAATACTCCTCCAGGAGCCCTTGGGCAGACAACTGTTCTCTGAAGAAAGGGCGCAGCGACGCCCAAGGCCTGTACCAGCTCTGTGGTGGCGTCCCGCTGCTTGCGGTCTCACCGTTGACCATATCACATTGGTTTAGCGCGGTAACCAACTTTTCCCAATCATAAAGCGTTAACTTCCTGGGACTACCTGGCCAGATGATATTCCAACCGAGCAGGTTACTTGGCGTGAAACGACGCAAGGCCATAAGACTGGGGATAACGCGATGAAATGGTAATGAAATGCCCTTGAGAAGATAGCGATTAACCCTGTCATATACTCTGGCGAGGTCAGGTTCAGTTCCGTCTCCGGCGGACTCAAGCAAAGCCTGCACAGCCAGAGGATATCCTCCAGACAATGCATGGATATCTTCAGGACTGACCAGCCCATTCTTTGGTGTTACGTCAGTGACCCGGAGAAGATCCAGGCCCTCCTCGGTCAAGCACACATACTTGATCTCACTTCGTATTTTCGTATTACTCCACTTAGGTGCATCTTTGTGCCCTGTCACGACAAAAATGACATCATGACTGGTGCTTAACGTGGGTTCCATAACATCAGTTTCCAACGCTTCAATTTCATCCGGTTGAAGTTTTTCAGCGGAGTCAAGCAGGACGACCACCTTGTGGCCACGTGCCAGCTCACATAGTCCCTGGACCAGAGTGGCGCTATCGTAGGGTGTGGAGCCTGTGACACCTATTGCTGTGCCCAAGTCCTGTAGCAGGTGTCTGCTACCACACCTTGCCGAGACGGTTCGGATACTCGGATTTGGTACATCAGCGCAGTACTTTTGCAGATTAGCTATGAACCAGGTTTTCGAGGCCCCAGGCGGCCCATAGTAATGAAGCACGGAGGTACGACCGCTAGACTTGACTGCCTCTATGAAGTCGGTTCGTTCTGCATTCCAAAGAACGCGGAGGGCCTTGTCAGGTCGATAAGGAGCGGGAATAATCGGCGCAGTCATTGGACCGTTCCTCCGTCATGGAATTGCGCATCCCGCTCGTTGATCAGAGCGGAAATCCGTGTATTGATATCCTCGCGTATTTCATACGGCAGGATGTTGCGGCTGTTCTGCAGTTCCTCATCACGATCCAGCAGGTGCCAGAAGATGTCGGCCCCGTCGGCGCTCAGGTGTGCTGAGTCCAGATATCGTTCGATGAAA
>DAOUGK010000011.1:0-4226 GCA_034429055.1 Anaerolineae bacterium | reverse complement strand
CGGGGTCCAGACGGCCTGCAGGTGATGCCGCGGAATACCGTGATGGAGGAAGTGCGCGTCCAGCCGGCCAACGACGCGCTCGCCGCAGCGGAGGCTGATCTGCCCGTCGCCGGTGAACGTGCCCAGCGCGGTGGCCTCCACGTCCAGCCCTGCGCAGATGGCCCGCACGCGCGGCCAGTGGACGGGCGGCACGGCCAGCACCATGCGTTCCTGGGCCTCGCTGAGCCAGATCTCCCACGGTTGCAGACCGCTGTACTTGAGGGGCACGCGCGTCAGATCTACTTCCGCGCCCAGTTCGGCGGCCATCTCGCCCACGGCGGAGGACAGTCCGCCTGCGCCGCAGTCGGTGATGGCAGTATACAGCCCCTCATCGCGTGCCAGGAGCACGGCATCCAGCGCCTGTTTTTCGTGGATCGGATGGCCGATCTGCACCGCGCTGCCCGCAATCTGGCCGGTCTCGTGGGTCATCTCCATCGAGGAGAAGGTGGCCCCGCGCAGCCCGTCGCGGCCCGTCCGGCCGCCGATGACGACGACCAGGTCGCCCGCCTGCGCGGCCGAACGGTGTGAACCGTGGGGGAGGATGCCCAGGCAGCCGCAGAAGACCAGCGGGTTGGCCGTATAGCCGGGGTCGTAGAGGATCGCGCCGTTGACGGTGGGGATGCCCATCTTGTTGCCATAGTCCTCCACCCCGGCAGTCACGCCGTCAGCGATGTGCCGCGGATGCAGCACCCCGGCAGGCAGTTCCTCGAAGGGGAGGTCGGCGGGACCGAAGCACAGCACATCCGTATTGGCGATGGGTCGCGCGCTGACGCCGATCACGTCACGCACCACGCCGCCCACGCCCGTGTTCGCGCCGCCGAAGGGTTCGAGCGCGGAGGGATGGTTGTGGGTTTCTACCTTGAAAGCCAGGTCCGTGTGCTCGTCGAAGGCGATAATGCCCGCGTTATCGACAAAGGCGGAACGCACCCAGGGCTTGCCGGCCCGTTCGGTCGCCGCGCGAATATAGGTCTTCAGCAGTGAGTCGATGCGACGCGACGCGGTAGCCTGCCCTCCACCTGCGGGTCGCTCTTCATAATCGATGAGTGCGCGGAAGGTCTTGTGGACGCAATGCTCGGACCAGGTCTGCGCCAGCATCTCGAGCTCGATATCTACGGGCTCGCGGCGCTCCCCGCGGTAGTAGTCCTGAATGGCGCGCATCTCGGCCAGATCGAGTGCCAGGCGGCGCTCCCGGCTGATGGCTTCGAGGCCCGCGGCATCCGCCCCGGTCAGGGGGATAAGTTCGACGGTATCGTCCGCCGGTTGCAGGAGGGTGAAGGGCGGTGCGATCCGGCTGTTGACCGCGCAGGACTGGATGACGGGATTGGCGAACAGGGTGCTCAATCGTGCCAATGCATCGGGCTCCAGCCGGCCGGATATCTCATAGCGCTGGCCCGTCGCCGCGCGCGCCAGGCCCGCAATGCCGGCCACGCGCGCGCCTTCCAACAGGTTCTCGGCCACGCTGTCGGTGACGCCGGGGTGGAGCACAACTTCGACCGCCTGGCGGCCGGTCGCCTCGGCCTCTGGACCCGTGTCGTCCAGGGGCGTCACCGTCGCGTCTTCGACCACCGGATCGCAGAGCAGGAGGTCTGCCAGCCGGGCGGCGTCCGCGCTGTCGAACGTACCCTCCAGAAAATAGAGATCGCTCACGGCGATGCGCTCGACCCCGGCAATGCCGAGCGCTCCGGCCTGGCGTTGCAGATTCTCGCCGCGCGCATCCCGCAGGCCCGCGCGTGTCGTGATCTGCACCCGGAAACACTTCATGTCATTCACAATGGGCTTACCTGGCAACAAAGAATTCTCAGAGCGAGGCTGCTGCTGGGGCGGACCTTTAAAGCAATTTCCGAGGGTACCCCGTCGGGATAGCCAGGGAAGGGTAGCATGTCTCGACGGTGAGCGCTTCCGGACCGGACAGGCCCGCCCGCTGTGGGCGGGTTCCTGTCATAAAGATCCTGACGCTGCTATCAGTCTCGGTTCTGCGGAGAGAATAACATGAAGGCCGCAAGGTTGTCAATCTCAACCCTGACATCTCGCGCGTTTCACGCCTGGGGCATCACCGGCCGCCGGCGCGGTGATATGGCGCAGCATTGCACGGCGCAGTTGGGCAAAGGGCATCAGGTGCGCGATGATAGCGTTGCATGACATTCAAGGGCATGCACCCTCTGTAAGGAGAGCAGCGATGGGACAACTGGACGGCAGAGTCGCGATCATCACGGGGGCCACGAGCGGAATGGGCCGGGGCATCGCGCTGCGCTTTGCGCAGGAGGGCGCACAGGTGCTCGCGAGCGGGCGGGACGCGGCCAGAGGTGAGGCGCTGGTCAGCGAGATTGCCGCTGCCGGCGGCGCGGCGCGGTTCGTCGCCGGCGACATCTCGACCGCCGCGGCCAACCGGCAGCTTGTCGAGGCGGCCCTGTCCGCATACGGCAGGCTCGATATCCTGGTCATGAGCGCGGGCGACCTCGGCCTGGGTTCGGTTGCCGATACGCCTCCCGACCTGTGGGATTTTACGGTCGCCACGAATCTCAGCGCCGTCTTCTATCTCCTGCACTATGGCATCCCGGCGATGCGGCAGCGCGGGCGCGGCAGCGTGGTGATCATCGGGTCGATTGCCGGGTACAAGGTTTTTCCGAACCACGCGGCCTACTGTGCGTCAAAGGGCGCGCTGGTGCAGCTCGTGCGCCAGGCCGCGCTGGACAACGGCCCCACCATCAGGATCAACGCCATCCACCCCGGGCAGGTCGATACGCCGCTGCTCTGGGATTCCGTACGCGCCTTCCCCAATCCCAGTGAGATTGTCCAGCAGACTGCGGACCGGCTCCCGATGAAGCGGCTCGGCCAGCCGGAGGACATCGCGGCGGCGGCCCTGTTTCTAGCAGGCGACGAGGCGTCCTGGATTACGGGCGCGAACCTCGTCGTCGATGGCGGGTCGCTCCTGTTGTAGCGAAGGGGTCGCCCTGGAGTTGCTCCATGACGGGAATCAACTATTCACTCGGGTAACGCCGCAACTGATGTGAACGGATAAACGGAGTGGGCAGCGCGCGCACTGAGCATATCCGTTAATCGGGAGGGAACGGTATCAGGCATGCCGGCGTCTTGGTATGCGCGCGCTCAGAATCAGAAGCGCGGTGCGAGCGCGACCGCGGCGAGTGCCCTCTCCCATACCGATCTGCTTGCCGGCTTGCACGATTCGTTCATTCGTGTTCGCAATTCGTTGACGGCCGCACCCCTACGGCGGGCGGCGTTTGGTCAATCGGGCCGTTCGGGTGTAGAATGGCCCTTGAGCGCGACCGCCAACGGTGCGTGTCACCCACCACTTCGGAGTGTTTATGGAGCTACGCGCCTATTTCGACATCCTCCGCCGGCGCGGCTGGATCATCCTGGCGACCGCATTGGTTGCCCTGGTGCTCGCCACCGGGCTGGCGATGGTGCAGACCAAGACCTACCGGGCTACGGTGCGCGTCAGCACGGTCCCGGCGCGGCCCGACTGGGGCCTGGGTTCCAGCGCCAAAGAACTGCTCCGCAACTTCGTGATGATCATCAGCACGCACGATATGGCGAACAAGGTCATCTCGACGGCGCGTCTGGATATGAGTTCCTATGATCTCCTCGCGAAGCTGACCGTGAGCACGGAGCCTGACAACTTCGCCATCCGCATCGATGCCATCGATGAGGACCCCCAGGTCGCCGCAAAGATCGTGCTCACGATGGCCGAGCTGTTCGTCAACGAACGGGTGGCCTACTACACGACGCTGGACAAGGACAACCGCATCGAGGTCAAGATCACGGACAGCGTAATCGATGCGCCGCTCTACCGGCCTAACTGGCGGATGAACGCCATCGCCGGCTTCGTGCTCGGCGCGCTCCTGGGCACGCTCGTCGTGCTGGCGCTGGAGTGGATGGCCGCGGATATCCTCGCCTCCCCCGATAAGGTCGAGCGTACGCTGGGCCTGCCGGTGCTCGGCGCAATCCCCGCGACGGGCCGCAAGAAGTGAGACGTTGCACATGACACTCAACCTGGTGACTCTGAACGAGCCTGCTTCGCCGGCCGCGGAGGCGTACCGCCGCCTGCGGGTAAATCTGTCCGCGGAGCGCGAGCTGCCCCTGCGCACCATCCTGGTCGTCCCGGCGGATACTGCGGGGGACAGCGATAGCGTGGCCGCCAACCTGGCCGTGACCTATGCGCGCATAGG
>DAOUGK010000010.1:0-6648 GCA_034429055.1 Anaerolineae bacterium | reverse complement strand
GAAGGCCTGCGGCTCCGCGTGCGCGACAACGGCCGCGGTTTCGTCCCACCGGACCAGCCCGCGGACCTCGCGCAGGCCGGCCACTTCGGGCTGATGGGCATGCGCGAGCGTGCCCTGCTCTACGGCGGGCATCTGTTGATTGAATCTGCACTTGGCCGGGGAACCCTGATCACTGCGTGGTTGCCGGTAACTCAACAATCGTGAACTGCAATCGGAGTCGAGGCTTCAGCCGGTTTAGAGGTGTACTCCATCGGCTGACCTATCCGGCTAAGGCCCGACTCCAATCTTTGGCGGAGCTTTGCATCTGGCATTGTGGCGCATCCCTTGTCCCTTCTCCTGCGGCTGTGATATAGTCGTGCCATGACACGCATCGTCTTCATGGGTACACCCGAATTTGCCGTGCCGTCGCTGGCAGCCTTGCTCGCTGCCGGGCACGAGGTGGCCGGCGTATTGACGCGCGCCGATCAACCCGCGGGCCGCGGGCAGCAGGTCGAGATGTCGCCCGTCAAGCGGCTGGCCCTGCAGCATGGCCTGACCGTCCGGCAGCCGCGCACGCTGCGCAGCGCAGAGGCCCAGGCGGAGCTGGCCGCGCTGGCGCCCGACGTGATCGTGGTCGCGGCCTACGGGCTGATTCTGCCGCAGGCCGTGCTGGACCTGCCGCGCTTCGGCTGCGTCAATGTTCACGGCTCGTTGCTCCCGCGCCACCGCGGGGCTGCGCCCATCGCCGCGGCCATCCTGGCGGGCGACACGGAGGCGGGTGTCAGCATCATGCTCATGGACGCGGGGGTGGACACCGGCCCCGTGCTCAGCACGGCCAGCCTGCCCATCGCGGCGGACGACACCACCGGCACGCTGACCGGCAGGCTCGCTGCACTGGGCGCAGACCTGCTGATTGGCACCCTGCCCGCGTATCTGCGCAGTGACATCCAGCCGCAGCCGCAGGAGGAAGCCGGCGCGACCTATGCTCCGCGCATCAACAAAGAGGACGGGCAGATCGACTGGACCGAGCCGGCAGGCCTGATTGCGCGGCGCGTGCGCGCGTACCAGCCGTGGCCTTCCGCCTACACGACCTGGAACGGGCTGATGCTCAAGGTGCTGCGCGGCCGGGCGGCGGGCGAGGGGCCATCCGATGCTATGGCGGGGACGGTCATTGGCGGCCCGCGCGGGACTGCCGGCGTGGTCACGGGCGAAGGAGTGCTGTGGCTGGAAGAGGTGCAGCTGGCCGGGAAACGCGCTCTGCCGGTCAATGCATTCGTAGCAGGTGCGCGCGGTTTCATCGGCAGCCGTTTGCCGGGAGAGCACTCACCGCGCTGATTTGCCAGATTTCACTGCCTTAGGTATAATCTCAGATCGAATCGGGGCGTAGCGCAGCCAGGTAGCGCACTTGAATGGGGTTCAAGTGGTCGGAGGTTCAAATCCTCTCGCCCCGACCAGCGTCTACTGGAGGGGGTGGGATGTGTCTGTCCCACCCCCTGTTTTTGTCAAGGACCGCATCAACGACGAGCGATGAACGAGCTGCCTGATATAGTCCCGCAGGAACTGCGAGACGTCGCCCTCGGTATGGCCATCACGGCTGACATCAGCCGGTCTGACCTGTTGTTGCTGCGTCCCCTGCCTGCGGGCCAAGTCAGAGTCGTGGCCCAGGCTCAGCCACATTCCATCTCACCCTTGCACGCCGATAATCTCATCGAGCGCACCTGGATCAACCGGGACGCGCCTGTCATCCTGGATGCGGTGAAGAAGTGCAAGCGCGTGCGGGCACACCGTGACTTGCCCGGCGGCGCGCCGGTGATGCAGGATGTGCGGCCCATTTTCAGCCATGATGGCCGGCTGATCGGGCTCTTGAGCTTCGAGACCAGCCTGATTCAGCTCGAACGCCATCGGCAGCGCCATCCTTCGTTCCGGCGAACGGTCGAGTGGATCAAGACGATGTGTGTGCGGGGCGAGCTGGCCGGGGCCGCGGGCCTGTCGCCGTTCCTTGAGATGGATGGCGTGCTGCTGGTGGACACCCAGCGTCGCATCACCTACCTGAGCGGCATTGCCAACAACCTGTTCCGCCGTCTGGGTTACATGGAGGACCTGCGCGGGCGCCGGCTCTCCTATCTCGGCACGAACGATGATGAACTGGCAATCGATGCCATCCAGTCTCGCCAGCCGCTGGAGTGCGAATCCAGCGAGAGCGGCCACATCTGGGTGCGCAAGCTGCTGCCGGTCTGGGCGCCGCCAACGATGTACGGCCGGCTCGACCGCCTGCTCAGCGGACAGGGCCGTCGCGGCGCAGTCGGCGGCGTGCTGATCCTGATTCATGACGCGACCGAGGAGCGCCGCAAGAAGGAGGAGCTCCAGGTCAAGACGACCATGATTCAAGAGGTTCATCACCGCGTCAAGAATAACTTGCAGACGATTGCGGCGCTGTTGCGCATGCAGGCGCGGCGGGCCGGCGACAGCGGCACACAGCAGGCGTTGCACGAGGCGATTGCCCGTATTCTGAGCGTGGCCGTCATCCACGAGTTCCTGTCGCTGGACGAGAGCCAGTCCATTAACATCAAGGATGTGTGCCAGCGCATTGTCGGCCAGGCGCGACAGGTGATTACGCCCGGCACGCACGTCGACTTCGCCATTGAAGGGCCGAGCATCTACCTGCCCAGCCAGCAGGCCACGGCCTGTGCGCTGGTCATCAACGAGCTGGTCCAGAACGCGCTGGAACACGGTTATGCGGGCGACAAACACGGCCAGGTCCAGATCGAGCTGACCGACGGCGGCGATCGCGTGCAACTCGAAATCTGCGACGACGGGACACCGCTGCCGGACAATTTCGACCTGGGCAGCAGCCCCAGCCTGGGCTTGCAGATCGTGCGCAGCCTCGTGCAGGGCGACCTGCACGGCGAGGTGCGCCTGGAGAATCATGCCGAGCGCGGGGTGGTTGCCACGGTCGCCTTCCCGAAAGCCTTGCTGGGGAAGACCACCAGCAGCTAATCATAGCGGCAAAACATGGATTTTCAACGGGTGCTAACCGGAGCCGGTCATGCAGCCAGGAGGACACAATGGAACGTACGCGAGTCATTGTTGCTGATGATGAATCATTGATCCGCATGGATCTGCGGGAGATGCTTACCAACCTGGGGTACCTGGTGGTGGGCGAGGTGGCTGACGGACGCAGTGCCGTCAACCAGGCGCGCGAGCTGCGGCCCGATGTGGTCATCATGGACATCAAGATGCCCGACATGGACGGCATCGAAGCCGCGCGCGTCCTGACAGAGGAGCGCATTGCACCCGTCGTCCTGCTGAGCGCCTACAGCCAGCGCGAGCTGGTGCAGCGGGCACGCGAGGCCGGGGTGGTGGCCTATCTGGTCAAGCCCTATCGCGAGGAAGAACTGACGCCCGCGATCGAGGTTGCGCTCGCGCGCTTCGCAGAGTTCAAGGACCTGCAGAAGCAGGTCAGCGACCTGACAGAAGCCCTGGAGACGCGCAAGCTCGTGGACCGCGCCAAGGGCATCCTCATGGACAAGCAGGGCTTGTCCGAGGCTGAGGCTTTCCGTAAGATTCAGAAGATGAGCATGGACAATCGCAAGCCCATGAAGGAAGTCGCGGAAGCCATTATCCTGGCGCACCAGGTCGGGCAGGGCTAGGGGCCCAGTTGAATAACTCGTAGCATAGGGCCTTGTGCCCGTGATGACGCCCACAAGGGGCTATGCTACCCCTTGCTCGGATAGACAGTAAGAGCGCAACGGGAACTGCTCCGGCCCCAGGGCCACTTTCCTAACACGCGCAGACGTCTGGCCCCACCGGATGCCTGCGCGTTTTCCTTGTTCCAGGAGCCAACTGGGTGAAGCTATCTGTCTTGATTCCTTGCTATAACGAACGCGAAACCATCCGGGAGATTGTCGCGCGGGTCCGCGCAGTCGATATGCGGATGCGGGTGCGCTTGCACGAGGGCGACGGCCGCTTTGGTCTGCCGACCGCGCCGGATGGCACCGTCGAGCTGACCGTCGAGAAAGAAATCGTCATCGTAGATGATGGCTCGCAAGACGGCACGCGCGACATCCTGCCTGAATTGGCCGCGCTGCCGGGCGTATTCGTCCACTACCACGAGCGGAATCGCGGCAAGGGCGCAGCGGTGCGTACGGCCATCGAACATGCGGCGGGCGATATCATGCTGGTCCAGGACGCGGACCTGGAATACGATCCGCGCGAATACCCGGCGCTGCTCCAGCCCATCATCGAGGGGCGGTCAAAGGTGGTCTACGGCAGCCGCTTCCTGGGCGGCCCGCGCAAGGCCATGCTCTTCTGGCACATGCTCGGCAACAAGTCCCTGACCCTGTTCACCAACATTCTGTTCGATACGATCCTGAGCGACATGGAGACGTGCTACAAGGTCTTCACGCGCGAGGTCGCCCAGCAGTTGCGGCTCAAGTCGCCGGGCTGGGGCTTCGACCCGGAGATTACCGCCAAGATTCTCAAGCGGGGCTACCGCATTTACGAGGTGCCGATCTCGTACAACGGCCGCGAATATGACGAGGGCAAGAAGATCAGTTGGCGCGATGGCCTGACGGTCATGTGGACGCTGCTGAAGTATCGCCTGGTGGAGTAGAACGTGCTGGCGGCGCGCAACCGGCCTTCTCATGCCTGGCCGTTCAGCCTCCGGTTGGCGGCATGGCCCACCTGGCTGGTGTTGGGCGGGGTCATGCTGCTGGCCCTGGCGCTGCGGCTCGTGCCGTTTCTCGCGGCCTACCCGCTGCACCGTGACGAGGCGCTGTACGGCTACTGGGCGCGGCTGGTTGCCTCCGGGCAAGACCCCCTGCTGCTGACCCCCTGGATCGACAAGCCGCCGCTCGTGCTCTACCTGCTCGCGGGCAGCCTCCGGCTGTTCGGCGCAGGCGCGGCCGCGCCGGATGACCTCGCACTGCGGCTGCCGGGCATGTTTGCCTCGGTGCTGGCTGTGCCCGCGCTCTACGGGCTGGCCCGCGCCGCGTATGGCCCCCGCACGGGACTGCTGGCCGCCGCGCTGCTGGCCCTCTCGCCGTTCGCCATCCTCTTCGCGCCCACCGCGTTCACGGATCCCTGGTTGATGCTCTGGCTGGTGCTCGCAGCCTGGGCTGCGCTCGCGCGGCGGCCCTTCCTGGCCGGACTGCTGGCCGCCCTGGCCGTTGCCAGCAAGCAGCAGGGCGTGTTCGTGATCCCGCTGGTGCTGATGCTGTTGGAGGGCGGCGGACGATGGACGAAGGACGAAAGACGAAGGACGCAGGGCGAAAGAGGAAAGACGCAGGACGACAGACGAACGACGAGAGACGATGAACGAAGAACACAGGATGAAAGACGCAGGACGCACGATGCAGGACGATGGACGATGGACGGAGGACGAACGACCCGTACTCCAGGCATCCTGAGCGGGTGGGCGGCGCAACACTCCATACGTGCATCGGCCAGTCGAAGGATTTCGTCTCTCGTCCATCGTCTATCGTCCACCACCGCTGCCTTATTCGGCTTCGCGCTGATCTTCGGCCCGCTCACCTACTGGGACAGCCTCCGCTGGCACAATCGGCCCAGCTTCTGGGATCGCAGCCTGAGCACCTACAACCCGCTGACCCTCGCCGCGCCGGCGGATTGGCTGCCGCGGCTGGGCCAGTGGGCCGGGCAGGCCGGCTACTGGTTCGGCCATCCCGTTGTCACCGCGGGGGTGCTGGTCCTGGCAGTTATCGGCGTCTGTCTTGCGCTGTGGAGTCGAGGCTTTAGCCGGATAGGTGAGACATTCACTGTAGATGCGCTCTCGGCAGAAGCCCCGATTTCGTCCAGGCCGGACGCGCGGCTGACTGTACTCCTGGGCGCCTACGCCTTGGGGTACTTCGCGGTCCACGTCCTCATCACCTTCCAGCCGTGGGATCGTTACCTCCTGCCGCTGCTGCCCCTCGTCTGCCTGCTGGCTGCGCGCGGGCTGGCGGAGCTGCTCACGCGTTTGCGCGGCCCGGCGCCGGCGCTGGCGCTGGCTGCGGCGCTGACCGGCGCGGCTGCGCTCGGCGTCACCGGCCGCCTGCCCGTCGGCAGCGACCACGGCGCGTACACGGGCCTGCCCCAGATCGTCGCGCAGTTCCGCAGCCAGCCCGCCGACACCATCATCTACCAGCACGCGCTCGGCTGGCACTTCGACTACTATCTGTTCGGCGCACCCCAGGAACGCCGCTGGTTTGGCTCCGGCTGGCAGCTGGCGGATGTGGCGGCGCGGATGGCGCGGCAGGGCCGTCCGCAGTGGCTTGTCCTGCCGGCCTTCGAGCAGGAGTGGGCCGACGCGGCGCGGCTGCCGCTGGCCGCGCGCGGGCTGGCGCTGGCAGAGGCAGAGCGCATCCACCGCAGCGACGGCAGCGTCTCGTTCGTGCTGTATCGCATCGCGCCAGTGCAGGAGGCCGGACGATGATCCGTCGGCGCAGCCTCCTTGCGGATCTCGGCGCGTGGGCAACGCTTGCGCTGGCGACGCTCGTCATCCTGTGGCCGCTGGGGACCACGAACCGCATCCTGGCCGGCGTCGATGCCTTTACCTACTTCGACCCGTATTGGGATTACCGCATGGCCGCGCTGCGCGCAGGCGAACTGCCGCTCTGGAATCCGTATCTGTTTCTCGGCGTGCCATTCCTGGCTAACCCGCAGGCTGCGGTG
>DAOUGK010000009.1:0-8506 GCA_034429055.1 Anaerolineae bacterium | reverse complement strand
CGTGCTGATCTTCATCATCAACCGCCGCTCGTTCGGCTGGACCATGCAGCTTTATGCCGACCCGCTGGTGTTCGCCCAGGCGCTGGCGCTGGCCGTCGTCGCGGCGCTGCTGGCCGGGGTCTATCCCGCGATCCGCATGGGCCGGATGGCCGCGGCCGAGGCGCTGCGAGGAGAATGACCATTGAAGATTGAAGCTGGAAGATGGAAGATTACGCTGCTCTTCGGACTGGTGATCGCAGCTGTCGTCATAGGAGCCTGGCTCTTCTGGCCGCGGACGGCCGCGCCGCTGCGCGCGAGCCTGGTGGCCGCGGCACCGTCCGCAGATACGACCGGCTTTGCGCGCGCCGATGGGCCGCGCAACCTGGTCTTTCCGGCTGACCACGGCCCGCACGACGACTTTCAGACCGAGTGGTGGTATTACACCGGGAATCTGACCGCGGAGACGGGCGAGCACTTCGGCTTCCAGCTCACCTTCTTCCGCCGCGCGCTGCTGCCCCCGGCGGAGCGATCGGCGCGGGAGTCCGATTGGGGCACCGAGCAGGTCTACATGGCCCATTTCGCGCTTACCGATGTCGCGGGGCGCGACCATCATTCCTTCGAGAAGCTGGCGCGCGGCGCAGCAGGGATCGCAGGCGCGCAGGCGGAGCCTTACCGCGTCTGGCTGGAGGAGTGGTCGGTCGAGGGGGCCCCGGGCTCAGGCGGTCCCCTGGCGTTGACCGCATCCGCGGAGGATGTCGCACTGCAACTGACCCTGGACAACCAGAAGCCGCCCGCTCTGCAGGGCGACCACGGCTACAGCCGCAAGGGACCGGAGCCGGGCAATGCCTCCTACTACTACAGCCTGACGCGCATGGCCGCGGAGGGTGCGGTGACCGTGCGCGGGCAGACGTTGGCCGTGACAGGACTGGCATGGATGGACCACGAGTTCAGCACGAGCGCGCTCGGCCCCGAGCAAGTCGGCTGGGACTGGTTCAGCATCCAGCTCGACGACCAGACCGAGCTGATGGTCTTCCAGTTGCGCCGCGCGGACGGCAGCGTGGACGCCTTCTCCAGCGGCACGCTCATTGCCGAGGACGGCTCGACTCGCACGCTCGGCCCGGCGGACTTCACCATCACCCCTGCAGGCGAGTGGCGCAGCCCGCGCAGCGGCGGCATCTATCCCGCAGCCTGGACGGTCGCCGTGCCGTCCGCCGGGGTGCGACTGGAGGTCACGCCATTGCTGGCCGACCAGGAGATGGATATCTCGTACCGTTATTGGGAGGGCGCGGTGCGTGTGGCAGGCGCGCGCGGGGAGCAGCCGGTCAGCGGGTATGGTTATGTGGAACTGACGGGGTACGCCCAGAGCATGCAGGGCGAGTTCTAGTTACGCTTCCCGGGCTGGCGAAGCTGGACGCCGCGTGCGGCAGCAGAGCATGATGCCCAGTGCGCCGAGCGCCAGCGCGGGAGCGGGTGAGGCGCAGGGTTGCGGCGTCAGCTTGCGCGCCAGCTCGCATGGCGCGACGGTCAGGGCCAGGGCGTCGGCCGGCACACCATCAAACGAGCCGTGCAGCACGTCGCCGCTGCGCGTGAGCGCAGGGCGGGAGGCCGCCTCCCAGCAGATCGGCAGGCTGACAGTTACATCGAGTGTGCCGAATCCATCCCAGGCGCGGGCCGGGGCCAGCACATAGGCAAACTGGTATGAATGCAGGGTTCGTACATAGCCGCTCCCCAGGTATTGCTGCGGCTCGGCATGATACTGGACAGCCAGCACGCTTTCACCTGCAGGGATAGTGACGGTGAAGGCGTAGGTCGCGGCGAGCGAGCGGATGGGCGACTCCGGGTAATGGTGCCAGCT
Organism: Anaerolineae bacterium; assembly: GCA_034429055.1. Classification (GTDB taxonomy): domain Bacteria; phylum Chloroflexota; class Anaerolineae; order CG2-30-64-16; family CG2-30-64-16; genus MWBF01. The sequence goes on along the minus strand of DAOUGK010000009.1, from coordinate 6,672 downwards.
CACGACTGCTGTGTTGCTGTAGGCTTCGGGCGGTGGATCCAGATACAGCAGTTCGTGGTTATCCTCCAGACCCGGCGTGGTGGCCGGCGGCAGCCATTCGGCCGGAACAGTCACACTCATCTCTCGCCGGGCTGCAATGGGTTGGCCGTCCAGCGTGACGGAAAAGTCTGACGCATCGGGTGCGCCGGACGCAAATATCAGCGCGACCTCGCGCGCGGCCCCCTGATTGGCGATGCTGTAGGCGACTGAGACGGTGATGGGGTTGCGGATGGCTGCGTGGAGCGAAAGCCAACGCATGTCGATATGCAGCGTTTCGTGAGTGATGGCAATGCCCTCGAGGCCCGAGGGCTCGGCCACGATCTGCCCGCCCTGGTAGATGGGCGGTCCCGCATTCGCTTCGGCACGTACGGCCGTCAGGAGCGCGGCCAGCATCAGGGCCGCCAGAGCGACGCTCAACGTGATAGCAGCGCGTGCTCGCGGCGACCGACCGGCGCCCGGTCGGTCGCTCGCACACGGAGCGGCGCCAGGGAAAGATTTCACACGGTCATCATAGCACCGCGATGTCCCCGCGTCAATGGGTTGACTGTGTGTTTATAGCTTGGGTCGCGGCCAGCGTTCGATCCGGTCTGCGAGCGGGGGCAGACGCTTGGGGTTGGCATTGGCCTTGAACCAGCCCTTGCGCACGCGCTCGGCCTGCTCCGGCAGTTCCGTGCTCCCCCAGACCAGTGATGCGCCGAGGATGCCGGTCAGCGCGGAACCCCAGAAGCTCCTCATGAACAACGAGATGACCAGCAGGAGCAAGCCGGCTGCCATCACATAGGGCCACCACTGCCAGCCGAGATGACGCTCCACCCGAATGACCCAGGCGAAGCCCAAACCGATCAGGACGAGCGTGGCGAGGCCGGCGAGCAATCCCGTGAAGTTCATGGCGCCCCCACAGTGTGCGCAGCGAGAAGCCGCCGGTGACGGGCATTCTGCGGGTTGGCGGGTGCATGGCCGCGCACGACGCGGCGCTGCTGGCGCACGCACTCCAGCGCATCCCACAGAAGCGTGATGCCCAAGATGCCGAGGCTGCCGCTGAGCAGGCGCGCGTCCACGGCGAACGACGCGGCCAGTGCAGCTAGCCCCGCGCTGAGAAACAGCGGCCACGGCAGCCACGCCAGCCGGTACTCCAGCTCGCGCACGGCCACATGGCCGAGCCAGATGCTCAGGAAGGCCGTCAGCCCGAAGACGAGCCCTGTTATCTGCACCTGGGCACTCCTCTCATGCTGCGCAGTACTTCAGGCCGTCCACGGGTCAAAAACCCCTACACCTGTGCCTGCGAAATCGGCCACGTTGCGCGTTGCCACGACCAATCCGCCGCTCAGTGCGGTCGCGGCGATCAGGGAATCGAACGCAGGCAGCGGTCGTCCTCCCTGCTCGCTGGCTGCCATGAGCTGGCCCCAGGTGAGCATCACCCAGGCGTCAAGCGGCAGGATGCGGCCTTGAAACCGCACGAGCAGATCGTGTTCCAGCCAGGTGCGTATTGCAGCCTGGCGATCGGACTGGGGCAGTCTCTCCACGCCGCGTTTAATCTCGCCGACAGTGATGGCGCTGAGAAAGGCTTCACTCTCATGCAGATTATCCACCCAGGCGACAACGCGTGGGTCTGGCTGCTTGCGGATCAGTTCCGAGATGACGCACGTATCCAGCAGGTACTTCATAGCGCGAGCACTTCCCGTGGCGGGGCTTGATCCCGATCCAGATCCAGTTCGACGCCCGCCAGCGGTGAATCGGCGAAGAAAGCGGATAGCTTGCCCTGCGCGGCAGTGAGGCGGCGGTACTCGACTATAGACAGCACAACAGCCACCGGTGTCCCGTGCCGGGTGATGACTTGCGGCTCACCGCGCAAAGCTATATCAACCACTTCGCTCAACTTGTTCTTAGCATTTTGCAGTTGCCAGTCCTTCATGACTACTCTCCTGTCTAGCCAGTCTAGACATACTGTAAGCTAGAAGGATCGTTTTGTCAAGTGACGTATACGATCACAGGTTCACAACGTTTTGCGGTTTAGAGGTTAATCCACTCCCCACCCGTGACCCGCGCGAGTTCGTCCGGTGTCACGCGCAACAGCGTCCGGTCATCGCCGCCGCCGCCGTAGATGACCTCCCAGCCGCGGATGGCCGCATCGAGCAGCACGGGCACGCGCTCGCGGTGGCCGAACGGCGGCACTCCGCCGACCGGATAGCCGGTCAGCGCGAGCACGGTCGCGGCATCGGCCAGCTTGACCTGCTTCCTGCCGACCCCGGCCCGTTCTGCCAGCACGCGGCGGTCTACGATCGCGTCGCCTGAGGCGATGACCAGCACCGGTGCGTCGCGCACGATGAACAGCAGCGACTTGATGATCTGCGCGGCGGTGACGCCGAGCGCCGCGGCTGCAGCGGGCACGGTCGGCGTCTCGACCGTCATGGGAACGACCTCCGCGGCAATGCCGGACTCGCGGATGTACGCGGCGAGGTCAGCGGGGGTAAGAGGGTTGGATGTATTCATCGTCTCATCGCGTGAGACCTTCGAGGTATAGGCCAACGGGTCAGCCGAAGGCTGGCACAGGTTGGCACGAGACCTCGAAGGTCTTTGAAGATCGTCAGCTTTTGACAAACGTCCCGTCGTGCAAATCCGCGAGCGCCTGCAAGATCTCCTCGCGTGTGTTCATCACGAACGGGCCGTAGCGCACGATGGGGTCGCCGGTCGGCTGGCCCGTCATCAGCAGGAAGCGCACGCCCTCCGCGCCTGCCTGCACCTGCACCGTGTCGCCGTCGCTCAACACGAGGAACCGGTAGGCGGCCAGCGGTGCACTGCCCCCGAAGCTGCCTGCACCCTCGAAGATGTAGGCCAGCGCAGTCTGCCCTGCGGCGACGGGTTCCGTAAACGTGACGCCCGCCGGCACAGTGACGTCGAGGTAGGTCGGGTCGGCCGCAATCTCGGTGGCCGGGCCGTGCGTGCCGTTGTACTCGCCCGCGACGACCCGGACGGTCACGCCGCTGGGACCGGCGACGATGGGGATCATCTGGGCAGTAATCTCCCGGTAGCGCGGGCGCGACATCTTCAATGCAGCGGGCAGGTTCACCCACAACTGGAACCCCTCCATACGATCGGTCTCCCCGCGCTGGGGCATCTCTTCGTGCAGAATCCCGCCGCCCGCACTCATCCACTGCACATCGCCGGTGTGGATGGTCCCTGCGTTGCCCAGGCTGTCCTTGTGGTCCACCGCGCCGGCGAGCATATAAGTGACCGTCTCGATGCCGCGGTGCGGGTGCATGGGGAACCCGGCGAGGTAATCCGCCGGATTGTCCGACCCGAAGTGGTCGAACAGCAGGAACGGGTCGGGGAAATCGAGGATGCGCGAGGGAAAGCTGCGCTTGAGCCGTACGCCCGCGCCCTCCATGACTGTCTGCGGAATGATCGTCGTTACGACTGACCGGATGTGTTCTGCCATACGTCCCTCCTGCTCTGATTTTACGCTACTCCGTCACCTGCTGCAAAGGCCCGGCACACCGAAGGAACCACGGAATACGCGGAGCACACGGAAATACAAGAGTCTATTCGCTTCCGCGTACTCCGCGTGTTCCGCGGTGTCATTCAGTCGCGCCTTTGCTCAAACGGGTGCGCAATGATACACTGCCGCACGTTCGACCCCACCCATACGAGGTGTCTGTGAGTTACTCCGCCTGGTATCAGTGTATTCGCGGCTGTCCCGGCCGTTATGATGTTCTGGACGTCATCTACCGCTGCCCGGCGTGTGACGGCCTGCTGGAGGTCGTGCACGACACGTCCGCGCTCGCCGCGGCCGGGTCCGGCGCGGCGTGGCGCGACCGGTTCACCGCGCGCTCGGCCATCGGGAGCGGCCACGTGCATTCCGGCGTCTGGGCCAGGCACGAGTGGGTGCTGCCCCAGGTCAGCCCGGAGCACATCGTCACACTGGGCGAGGGCTATACCCCGCTGCTGCCTGTCCCGCGGCTCGGTCGAGAGTTGGGCGTCGGGCCGGACCTCTGGGTCAAGCAATGTGGGGTCAGCCACACCGGGTCGTTCAAGGACCTGGGGATGACGGTCCTTGTCAGCGCGGTCAACCAGATGATGACGCAGACGGGCTGCCCGGTGCGTGCGGTCGCGTGTGCATCCACCGGCGACACCTCCGCTGCGCTCGCCGCGTATGCAGCGACCGCGGGCATCCCGGCACTGGTCTTCCTGCCCAGGGGCAAGATCACGACCGCGCAGCTCATCCAGCCGATTGCCAACGGTGCGCGCGTGCTGGCGTTGGACACCGACTTCGACGGCTGCATGCGCATCGTGCAGGAAGTGACGCGCGACAACTCCATCTATCTCGCCAATTCGATGAACTCGCTGCGCGTGGAAGGGCAAAAGACCGTCGGCATCGAGATTGTCCAGCAGCTCGGTTGGACGGTCCCCGATTGGATCATCCTGCCCTCCGGCAACCTCGGCAACATCTCTGCGCTGGCGAAGGGGCTGGCCCTGGCACAAGAGCTGGGGGTCATCGACCGGCGGCCCCGGCTGGTCGCCGCGCAGGCGCAGCGGGCGAACCCGCGGTACCTGGCCTACCGCCGCGGCTACTACCGGCTGGAGCCGGTGACCGCGGGCGCGACGGCCGCGTCCGCCATCCGCATCGGCAACCCGGTCAGCTACGAGAAGGCGGCCCGTGCGCTGCGCGACTTCGACGGCGTCGTGGGGCAGGCCAGCGAGGATGAGCTGGCGGATGCGGCCGCGCTGGCCGACCGGGCCGGGCTGTACACCGACCCGCACACGGGAGTTGCGCTGGCCGTGGCCCGCAAGCTGGCCGCCGGGGGTGAGATCCAGCCGGGGCAGCGCGTCGTGGTCATCTCCACTGCGCACGGGCTCAAGTTCAGCGAGTTCAAGGTGGGCTATCACGAGGGGACGCTGGCCGACGTGGCCGCGCGACACCGCAACCCGCCGGTCGAGTTGCCGGCGGACGCAGGCGCGGTCAAGGCGGAGATTGCGCGGTGGCTGGACGAGTGAACGGCTTCAGTCTCGAGCTGATGCCTGGATCTGGGCGAAGGCCCAAACGAAGACCTGTGCAGCCAGTGTAGCTGCTTCACGCGCCTCCTGGCGGCTCACAGGCTCGTCCTGAGTAGGATAGCGCGCAGCCACCGCATAACGCGTCAGACCGCTGGCGTCAGCCAGGTCCTCTACGCCAGGCATTTCAGCATCTTCACAGATCGCCAACAGCACGCCGATGGAGTGCGTGCGCGGAAAGTCAACCTGACGCCTGACTAACACAGCCTTGAGCGCCTTTTCAGCGGCTTGCTGTGCATGGAATGCCGCGATCTCAGGGGCAATCCGCTCGTCATCGGTCAATGCCGCAACGGTCATATCGGCCCGCGCCCGTCGCAGCCACTCGGCTGCCAGTTCGTCGACGAGTTCGTCGCGATCATCTGGCATAGAGCAACCTTCCCTCGCGGAGAGCCGGACGCACTACGGTGCCGACCATATCGCGATGGCGGCGAACATAGTCTGCACGGACGACCACGATATCCACCGGTGTACGCAGACCGGCCAGCGCACGATAGATGCGTGCCGACTCAGCGCGCGGCGATGCCACCTCGTCTTTGATCACCAGTATATCCAGATCACTATCGGAACCAGCATCGCCACGCGCTTGTGATCCGAACAGGATAATCTGCTGTGGATCGCTGGCAGCGACAATGCGCTGAACGATTTCATCCAACAGCGTATCGTCTATCCCGTTCATCTGTATATGACCTCCCGTTGTGCTGCCTGGCAAAGATCATACCACACGCTAGCATGGCAGCAAACCGCGGGTTAGCCTTGATCTGTCAAATCATCACGAGCAACAAGCCATTTTCACGTCATGCGGCTTGCAGGTTCACATACGCCAGCGGGGCGCGGCTGACCTGGCCGAGCGGCATGACGTCCACCAGCTCGTAAGCGCGCGTGCCCAGGCCCAGCTTCTCCCCATACTCAGCGACCTTGTACGGGTCCTTCAGCGGGCCGTGCAGGTGCTGGAAGGGATGCCCCTCGACATACCACGGCTCCATCGAGAGCGGCACGTTCTCCAGGATCAGCTTCTCCCGCGCAATCACATCCAGGGATGCCTGCTCGATGGCGCAGATGTCGTCCGAGCCGAAGATGCCCACATCGGGCAGGATGGGCATGCTGGTAAACCCGAAACAGTCACAGACGGGCGTCATGTGCGTGCCGACGCTGATGAAGGTGGTCTTGCCCGGCGCGAAGGTGGACAGGCTGAGGCTCACCGAGATGGCACATGCCTCCTGGAAGGCCCAGAAGTTGACCGGGTCGATCTTCAGCGAGCCTTCCGGCGCGACCTCCAGACAGCGGCCGCATTGGTTGCAGTTGTCAAAGTGCAGGTGCAGGTTGTTCGGGTTCAGCTTGTCCTTGACCAGCGCGCCGTGCGGGCACGAAGCGATGATGGCGTCGCGCACCACCGGGTCCGGGCAGAACTCGGGGAACCAGTAGGGATCATAGTGGCAGGTGTCATGGATGGCGCTGCGGGTCGGCTGCATCATGCAACCCAGCGCCAGGTTCTTGAACACCCCGCCGAAGCCGCACGATGGATGCCCCTTGATGTGCGCCAGGTCGATGAGGAACGTGGCATCCTGGATGCCCCCGCCCACCATC
>DAOUGK010000008.1:0-31549 GCA_034429055.1 Anaerolineae bacterium | reverse complement strand
GTAGCGGCGGTGGCAGCAGCAGCGGCAGCACCCGATCCGGGGGCACTGACCAGCGCCGTTCATCGGGCTATCAGGGCCGGTCGTCGCAGCCAGGGCGGTCCAAGGGCAACCAGAACCGCCGGCCGCAGCCTGCGGGCAGTGCAACTCGCTCCGATCTCGGCGTGCCGCGGCTCACTACTGTCGAAGCGCCCCGCACGCCTGCCGGCGCGGCCGCGCCCGTCAGCGAAATCATCATCCCGAACATGATCACGGTGCGCGACCTGGCCGACAAGATGCACCGCAGTCCCATCGAGGTCATCAAGACCCTGATGAACTACGGCATGATGGTGCCGATCACCGAGTCGATTGACTTCGACACGGCCCAGCTCATCGGCGAAGAACTCGGCGTCACCGTCAAGAGCGAGGTTGCGCCGGAGCCGGAGGTCGAGGAGACGCCGGAGGAGGCGCCCAAGACGTTGCGCCAGCGCATCATGGCCGAGGAAAAAGAAGAGAACCTCGTCCTGCGCCCGCCGATTGTCACGGTCCTGGGCCACGTCGACCACGGCAAGACCACGCTGCTCGATGCCATCCGCGAGACGCGCGTCGTCGAAGGCGAGGCCGGCGGCATCACCCAGCACATCGGCGCTTACCAGGTCGAGTGGAACGGCCGCAAGATTACATTCCTCGACACGCCGGGCCACGAGGCATTCACGGCCATGCGCGCGCGCGGCGCGATGGTCACGGACATCGCCGTGCTGGTCGTCGCGGCGGATGACGGCGTCATGCCGCAGACCAAGGAAGCCATCAACCACGCGAAGGCGGCCCAGGTGCCCATCGTCGTGGCGCTCAACAAGGTGGATAAGCCGCAGGCCAACGCCGACCGCGTCAAGCAGGAACTCGCGGACAACGGCGTGCTCATCGAGGAGTACGGCGGCGACGTGATGTGCGTCCCCGTGTCGGCCAAGATGCGCCGCGGCATCGGTGACCTGCTCGAGAGCATCGTCCTGGCCGCTGACATCGACCCGCTGCGCGCCAACCCGCAAGGCGAATGCACCGGCACGGTCATCGAGAGCCGGCTGGACAAGACCCGCGGGCCGATGGCAACCCTGTTGGTACAGAACGGCACGCTGCACACCGGCGACAGCATTGTGACCGGCGAAACATACGCCAAGATACGCGCCATGTATGATGACAAGGGCCAGCCGATCACTGAGGCGACGCCCTCGACGCCGGTGCAGATTCTCGGCTTTGACGATGTGCCGGTCGCAGGCACCACCTTCACCGTCGTTGCAGACGACCGCACCGCGCGCAGCCTCGCCGGCGAACGGCAGGCCGAGCGCCGCGCGACTGCAACGCAAACGGCTGCCCCGACCATGACGCTGGAAAGCATCTTTGCGAAGGCGCAGAGCGGCCAGGTGAAGGAACTCAACCTGATCCTGAAGGCCGACGTGCAGGGGTCCATTGAGCCGATTGTCAACTCGCTGGAGCGGCTGGGCGACGAGAAGCTGAAGGTCAAGATTCTCCACCAGGCCACCGGCAACATCACCGAAGGCGATGTCATGCTGGCGGTCGCATCGGGTGCGATTATCCTGGGCTTCTCGGTCCATGTGGAGCCTGCGGCGCTACGCCTAGCGGAAAACGAAGGCGTGGACATCCGCCAGTACAACATCATCTACAACATCATCGAGGACGTGCAGAAGGCGCTCACGGGCCTGCTGGAGCCGGTGTACCGCGAGGTCATCACCGGGCACGCCGAGGTGCGCCAGGTCTTCCGGGTCACGAAGGTCGGCAAGGTGGCCGGTTCGTACATCACCGACGGCGAGATTCACCGCAACTCGCTCGTGCGCCTGAAGCGCAACGGCGAAGTGCTGATTGAGGATCGCATCGCAACCCTGCGGCGCTTCCAGGAAGACGTACCGGAAGTCAAGACCGGCTTCGAATGTGGCATCAACCTCAACAACTTCAACGACTTCGAGGTGGGCGACATTCTGGAGGCCTACAAGAAGGAACGTGTAAGTTAAGCAATGGTTAGCCGTCGTCAGGAACGCATCGCTGACCTGCTGCGTGAGGAACTGGGGCTGCTGATCAGCACCGAACTGACCGACCCGCGGCTGGAAGATGCGATGCTCACCGTCACCGATGTGCGGGTCTCAGCCGACCTGCACACGGCGCATGTCTACGTCGAACATGCTCTGGGCGAGGCGCAGTCGCGCCAGGTTCTCACCGCGCTGGCCAATGCCCAGAGCTTCCTGCGCCGCGCGCTGGTCGAGAACCTGGACCTGCGCTTCGTGCCAGACCTGTTCTTTCATATCGACATGACCGAGCGCCGCGCCCAGCACATCGATGCGCTGCTGGACACCATCGTGCAAACGAGCGCGGCGCCAGCCAATCAGGAACAACATGCCGACGCCAGCGAATCCGACCGCGCCGCAACCGAGCGCGGCGGAGCATCAGAACACGCCGCTGACTGAGATTGCCGGCCTCCTGCGCCGTGCGCGGCGCGTGCTGGCAATGTGCCACATCCACCCCGATGGCGACGCCATCGGTTCGCTGCTGGCGCTCGGGGGACTGCTCAAGGCCCTCCCCGAGCCGCCGGCAGCCGTTCTCGCGTGCGCGGATCCCGTGCCGCCTGTCCTGCAATCCCTGCCGGGCGCGGACGGCATCACGCCTGCGCCTCCCGCCGGCCCGTGGGATGTCATCGTCTCGCTCGATGCGAGCGACCCTGCGCGGCTCGGCAGCATCTACCAGCCCGACCTCTCTGGGCCTGCGCCCGTCGTCGTCCTTGACCACCACATCACCAATCTCCGCTTCGGCACGCTCAACTATGTGGACCCGACCGCAGCCGCCACTGCGCAGCTTGTCCTGCGCCTGGCCGGCGAGCTGGGCACGCCAGTGGATGCTGACGTCGCGCTCTGCCTGATGACAGGCCTGGTCACGGATACGCTCGCCTTCCGCACGAGCAACGTGGATGCCGCGGTGCTGGCCGACGCGAGCCGGCTGGCAGCCTACGGCATCAGCATCGCCGCGCTCGTGCAGCGCACGCTCAGCGACCAGCCCGCGGCCATCCTGCGGCTGTGGGGACTCGCGCTCAGCGAGCTGCGGGTGGAGGACGGGGTCGTGTGGTCCGTCGTCACGCGGGACATGCGCGCGGCCGCGGGCGACACGAACGAAGAGGACGGCAAGCTGGTCAGCCAGCTCATCAACGCGGCGGAAGCCCGCGCCGCGGTGCTCTTCAACGAGCAGCCCAACGGCGAGGTCGAGGTAGACCTGCGCGCGCGGCCCCCTTACGACATCGCGCAGGTAGCGCTCAGCCTCGGCGGCGGCGGGCATCCCCAGGCGGCGGGCTGCACGCTGACCGGCGCCTGGACGGAAGTCAGAGATCATGTCCTGCCGCTCGTACACGCAGCGGTGGCAGATAAACCCTAAGAGTGTCTATCCGAGAATTGCGTAGCCTAGGGCCTTGTGCCCGTCAGAACGCCCGCAAGGGGCTAGGCTACCGGCTTTTCGGATCGACACTCAGACCGATTCGGCAGATTCATTGAAGGCGGAAGAACGTTGAACGGCATCCTTAACATCAACAAGCCCGCGGGCTGGACATCGCACGATGTGGTCGCGTGGGTGCGCCGCGTCCTCAAGGTCAAGCGCGTCGGCCATGCCGGTACGCTCGATCCGCTGGCGACGGGCGTCCTGCTCGTCTGCGTGGGCCAGGCGACCCGCGTGGCGGAATACCTGATGGCTTCCTCCAAGACGTATCGGGCCGCAGCCCGCCTTGGCCTCACGACCGACACCTACGACACAGACGGCGAACTGATCGCGACCCGGCCTGTGCCTGAGCTCACCGCGGACGACCTGCGGGCCGCGCTGGCGCATTTCACCGGCGATATCCTGCAGACCCCCCCGGCGTATTCCGCCATCAAACAGGACGGCGTGCCGCTGCACCGCCGCGCGCGTCGCGGCGAGACCGTGCAGCCGGCCCCGCGGCCCGTGCGCATCCAGAGCATCGAGGTCCTCGCCTGGCAGCCGCCCGATGTGGCGCTGGAAGTCGTCTGCGATCCGGGCACGTACATCCGCAGCCTCGTCCATGATCTCGGCCAGACGCTCGGCTGCGGCGCGACCATGACTGCGCTGCAGCGCACGCGCAGCGGACGCTTCCACATCGCCGACGCGCTTGACCTGGACACGCTGGCGCAGGTCGCGGCCCACGGCGACATCGAGTGGCACCTGCACCCGCTCAGCGCCGCGCTCGGCCATCTCACGCCGGTCGAGGTCAGCGCAGAGGTGGAGAAGCTGTTGCGCTTCGGCCAGCCGATTCCGTGCAGCGAACCGCCGGCCACCGTCACCGGCTATGCCATCAACCCGGCGGGCGAGGTCGCGGCCATCCTGACCTACGCGCAGCAGAGCGGCACCTGGCGGCCGGAGAAAGTCTTCGCCAGCGAGAGCAACGGCGTATCCTAGATGGACACCCACCTGGGCTTCCCGCAAGCGCCCTTCGAGCAGCCGGTGTTCCTGACCATCGGGAACTTCGACGGCGTCCACCGCGGCCATCAGATGCTGGTGACGGAGATCGCGCAGGCCGCGCACGCCGCGGGTGGGCTGGCGGGGCTGCTCACGTTCGAGCCGCACCCGCTGGCCGTCCTGCGGCCCAACGTCCGGGTCCTCCGGCTGACCTCGAACGAGGAACGCGCGGCCGTGCTGGCCGCGCTCGGCCTCGACTTCGTCATCGTGCTCCTCTTTACGCTGGAGACCGCGGCCACGCCCGCGACCGACTTCATGCAGGAAGTCACGCGGCATCTGCCCCTGCGCGAGCTGTGGGTGGGGCCCGATTTCGCGCTGGGCCGGGGCCGGGAGGGGAACGCGGCGCGGCTGGCGGAGCTGGGTCAGGCGCTCGGCTATCGTGTGCACGTGGTCCCGCCGTATGACTGGCAGGGCGAGCCGGTGCGCAGCAGCCGCGTGCGCAGCCTGCTGGCTGATGAGGGCGCAGTCGAGGCCGCGGCTGACCTGCTGGGCCGTCCCTATCAGGTGTGGGGCGAGATTGTCCGGGGCGCACAGCGCGGGCGCACGCTCGGCTTTCCGACCGCGAACCTCGCGCTGCCCGCGGACCGGCTCGTGCCCGCACATGGCGTGTATGCGTGTTGGGCGTGGCACGACGATGGCGCTGCGCTTACGGGCCATCCGGCGGTCGTCAACATCGGCGTGCGGCCCAGCTTCGACAACGGCCAGCCCTCCATCGAGGCCTATCTGCTCGACTTCGACGGCGACCTGTACGGCGAGACGGTCGGGCTGAGCTTCATCCGGCGGCTGCGCGGGGAGCAGCGATTCACCGATATCGCCGCCCTGGTCGCGCAGATTCGGGCGGACGCGGAATCAGCCCGGCGGGTGCTGGCCGACCCACCCACCCACGCCGACCCAGCGGGACATGGCGCGTGGCAAGAACTCGTCCACACGGCGGACTGGGCCATCGAGGTGCGCGGGGCGGATGTGCGCAACCTGTTCGCCAATGCCGCCGCGGGCATGTACGCATTGCAGGATGCGGACTCAGCGCAGCCGGTCACACTGGCGCGCGCCGTCCGCGTGGAGGCCGACGGCCGGCCGGACCTGCTCGTCGCCTGGCTCAACCGCCTGCTGCTCAACCAGGAACTCGAGGGTGAGATGTACACGCGCTTCGAGCTGTTCGAGATGTCCGAGCGGGGGCTGGCCGCGATCGCGTACGGCTATCCGGGCACGCCCGCGCACACCGGCATCAAGGCTGTGACGTACTATGACCTGGCTGTGGAAGAGACACCTGAGGGCTGGCGCGCACGCGTGACGTTCGATGTATAACACAGATCTTTAAGCTGTTTGCTCGGCCAGGCTGCGCCTGGCCGAGCAAACAGCTTAAAAACCAACTTCTACACCGCCACCGTCGCCTTGATGTGCGGGTGCGGGTCGTAGCCCACCAGCTCGAAATCCTCGTACCGGAAATCGAAGATGGAGCGCACCGCGGGGTTGATGCGCATCTGCGGCAGGGGCCGCGGCTCGCGGGTCAGTTGCAGCCGCGCCTGCTCCAGGTGGTTCAGGTACAGGTGCACGTCGCCCGACGTATGCACGAAGTCGCCTGGAAGCAAGCCGCAGGCTTGCGACAGCATCATCGTCAGCAGCGCGTAAGACGCGATGTTGAACGGCAGCCCCAGGAAGACATCGACCGACCGCTGGTAGAGCTGGCACGAGAGCCGGCCCTCAGCCACGTAGAACTGGAACAGCACGTGGCACGGCGGCAGCGCCATCCGCTCGATATCCGCCACATTCCATGCGCTCACGATCAGCCGCCGCGAATCGGGGTTGCGCTTGATCTGGGCGATGACATCGCTCAACTGGTCGATGGTGCGGCCGTCCGGCGTCGCCCACGAGCGCCACTGACGGCCATACACCGGCCCCAGCTCGCCATCCGGCCCGGCCCATTCATCCCAGATGCGCACCCCGTTTTGTTGCAGCGTGCGCACGTTCGTATCGCCTGCGATGAACCAGAGCAGCTCGTGGATGATGGACTTGACGTGCAGCCGCTTGGTCGTCAGCAGCGGGAAGCCCGCCGCCAGGTCGAAGCGCATCTGGTAGCCGAACAGCGAGCGCGTGCCGACGCCGGTACGGTCGGCCTTGTCGTGGCCGTGCTCCAGGATGTGCTGCACGAGGTCAAGATACGGTCTCAAATCATGCCCCGCGCAGGTCCGCGATGTTCAGCTTGAGATCGGTCAGCACGCGGCGCACCGTATCGGCATCCACCTCGCTGAGCTTGATGGTGATGCGGCTGTCAAACTCGCCGACGCCTTCATACGCGACGAGGCTGATGATGTTGGCTCCCTGGGCGGCCAGCGCCTGCGTGATGTTCGCCAGCGTCCCCTTCGCATCGCGCACCGCCAGCGTGACGCGCAGGCCGGGCTGGCGCGCACCCAGCAGCTCCACCAGAATCTTGAAGATATCGGTCTCAGTGATGATGCCGACCAGCGCACCGCCCTCCACCACCGGCAGGCCGCCGATCTTATGGTCGGCCATCACGGCGGCCGCCTCTTCGATGGGCGTATCTGCCGTCACCGAGATGACCGGGCTGGACATCACCTGCTTGATGGTGAGCCTGGCGAGCAGGTAGTGCAGCTCGTAGACGCTCAACGACGTGGCGGGGGAAGGCGCGGCATGGAGCAAGTCCTTGTCGGACACGATGCCGACCATCTTTCCGCTGCTATCGAGCACGGGCAGACGGCGCACGCGACGCTCGCGCATCAGATGGATGCCATCATCGATACTGGCCGTCTCAAGAATCGTCACAGGGTTGCGCGTCATGCGCTCACCAACCAGCATGGTCTACCTCCTCGAAATACCCGTATACTCAGGGCTCACAGAACAGCGACTTCCCTCGGTGTAGGGCGGATTGGCTATCCGCCCTATGGCACCTGATCCTTTTCGACCCTAACCGCTAAATGCGCCGCCGATGGCCGCCACGCCGATGCCGAGCCCCGCCAGGATCGCACCGAGAATCCCCACGATGACAATCACGATGATACCCGAAACCACGACGGTCAGGGCAGCGTTCGTGTCATCCTGATCGAGCGACTGCCGGATGGCCACAAAGCCGGATGCAAGCGACCACAGCCAGGCCACGATGCCGATCAGCCAACCGACGCACGGGATGGCGCTCAGGATGTTCAGCACTTGCGGCGCGTAGGCGAACCCCAGCGCGCGCTGCACTTCACCGAAATCGCCCGTGCCCTTGAAGAACCGCGTGCCGACATACTGCGCGACGAAGACCCACAGGTAGTAGCCCGCGACCGCCAGAAGCAGACCGCCAATGAAGCCCAGAATCGCGGCGAGGATGCCGTTGCCGGCCAACAACTGGCCGAGGAAGTTGCCGAATGCACCGATGGCCGAGACCAGGATAACGACTGCCAGGGCATCCTGGGTGTAGCTGGTGTCGTGCTCCACCTCTTCATAGAAGGACTTGTCGAGGCGAGCGGCGCGAATCATGCCATTGATGATGCGATTGAAGTCCACGTGATCCTCCTGATGAGCTGGTGTGACAAGTAGGTAAGGTTCATAAGTGCAGATTACGAACGCGGCTTACTTTTCTTGCGCGTGGCGCCTCCTTTCGGGGCCTTCTTCTTGGGCAGCGCATAGCCCAGCCGGCGCAGTTCTTCCTCGTTCTTGCGCCACTTGGGCCGCACCTTGACCCACAGGTCCAGATAGACCCGCGTCTCGAGCAGCTCCTCGATCTGCTGCCGCGCGGCCTGGCCGATGCGCTTGATCATCGCGCCTTCCTTGCCCAACACGATGCTCTTCTGAGAGTCGCGCTCGACAAAGACGACCGCGGAGATGTAGGTAATGCCTGCCTCGCGCTCGGTGAACTCGTTGACGAACACGGCAATCGAGTGGGGGACCTCGTCGCGCAGGTTGAGCAACACCTGTTCGCGCACCAGCTCGCCGGCCATGAAGCGCACCTGCTGATCCGTAACCTGGTCTTCGGGATAGAACGGCGGGCTGAACGGCAGCAGGCTCGCAATGTCAGCCACCAGCGCATCCAGGCCGCTGCCCTCCAGCGCGGAGACAAAGTGTGTGCGCGCGTGCGGGGCCAGCGCCTGATATGCAGCGGCGCGCTCGCTGCGCTGCTCCCCCTCCGGCAGCCGGTCGCACTTGTTCAAGACCAACACCTGCGCCAGCGCGGGGCCGGGGCCTGCCAGCAGCGCGGCCACCTGGCGGTCCTCGTCGTTCGGCGGCGCAGTGATGTCCGCGACCCACACGACCACATCCGCGTCGGGCAGCGCAGCGCGTGCCGTTTCCACCATGACCTCGCCCAGTTTATGTAAAGGCGCATGGATGCCCGGCGTATCGAAGAACACGATCTGCACGCCCGGCTGCGTCAAGATGCCCAGGAGGCGGTTGCGCGTGGTCTGCGGCTTGGGCGAGACAATGGCAATCTTCTGGCCGAGCAGCGCGTTGATGAGCGTGGACTTGCCCACGTTGGGCCGCCCGATGACCGCGACGAACCCGGCCCGGTGGTCAGCCGGGAAGTCGAAACCTGGGTCGCGGCCCAAATCGAGCTCTGTCATAGCATCCTTGTCTTTGGTGTCTATCCGAAAACCCGCTGGGGCCGGTCTCCGACCGTGCCCCTGGCTCGGTGTGCTGTGGCGAAGCCACAGCCGAGACCGGCCAGAGCAATTCTCGGATAGACTCTTGGTGCAACGGAGGCAGGCGTACCTACCTGTTATCAATGCCCACCCGAAACGGGTTGAAGTCCGTGTGACGGTCGTAGAAATCTTCCTGCTCGGCCCGTTTCAGCGCGGCGACCACGCGATACGTCAACGGCGTGAAGAGCACCTCGATGCCGACCTTGAAGATGTAGTTGGCAGCGATGATGCTGGCAGCGGCGCTCCACGGGAACACGCCGAGCGCACTCGCGATGACTACGAACAGGATCGTGTCGATCCCCTGTCCTGTCAGGGTGGAGCCGATGGTGCGCACCCACAGATAGCGCCCGCTCGTCAGCACCTTGACGCGCGCCAGGATGTAGGAGTTGGAGAACTCCCCGGCAAAGTACGCCACAAGGCTGGCAACGACGATGCCGCCGCTGCTGACCCCGCCGAGGATCGCATCGTACGCGGTCTGTCCCGCCGCCGCCTGCCAGGCCGCCTCGCCGGGCAGCCGTCCGACGAGCCAGAGCGTGCCGCCCATCAGCGCGGACATTGCGAATCCGGCCCAGATGACCCGGCGGCCGCGTGCGAAACCGTATACCTCGGTCAGCACATCCCCGAAGATGTAGCTGATCGGAAAGAGCAGCGTGCCGCCATCGAAGGCGAGCGGCAGGTTGACCAGGGGCAGCGTCACGCCCCAATCAACGATCTTGGCCGACGAGGCGATGTTGCTGATGAGCAGCACCGCCACAAACAGCGCCATGATGAGGTCGTAGTAACGGTAAGCACGAAGGACGGGCTGAAAGCTGGAAGCTGGAAGCTGCGAGAGCGGCACAGGCATGCTCTGGCCCGATGTGTCTGCCTCAGCTTTCGGCCCCTGTCTTTCGCCCTTCATCATTCGTAATTCGTCAGCCGTTCTTCCAGCGCGCACACCTGGTCGTGCATCCGCTGCGGCACGCGCGCGCCGAACTGCCCGAAGTGCCGCTGGATATCTGGAATCTCATTGCGCCACGCCGCGAGGTCCACCCGCAGCAGGTCTCTAAGGTATTCCGCGGATACGTTCAGCCCGCTCAGGTCCAGGTCCTCCGGTCGCGGCAAATGGCCGATGGCCGTTTCCTGCGCGCCCGCCCGGCCTTCGACGCGCTCGCACATCCACTTAAGCACGCGGCTGTTCTCGCCATAGCCCGGCCACAGCCACTTGCCCTCCGGTGATTTGCGGAACCAGTTGACGTAGAAGATGCGCGGGGCTTTGTCGCCC
Organism: Anaerolineae bacterium; assembly: GCA_034429055.1. GTDB lineage: Bacteria > Chloroflexota > Anaerolineae > CG2-30-64-16 > CG2-30-64-16 > MWBF01. Next base: position 21,160 of record DAOUGK010000008.1, on the reverse strand, counting down.
AACCGGTCGCCCATGTCCAGCCAATGCTGGAAGTAGTCCGCCATGTTGTAGCCGCAGAACGGCTGCATCGCAAACGGGTCCCGGCGCAGCGCGCCGACCGCGCCGATGTTGGCCGCGGTGGTCTCGGATGAGGCCGTTGCGCCCATGAACACGCCGTGGTCCCAGCCGAAGGCCTCCGTGACCAGCGGCACCACGCCCGCGCGCCGCCCGCCGAACACGAAGATATCGATGGGCACGCCCTCGGGGTTCTCCCAGTCCGGGCTGATGACGGGGCATTGCGAGGCGGGTGCGGTGAAGCGGGCATTGGGATGCGCCGCCGGGACCGTGCTCTCCGGCGTCCAGTCGCGGCCCTTCCAGTCCACCGTATGCTGCGGCGTGGGCACACCCATCCCTTCCCACCAGACATCGCCGTCATCGGTCAGCGCGCAGTTGGTAAAGATGACGCTCTCGCGCACCGTATCCATCGCCATCGGGTTGGACTGGTACGATGTGCCCGGTGCGACGCCGAAGAAGCCCGCCTCCGGGTTGATGGCCCGCAGACGGCCGTCCGCGCCGATCTTCATCCACGCGATATCGTCGCCGATGCACTCTGCGCGCCAGCCGGGTATCGTCGGCTGGATCATCGCCAGGTTCGTCTTGCCGCATGCAGAGGGGAAGGCAGCCGCAATATGGTACTGCCGGCCTTCCGGGCTGATGAGCCGCAGGATCAGCATGTGCTCGGCCATCCAGCCCTCGCGGCGCGCCATGGCCGAGGCGATGCGCAGCGCAAAGCACTTCTTGCCGAGCAGCGCGTTCCCGCCGTAGCCCGACCCGTAGGACCAGATCAGATTCTCGTGGGGGAAATGGCTGATGTACTTGTCTTCCATCGGCGCACAGGGCCACGATACATCCGCCTCCCCCGGCCCCAATGGCGCACCGACCGAGTGCAGGCAGGGCACGAACTCGCCATCCGCGCCCAACGCTTCGAGCACCCGCTCACCGACGCGGGTCATGATGTGCATGTTGCAGACGACGTATGGGCTGTCGGTGAGTTCGACGCCGATCTTGGACATGGGTGAGCCGAGCGGCCCCATCGAAAACGGAATGACATAGAGCGTGCGGCCGCGCATGCAGCCGTCGTACAGCCCGGTCATCGTGCGCTTCAGCTCGTCCGGCGCAATCCAGTTGTTGGTCGGCCCGGCCTCGTCTTTGCTGGGCGTCGAGATGTAGGTGCGCGCCTCGACACGCGCGACGTCGCTCGGGTCCGAGCGAAACAGGAAGGAGTTGGCGCGTTTAGCCAACGGGATACTGGCACCGGCGCTGACCATCTGGGCCATCAGGCGGTCATATTCCGCCGGCGAGCCATCGCACCAATAGACTTCATCCGGCTGGCACAGCGCGGCCGTCTCCTCCACCCACTTCTGCAGGCGTTGATTGGCGACAGGGCCTTTCATGGGGGTCTTACCTCTCTACCGCGAAGGATATGCGAGACGTTCGGCAGCACGTGCGCCACTACGCCTGCGGACTGGCACACGCACTGCGAACCTATTCTCTTGGAGATGCTACAGTTTCAGGTGTGCCATAGTGCTGCGGATCAGGTCCGCCGAGCGCATCAAGGCGGCGCGCTCTTCATCGTTCAGATCGAGCTCAAGGATGCGGTGGACCCCCTCGCGGCCCAGCACGACCGGCACGCCGAAGCAGATGTCATCCAGCCCGTACTCGCCCTGCAGATAGACCGAAGCGGGGTAGATCTGGTGCGAGTTCTTGATGATGGCCTGGGCCATCTTGCAGGCCGATGCGCCCGGCGCGTAGTAAGCGGAGCCGGTCTTGAGATAGCGCACAATCTCTGCGCCGCCGTCGCGCGTACGGGCAACGATGTGGTCGATCTGCTGCGGCGCGAGGAAGTAGGAGAGCGGCATCCCGGCAATCGTGGAGTAGCGCACCAGCGGCACCATCTCGTCGCCGTGGCCGCCCAGCACCGTCGTGTGGATGTTCTCCGGGCTGATGCCCGTCTCCATCGCGATGAAGGTGCGCATGCGGCCGCCGTCGAGCACGCCCGCCTGACCGATGACGCGCTCGCGCGGGAAGCCGCTGAGCTTGTACGCCAGGTATGTCATGGTGTCGAGCGGGTTGGTCATGATCAGCAGGATCGCGTTGGGCGAGCGCGGCACCACCTGTTGCACCACATCGCTCACGATCTTGGCGTTGATGCCCACCAGGTCCTCGCGCGTCATGCCCGGCTTGCGCGCGACGCCCGCCGTGATGATCACCAGGTCGGAGTTGGCAGTCTCGGCATAGTCAGTCGTGCCGACCGCGTCAATCGCGTGACCGGCAATCGGGCCGGCCTGGATGAGGTCCAGGACCTTGCCCTGCGCAAGGCCATCCACAACATCCACCAGGACCACCTGGCACCCACCGGAAATCATGGCCCAGTGGGCGATAGTGGAACCGACGAAACCGGCGCCGATAATGCTGACTTTGCTCATGAAGGGGACTCCTTTGAATGGTATCTGTGATTCAGCGCGCGCGGGTTACGCACTGACGGGCACCTGAACTGCGGGTGCAGGCGCCGCAGAGGCCACCTCGATGCCGTCCGCGGCCAGCACGGGCTTGAGCGCGGCGATGGCACACTCGATCATCGGCAGCTCCGGCTCGCGCGTGGTCAGCCGTTGTAGCAGCAGGCCGGGCGTAATGAGTGCGCGCACGACAGGGTTATCGACGCGCGCGGCGGTGAAGCGCATGAATTCGTATGCGATGCCCGCGACCACCGGAATCAGCAGGAGACGCGAGGCCAGCCGCAGAAACAGGTTGTCGAAATGGAACGGCGCAAACACGATGATCGAAATGAGCATGACCGAGAGCAGGAAGCTGGTGCCGCAACGGGTGTGCGCGGTGGTGAAGCGCGCCACCGACTCAGGGGTGAGCTCGGCGCCGGCCTCGTACGCGTTGATGGTCTTGTGCTCCGCGCCGTGATAGGCAAACACCCGTCTGATGTCGGGCATGAAGCCGATCGCCCAGATGTAGGCCAGGAACAGCGCCAGCCGGATGACACCCTCGACGATGCTCACCACGATGCCGCCGGAGCCGTCGGGCGCAAGCCACTTGGCCGCGGCGGTCGGCAGGAGAAAGAACAACCCCACCGCGAACGCCAGTGAGGTCGCCACGGTTGTCCAGGCGACGGGGCCGCTGAACTTGACCGGTTCGCTGCCCTCTTCCTGCAGCGACACATCGGCCGACCACAGCAGCGCGCGCATCCCCAGGCCCAGCGCATCCCACAGCATCCCCAGGCCCCGGATGAAGGGCCACTGGCCCCACTTCTTCGTATAGATTGCGGCGGTCAGGGGCTCTTCGTGCAGCTCAATGTTGCCGTTCGGCGCGCGCACGGCGACCGCGAGCCGCTTGCGCCCGCGCATCATCACGCCCTCGATGACCGCCTGTCCACCATAATAAAACTTTGCCAACGTCATCTCCCCATTCAACGATGCGGGCCGCCCGGCCGGAAGCCGCCCCTATGTTGGGTCATTCTACACGAGCGGACTTTGAGTGTCAAAGCCTGTGCCAACTCAGGCCGTCTCGACGTCAGACGCCTCTGCCTCGTCCCCTTCCCCTTCCAGTCCCAACGCCATGAGGTAGCCGCGCGCCCGCTCGGTCCGGGGATAGCGATTCACCAGCCGCCAAAACTTTGGCCCGTGATTCGCCTCCTGCAAGTGGGCTAACTCGTGAACGAGCACGTAGTCGCGCACCCACGCTGGCATGGCCGCCACGCGGTGCGAGACGCGGATCACGCCCGTGGCCGGCGTGCAGCTGCCGTAGCGCCGCTGCTGGTTCGTCACGTAGCGAATCTCCTGCCAGCGCAGCCGGCCGTCGAAGTACTGCCGGTTGAGCTCGTCAGCGCGCCGCGCCAGAGTCGCGTCGTCCGCAGTCTCCGCCTTTTCCCGGCGGCGCAGGACCCGCCGCTTGAGCTGCTCGATGATCGGCGCGAGCTCCGCATCGGTGGCCGCGGCCGGCGCGAGGACTTCCAGCACCGTGCCGCCGTCGGCCAGCCGGGCCGTGACAGTCCTGCGGCGGCGGTCGCTGCGGATGACGCGAATCGTGGGTTCTGCGGTCATACGGGCGATGATACCATAAGCCGTGTCACTTGCGTAAGCACAGGCAGGCTGCTACACTCTACATCACTCACTGGAGCTTCTAGAGGACGGGTTTCTGGCAGAAACCTGTCCTCTGCGGATGAGGAAAGATACCAGGAGAAAACGGGTTTCTCAGGTGAAGCGGAGCTTCACACAGAAACCCGTTTTCTGGAAAGCGCGAGGCTCTCCCCATGACCGCATCATCCGACTTCACCCAGGCCATGAATCGCGTGGCGACCTTCTTTGACGCGGAATATGCCGATTACGACGATGACCTGCCCGTGCTGGAGGCCTATGCCGCGCGCACCGGCGGGCCGCTGCTCGAACTGGGCTGCGGCACCGGCCGGGCGCTCGTGCCGCTCGCCCAGGCGGGGTACGATGTCACGGGCGTCGAGCTCAGCCCCGCGATGCTGGCGCGCGCGGAGGCGCGTGCCGAGGCGGCGGGGGTGGCCGAGCGCGTCAAGCTCATCCAGGGCGATTACACGACTGCGCCGCTCGGCGGACCGTACAAGTTCGCGTACATCGTGATGAACACCTTCCTGCACCTGCCGGACCGAGAGACCCAGCTTGCCGCACTGCGCCACTGGCGCGAGCATCTTGCGCCCCGCGGGCTGCTTCTGATCGACGTATTTCACCCGGACGTAGCACAACTGGCCGCGCTCGACGGGCGCATGGAGTGGGACAAGACGTGGCAGGACCCGGAGAGCGGGGAGACCGTCATGAAGTTCGTGACCCGGACGCTCGACCTGGCCGAGCAGACCATGCACGTCAACATGATCTATGACGCCGTTGCAGGGGACGGCACGGTGCGTCGGACGATGGTGCCGTTCGATGCGCGCTATCTCTGGCGCTTCGAGGGCGAGCTGCTGCTGGAGCAGGCCGGCTATGCGATCGAGGCGATCTATGGGGATTGGGATATGGGGCCGTTCGAGAACACGAGCGACCGCATGATCTTCGTCGCGCGGCGACGGCGATGACGGGGTGAAGAGGTGACAAGGTGACAAGGTGACGGGGTGACGGGGTGACAGGGTGAACTGCAATTGCAGCTTATGTCGTTGAGGCCATCTATGCTGATAGACACTCTAGCCGGCTAAAGCCTCGACTCCGGCATCACCTCTTCACCTCTTCACCTCTTCACCTGTTCACCTGTTCACCTGTTCACCTCTTCACCTGTTCACCTCTTCACCTGGTCACCTCTTCACCTCTTCACCTGTTCACCTCTTCACCCCGTCACCCGCCGGCGTCGGCGTGGGCGTCGGCGTAGCCGGGCAGTTGCCCGACCCCTCGCGGCCCTGCAACTGAATCGGCGTGCCGGCAAACAACCCGCTCAATTCCTGCTGGAGCAGCGCCTCATCAGCCACCCGGAGCACCTGCGCCCCGCCAATCTCTGCATACTCGATGGCATCGGTGCTGAAGACGAGGCCATGCACCTGTGACGCTTCGAGGTTCGCGCCCACCCGCGCCAACCGGATGAGGTCAAGCACGCTCAGGTCCGTCTTGAAGGTGTCCGCGAGCGCGCGCCACAGCTCCGGGATGCGCGGAATCGCATCCAGTTGGAGCGCCCGGTCGCGAATGGCCCAGATGAGCTGCTGCTGGCGCTTGCCGCGGTAGAAGTCATTGGAGTTGTAGCGGAACGTGGCGAACTTCTTCGCGGCCGCGCCGTCCAGGAACACCTGGCCCGCCGGCAAGTCGAAGGCTACGTATTCACCGTCGATGCTCGGATGCGGCGTGATTTCGTGCAGCGGGCAGTCCAGCGTGATGGTTACCCCGTCGAGCGCATCCACGAGTTCCACCAGACCTTCCTGCCGAATACGCACCCAGTGATGCGTCGGGATGCCGATGTTGTCCTCGATCACCTTGCCCAACAGGGCCGGCCCGCCGCCCGGATACTTCAGCGACTCGCCCTCGAAGTCCGCCTGGTTGATGCGCCCCATGCCGTAACCGGGAATCTCCACCCACAGGTCGCGGGGCAGGCTCACGATGCCGACCTGGTTCGCATCATAGTCGATGGCTACGATCATGATGGTGTCGGTGCGCCATGCCCGGTCGCCGGGCCGGGGATCGATGCCCATGACCAGGATGTTCTCCGTCTCCTTGACCGACTTCGGAACCCTCGTCTCGGTGGCAGTGGGCGTAATGCTGGGCGTCGCCGTCTCGGTCGGCTCAGGCGTGAAGGTGGCTGTATCCTCCGGCGCGGGCGAGGCGGTCGGCTGCGTTTCGGAGGTCGCCGTCGGCTCGGAGGTGACCACGAGAGGCGTGGTCTGGATGGTCGGCGCCTGGCTGACCTCTGCTGCGCGCGGCTGGCAGGCCGCGACCAGGAGAACCGTCAGAAGCAACATCGCGATTGTTATGGAAAGCAGGAACGGCCGCGCGGGAGACCCGTGCGTGCCGGGACTCCTGCGCGCACGCTGGAATCTATTCATAGTTGCCTCAACTTAGCTTGTACCCGATCATGCGCAGGAACCCCTTGCGCCAGGCCACGCCCTCGCCGTCCTCGAGTCCCTTCGTATGGATGCCGTCGATGACGCCGAGGATGCCCCGGCCCTGCTCGCTCTCCGCGAGGATCACCTGAACCGGGTTGGCGGTCGCGCAGAAAATGTTCGCGACCTCAGGTACCATCTTGATGGTGTTCAGGATATTGACCGGATACGCATCGCGTAGAAACAGGATGAAGGAGTGGCCCGCCCCCAGGGCCAGCGCGTTGCGCTCGGCCAGCGCCTGCAGGTCGGGGGCCGTGCCCGTGGACCGGACCAGCGCCACGCCGGAGGCCTCGCAGAAGGCCAGGCCGAATTTGGCGCCGGGGATGGCGGTCACGACTGCCTCGTGGATATCCTCCACGGTCTTGATGAAGTGGCTCTGGCCGAGGATGAAATTGAGCCCTTCAGGGTTTTCGATCTGGACCAGCTTGAGCTGGAACGGAATCTCGCTCATCGGGTCTTCCTTATGCAGAAATAGCTTTGCCATAGAGGACACTGAGACAACAGAGATGCGGTCGCACGCGGCCCAGCCTTATTCCGCTCGGTGGTCTCTGCGACCTCTGTGGCCGATATTCGCACGTATCCTTGGGACTGACGGATGGACAGCCTATTGCAGCGTCTGAAGCGCAATGCGTTTCAGGGCTTCCCGGCGTAAGACGTCGAGCGCGCGCAAAACGATCCACCGGCGGGCCAGCTCGCCCGCGCCGCCATAGGGGTAATGGACCACGCGCGTGGTGCTGGGCGTGCCGAGCGCCAGGTATGTCTCGCCGGGGTGCTCCCCATACACATCGCCGGCGTCGGGCGCGCTGCCCAGCACGGCCAACCCCCACCCACCCTCGTAGGTGTCGATCAGAGTCGCCGCGGCCTCCGCAGCCACCATCTCGCTGACCCAGCCGAACTCCGCCAGCTTAGCGGGCGACAGGTTCAGCGTCGCGGCCAGCGCGTCCGGCCCATCCACGACGAGCGAATGCGTGACGATGGAGGCCCCTTCCGGCGTGCTGCACAGCAGCCGGGCAATCTCGCCCTGCGTCGCGCTCTCCAGGATGGCAACCCTGCGCTCCGCGCGGGCCATCAACGCGCCGGTCACTGCTTCCAGACGGTCTGAGCCGGTCCCGTAGATGGCATCCGCCCCCACCCTCCCAGTCACTTGGGCGGCCATTGCGGCAATCATGGCATCCGCGGTCGGCTCGTCCGCCGCGCGTGCGGTGATGCGGATATCCACCATGCCCAGGTGCGCGGCCAGCCCGACGGTGGGATTGGCAGAGCGCATCAGCACTTCGATTTGCTCGTCGATCCAGCTCTCCGGCAGCCCGACCGTGCGCAGCACCAGCGCCTTGATGGTGCCCTGCTCTGCGCCGAGCCGCGCCTTCAGGTATGGCAGCACCGTGTCCTGCATCAGGCGCTCCATCTCGCGCGGGACGCCGGGCACTGCGATGATCGTGCCCTGGGGTGTTTCGAGGATGAAGCCGGGCGCGGTGCCGACGGGGTTTGAGATGGCTCGCGCACCGCTGGGCAGATACGCCTGGCGGCGGTTGTTGTCCTTCAGCGGCCGGCCCCAGCGCGCCATCAGCGCCTCGATCTGCGCCAGGCAATCGGCATCCAGACCCAGCTCGCAGCCCGTCGCCTCGGCCACCGCCTCGCGCGTCACATCGTCCACGGTCGGGCCGAGCCCGCCGGTGACGATCACCACATCCGCGCGGGCCAGCGCGACACGCAGGGCCTCGGCCGTGCGCGCGATGTTGTCGCCGACGCTGGTCTTGTAGTAGAGGTTGACGCCGATGTCACGTAACGCCCGCGCAATGTAGACCGAGTTCGTGTCCACAATCTCGCCGAGCAGCAGCTCGGTGCCCGATGTGATGATCTCGGCGTTCACCTGACCCTCCTGTGAACCGCGAAGACGCAAAAGGCCCAAAGGCTAACTGTCTATCCGGAAACCCGCTCTGGCACGGTTGGAGACCGGCCAGAGCAATTATCGGATAGGCTCTCTTTGCGTCCTTTGCGTCTTCGCGGTTCCATCCCGTTACGCCAGCAGCATGGCCTGGGTGCGGATGTCGCGGAGGCGCTTGGCCGTCTCCTTCGCCTCGTCATCCTCGCGCTGGGCCAGTTCCTTCGCCATCTGGTCCATCAGGTCCAGCACCTCCGGCGTGACCACCTCGCGGTTCTCCTGGAGCATCGCGCGCGTGCCGTCGGGATATTCCTCGTTGAGCAGCGCGTCCACGAACTGCACCTCGGGCGGGAGGCCCTGCTGGATCATGCCCATCACTTCGTCGTAGACCATCGCCAGCCGCTCGAACAGCGACTCGTTCTTGTCCTGCTGCGCCTTCTGCATGTTGGCCGCGAGGACGTTCATGAACACCTCGTCGATCTCGGCCATGTGCTCCTGCACCGCGGAGCGCGGGCTGGGCGAGTTGATGATCTCCTGCAGGAGCTTCGCGCCTTCTGCAACGGTCTCGCGCGTCGCCTGGTCGAGCTGCTGGGTGATTTCGAGCAGATGGTCGCGCAACTGGGTGAGGCGCGTCTTCTCCGCTCCCTCGCTGGCGTCGACACGCTCGCTCAACTTCTGGAAGAAGGTGTAGTCCATGAGCGGCCGGGCGGCGAACGTCATCGCCGCCACCTCGTCCTCGTCGGCGGCAATGACGCGCGCAAGAAACTCATCGGGGTCCTTCAGGTCGCGCAGCCCCTCGACGGCCGCGCGCTGCTTCTGCAGCCGCTTGCCGAACGTCGTAATGGGCATGAGGCCCTCGCGCAGCAGAGTGAGTCGCTCGACGGTCTTCTCGTCGCCCGTGGCCTCGGCCTGCTGGAGCATGTTCGCCAGAATGCTGAAGAACTCCGCGTCGATCTGCGCGTCGTTCCCCTTGAGCATCATCTGCAAGCCCTTGGGATCGTCAGCCATTACCATGAACTGCTCGACCATCCTGGCCTTCTTGCGCTGGCGGTCCAGTTCCTCCTGCGTGAAGCCCATCGTGCCCAGCACAGCATCCATCAGGTTCTGCCGGTTGACGAACTGCCGCGGCGCGAGGAAATAGCCCTTGCGTTGATCCGGCGGCAACTGGCGCATGATGGACTGCGTCAGGTCGCCGATCATCTTCTGCTTTTCCATCTCGCTGATGTTGAGCTGCTGCGGGAAATAGACCGCGAAGAACTCGGCGCCCGCGTCATGATAGACGAGCGGGACTTCGAGCAGCCCGCCGGTCTGGCAGTTGGGGCAGACCGCCACATTGATCTGGTTAGAGAGGAACTGCTGGCGCAGTCGCGGGTCGGCGCTGACATCAAGCATCGTGCGCACCGGCACGGAATACTGCGTGCCGCAATTCGGACACTGGATGGGGACCGCATTAGCGTTCTGTTCGGTTCTCTGGTTCAGTTCGGTCATAGGAAGGCCGGAAGTCCTTTCGTGGATATAAGAGCCTGTGCTTTTTTTGTGTACTGGCGATTAAAATCGCTGCCACCAGTGCAAAACCTGCCTTCGCAGGTTAGTCTCCGCCGGGTGACGCCGCCAGCGCCATCAGCCCGGCCTCGTCGATCACGGGCACACCGAGCTGCTGCGCCTTGGCGAGCTTGGAGCCGGGCGCTTCGCCCGCCACCACGTAGCTCGTATTCTTGCTCACGGAGTCAGTGACCTTGCCGCCGCGCGCCTTAATGAAATCGCGCGCCGCATCGCGGCTCAGGGTCGGCAGCGTGCCGGTGATGACGAATGTCAGGCCCGCCAATGGCTGCGCCTCGGCCGCGATCTCCACGCGCGCCTGCGCCGTTTTGACGCCCGCGGCCTTGAGCTTCTCCACCACCCGGCGGTTGGGCTCCTGGCCGAACCAATCCACGACGCCCTGTGCAAGTGTCGGGCCGATCCCCGGGATGCTCTCCAGCTCTGCCTGTGTCGCTGCGGCCAGCGCGTCGATGGAGCCGAAATGCTCCATGAGCGCCTCGGCCACCACCTCACCGACGCCCTTGATGCCCAGCGCAGTCAGGAGTCGCGCGGGCGGCCGCTGCTTCGAGTCCTCGATGGCCGCCAACAGGTTGTCGATACGCTTGTCGCCGTACCCTTCCAGGCCGGTCAGCATCCCGCGCGTCAGATAGTAGATGTCGGCCAGGTCCTTGATATAACCCAGCGACGCAAAGAGCTCGCCCTGGCGGATGCCGAAGCCCGCAATATCCATCGCGCCGCGGCTGACGAAGTGCTCGATGCCCCGCACGAGTTGAGTCGGGCCTGCGCTGTTCAGGCAGTAGGTCGCGGCCTCGCCGGGCAGCCGCACCGCCTCCCCGCCGCACGCGGGGCACGTCTTGGGCATCTCCCACGGCTGCTCGCTGCCCGTGCGCAGCTCGACCAGCGGCCGCAGCACCTGGGGAATCACCTCGCCTGCGCGCTTGATCGCGACCATGTCGCCCACGCGGATGTCGAGGTCGCGGACGTAGTCTTCGTTGTGCAGCGTGGCCGCAGACACCGTGACCCCGCCGACCTGTACCGGCTCGAGCACCGCATACGGGTTGAGCGTGCCCGTGCGCCCGACGTTGATCTTGATGTCGAGCAGCCGGGTGACAGCCTCTTCCGCCGCGTACTTATATGCAACCGCCCAGCGCGGGTCCTTGCCGATGTAGCCCAGCCGGCCCTGCAGCGCGAAATCGTTGACCTTCACGACCAGCCCGTCCGCCTCGTACGGCAGCTCGCGGCGGCCCGCCTGGCCCCAGGCGACGCAGTGCTCGACCAGCGCATCGAAATCGTCGAACAGCCAGCGCCGCGCCTCCACCGGGAAGCCGAGCCGCTTGAGGTATTCCAGCGCCTCCCACTGGCTTGCGGGTGCATCTGCGCCCGCGCCTTCCAGCACAACAATCTGATACACCCACAGGCGGATGGGCCGGCCGGCCGTGATGCGTGCGTCGAGCTGGCGCAGCGACCCCGCCGCAAAGTTGCGCGGGTTGGCGTAGGTTCGCTCGCCCGTCTCCGCCTGCCCCGCGTTGAACCGCTGGAAGTCCGCGATGGCGGTGTACGCCTCCCCGCGCACGACCAGCCGTGCGGGCGGCGCGACGTCCGCATCCTCCGCCACCGGGATGCGCAGGGGCACGGCCTGGACCGTACGCAGGTTGGCCGTAATGTCCTCACCCACGATGCCATCCCCGCGCGTCGTGCCCAGTACGAACCGGCCGTCCTGGTAGTGCAACACCACGGTCAGCCCGTCGATCTTTGGCTCCACGACGCACTGGAGCCGCTCGCGCTCGCCCGCGGGCAGCAGCCGCAGGAACCGGTCGCGCCAGGCAACGAGGTCCTCCGGCGTGGTCGCGTTGCCCAGGCTGAGGATCGGCGCGGGGTGCGCCACCTTCGCAAAGCGGTCACTGGCCGCGCCCGGCACGCGCTGCGTCGGGCTGTCGGGCGTCACCAGCTCCGGGTGCTCCGCCTCCAGGCTGACGAGCCGCCGCCACAGCGTATCGTATTCCGCGTCGCTGATGGCCGGGTCGTCCAGCACGTAATAGCGGTACGCATGATAGCGGATCGCGCGGCGCAGGGTATCGAGTTGTTGTGCGAGTTCGGTCGTGGCTGTGCCGTTAGTCATACCCATCCCACCCTGTCGACTCACTGACGGACACGCGATTATACCGTGTATTCATGAAGATGCCAAGAAAGTGACGCGCCTCGGACGTACTTCCAACCGGGGGCACAATGCGCCTGCCGTCAACGAATTGACCAGCAAATGAACGAATCGCCGCACCCCCAAAGTGACTTTTCGCAGCATAGCCCTTTGTGGTAAACTTGCCAGCGGAGAGGGAACCTGCCATGCCAGACAACATGCATATCACTACTGCTCGCGCTGCGCTGCGTCAGGCAATGATTGACCGCTTCAGCCTGCAGGAGATCAAAGACATGTGCTTCGATCTCGGCCTCGATGCAGACATTCTCGACAGCACGACCAAAGGAACGTTGGTTCGCGAACTCTTGGGCCGCCTTGAACAGAGAAACGGCGGGGTTACGCTGATCGCATGGCTGCGAGCCAATCGCCCTGATACCGATTGGCCTGATCCGTTCTCATCTGAGCCCGATTCTTCCGAAACGGCCACCCCACGGGAGCAAGCGACGGTCGCCTCTGCTGTGCCTGCCGCCCCACTCGCTGTTCTGACAATCACTTCGCCCATCCAGATGGAGCTGGTTCGCATACCGGCAGGCGAGTTTCGCATGGGCAGCGACCCACAGGTGGATAAGCAAGCCTTTTCGGACGAGAAGCCGCAGCACATCGTTTCGCTGCCGGATTTCTACATTGCCCGGACCCCGGTCACAAACTCACAGTTCGCGGCATTTGCAGAGGCACAGGGTTATCAGACCGCCGCAGAGAAGTGGAAGTGGGCCTGGGTGTGGTCCGCCGACAGTTGGGAGCGCGTAAAGAACGCCGATTGGATGCATCCCGGAGGCCTGAAGACAAACCTTCTCGAGAAAGACGATCATCCGGTGGTACAAGTGACATGGGACGACGCGGTGGCCTTCTGTGACTGGCTGAGTGAAGCCACGGGCCGGATATTTCGCCTGCCCTCGGAGGCTGAGTGGGAGAAGGCCGCGCGCGGAATCCAGGCGCGCATCTATCCGTGGGGCGACGAACTGCCCAAGGAATACCTCTGCAATAGCGGTAATCGCATCAAGACCACCACACCTGTCGGCAGTTATCCGAAGGGAGCTACGCCCGACTTTAGAATCCTGGATATGGCCGGAAACGTATGGGAATGGGTAGCCGATTGGTATGAGGACGGTTATTACGTTAAGTCACCGAAACAAAACCCAACGGGACCCACGACCGGCGAAGAACGCGTGCTACGGGGAGGCTGTTGGATTAACGACGATAGTTGGGTTCGAGGAGCAACGCGCATCTCTAGTCACCAGAACAGCGCTGGAAACGTCTACGGTTTCCGCTGCGTCTGTTCCGCCTGATTTCACCTTGCTCGTTACTCGTTACTCGTTCCTCATTTCACCCCAACCCGCATCTCCCACTGGCGGATCGTCACCGTGAACCGCAGCGCGGCCAGCGCGCGCGACAGGTCATCGTCCGCGGGCACGTTGATCATCGTGAACGCGCGGCCGCGGAAGCGGTGTACCAGGGCTTGCAGCAGCGTGCGACCCGCCTTGACCGGTCCGAAGTCGGGGTTGAGGCCGATGTCGAGGATCGAGATGGCGTCGGGCCGCTCACTCACCACGCAGTAACCCGCCAGCGTATCCTCCATCCACAGCTCGTACGCGCTCGACCGGGCGGCCAGGTGACGGAGCGTGGGTTCCTCCCGCTGCCAGGAGGGGGGCTGGCCGTGCCAGGTCGCGAAGTGCGTCAAGACCTGGTCCACCGGCGCGGGCAGCAGCAGCTCGCGCGGGATGGGCAGCGGGTCGCCGTCCGCCGGATAGCGCCAGGTCAGCAGCTCGCGCGCCTCGCGGAAGCCCAGCTCGCGGTAGAGCGTGGCCGCAGCCGCGTTCTCTTCGATGACCTCCAGCCACACCTCGTCCTGGCCCAGCTGCGCCGCATTCTCCAGCAGGCGGCGGACCATCGCCCGCGCGACTCCCTGGCGGCGCCAGGCCGGAACCACGCCCACCGCGCTGATCCAGCCGCGCAGCCCGCGCAGCGACAGCAGCGCCATGCCGACCGGCTCGCGGCCCGCGTGCGCGACGACCGACCAGTGCGCATCCACATCGTAAATCTGGTCCATCGCCTCCATCTGTTGCGCGTTGACCCACAGGGGCACGAAATAATCCGCGTAGGCGCCGTTGAGGACTGCGGCGCGCTGGGCAAAGGTGAAGAGACCGGCAGGGGAAAGCTCATATGTGCGCATGGGGGCAAGCATAGCACTAGTGTGCACGGCCGTCAAAACGATTGAAGATTGCAGATTGAAGATTGAAGATTCGGCTTCCAGCTTCCGGCTTCCAGTTTCCGACTTCCGACTTCCAGCTTCCAGCTTCCAGCCTCCGACAGTGTAAGCCAGCCATTTCAAATGTACGCGAGAGTGCGGGCATTCTGAGCGGAGCGCAGCGCAGTCGAAGAACGCCGGCACGGCCTGCATCCTTCGACTACGGCCCTCCGGGCCTCCGCTCAGGATGCCTTGCCGCCTACACTTGGAATTCCTGCAGTGTAAGCCTCGTGCCTTGCCTGGCCGCCGCGATGCCCTATAATGCACCATCATGAGCACGTCCGCTGCAACCACGGAAGGCACGCGCCTGCACCGCAAGGCGCGCAAGCGCACGTACAGTCGCGCCCGCAGCCGCTTCTGGCTGGTCGTGCTCTGCGCTGTGATTCTCTTCCTGGTGCAGACCGACGGCTATCTTGGCACGGCGCGCGCGGACTTCCTGGTCAACCGGGCCGTGAGCGGCGAGCAGTTCCGGCTGGCCGCATGGGAGGTGCAGGCCATCGGCCAGAAGGCGGGCGACCTTTTCGCGCGGCCCGGCGCGGACCTTCCACCTGCGGAGCAGAGCGCGCTGGTCACTGCGTACATCGACGGCGTCGGGCAGATGGACCGCCTGCAGCGGGAGATCGAGCGCATCTACGCCGACCCTGCCATTACGGACTCGCAGGCCGAAGCGGCCCCGCTGCTGGCCGAGCTGACCGCCCTGCGCGCAAGCCAGAAGGACCGCC
Source organism: Anaerolineae bacterium (assembly GCA_034429055.1). GTDB lineage: Bacteria > Chloroflexota > Anaerolineae > CG2-30-64-16 > CG2-30-64-16 > MWBF01. The sequence goes on along the minus strand of DAOUGK010000008.1, from coordinate 5,992 downwards.
GGCCCGCCGCAGAATGGATTCTCGAACGCCAGGTCGCCGCGGTGCTGGCGGACGAGGGACTGACTACGCTCGGCAAGGTCTGGCCGCCCGTCCGCTTCCAGTTCACCGAGAGCCCCAACTACCTGATCGTCTCCCCGCGCGACCGCATCCTGGTCGAGCGCGGGGTATACCTCGACCCCACCCTCCCCGTTGCGGATATGGAGCGCATCGAGGCCGCGGTGCAGGCGGATCTGGATCGCAGCGCGCTGGTAGACGGCACCGGCGGCTTCTCGTCCTATCCCACAATGGTGCTGGCCTACGCCAATCTGGAGTGGGTCATCGACACGGTTGCACACGAGTGGACGCACACCTACCTGATGTTCCGCCCGCTCGGCTGGAACTACAACGACAACCGCGCCATGCGCACGCTCAACGAGACGGTCGCCTCCATCATCGGCGGGGAGATTGCCGGCCGCGTGATGGAACGCTACTATCCCGACCGGCTGGACCCCGCCGACTGGCCGCGACCGCTCTCCATGCGCCGCAACTGGCTGCATCACGAGACCGCCGAGCCGGACTTCCAGTTCGGTGAGTTCATGCGCAAGACCCGCCTCGAAGTCGACCGGCTGCTGGCCGCGGGCCAGGTCGAGCAGGCGGAAGCCTACATGGCTGCGCAGCGCGAGGTCCTGGTCGGGCGAGGCTATACCATCCGCAAGCTCAACCAGGCCTATTTCGCCTTCCACGGCTCCTATGCCGTCGGCCCGTCCGCGACCGACCCCATCGGCGCGAAGCTGCGCGCTCTGCTCCAGCGCACCGCGACCCTGGCGGACTTCCTCCAGATGGTCGCCCGCTTCGACGAACCGGCCGACCTGGATGCGGCGCTGGCCTGGCACGCCACTGCCCCCGATGGCTCAATTACCAGAGAGGAAAGGGTGACGCAATGACGACGAGAATCACGGTGGCACACGGCGACGGGATCGGCCCGGAAATCATGCGTGCGGTGCTCGCCATCCTCAATGCCGCGGGCGCAGACCTCGAGTACGATGTCATCGAGATCGGTGAGGCGGTGTATCGCCGCGGCGTGACTTCCGGCATTCCCGCGGAGGCGTGGGACACGCTGCGCGCCAACCGGGTGTTCCTGAAGGCGCCCATCACGACGCCCCAGGGCCACGGGTTCAAGAGCGTCAACGTGACCATCCGCAAGTCGCTCAACCTCTTTGCCAACGTGCGGCCCTGCAAATCGTACAGCCCTTACGTCGCGTCGCCCCATCCCGGCATGAACATCGTCATCATCCGCGAGAACGAGGAAGACCTCTATGCGGGCATCGAACACCGGCAGACCGATGAGGTCGTCCAGGTCCTCAAGATCGTGTCGCGGCCCGGCTCCGAGGCCATCATCCGCTATGCGTTCGAGTATGCGCGTGCGTACGGCCGCCGCAAGGTCACGTGCATGACCAAGGACAACATCATGAAGCTCAGCGACGGCCTGTTTCACCGGGTCTTCGATACGGCCGCGGCCGAGTATCCCGACATCCAGCACGAGCACCAGATCATCGACATCGGCGCGGCCCGGCTCGCCGCGCAGCCGGAGATGCTGGATGTCATCGTGACGCTGAACCTCTACGGCGATATCCTGTCCGACATCGCTGCGCAGGTGGCCGGCTCCATCGGATTGGCCGGCTCCGCCAACATCGGTCATGCGGCGGCCATGTTCGAGGCGGTGCACGGCTCGGCCCCGGACATCGCCGGGAAGGACATCGCCAATCCATCGGGGCTGCTGCAGGCCGCGATCCAGATGCTCGTGCATGTCGGCCAGCCGGCGGCTGCCGAGCGGATCAAGAACGCCTGGCTCTGCACCCTCGAGGACGGCATCCACACGGGCGACACCTATCGCATGGGCCTCAGCCAGGAGCGCGTCGGCACCCGCGCGTTCACGGATGCGGTCATTGCACGTCTTGACCGGCGGCCTACCCAAACCGAGCCCGCTACGTATCACGGCCAGGGCGTGCAGTTCAGGCTCGCGCCTCACGAGCCGGCGGTGAAGGACCTCGTCGGGGTCGATGTCTTCCTGGACTGGGACGAACCGGGCCGCAATGCTGAGGTGCTGGCGCAGCGGCTCACGGCCGCGTACGCCGGCCCGCTGAGCCTGTCCATGATTACCAACCGCGGGGTCAAGGTGTATCCCGCAGGCCTGCCCGAGACCTTCCGCTCGGACCACTGGCGCTGCCGCTACATGGGTTCTGCCGACAGCCTGCCGTATACGGCAGTGCTGGCGCTCCTCGCCCGCCTGAACGAGGCCGGACTGGACATCATCAAGACCGAGAACCGGTACACCTTCGACGGCGAGCCGGGGTATTCGCTGGGACAGGGCGAGTAGGACTTCCCAGCGGACAGGGTTCGCCCTGAACCTTTTCGCACAGCGCGGCGTCTTATGGTCTGGTCGAAAACACCGGCCCACGGAGGTGTGGAATCCCAACACCTCGCTGATGACCCGATGGCGGCGCATCCTGAGCGGAGGGCGTCCGCGCGAGGCGCAGCCTCGCACAGGAACGCCCGCAGTCGAAGGAGCGCCTCACTGATCAGGCCCGGCTCCTTCGACTACGCCTCGCCCTGCGGGCAAGGCTCCGCTCAGGATGCCTGCCTCGTCGGACTATCAAGGCTTATTCGGCATTTAGCATCGGAGGTGCTATGTCACGGGTGAGGTCTTGGCTGGTTGCCAACCGCCGCGAGACCGCGATCGTGGCCTCGCTGCTCTTCGCGACCGCGGTGTGCGGCATGCTGTTGATCGTGCGCGCGATGTACGCCCGCAGCACCGCGCACTTCGGCCTGGTGTGGAACCTGTTCCTGGCCTGGCTGCCCATGTTGAGCGCCCTGCTCGCGCATCACCTGCACAAGCAGGGTCGCCGCCTCGTGTGGCCGCTGATCGTGCCCTGTCTGTTGTTCTGGCTGCTGTTCTTCCCGAACGCACCCTATATCCTGACCGACATGCTGCACTTGCAGTGGCCGCAGGCACGCGTGCCCGTCTGGTACGACCTCATCCTCCTGAGTGCGTTCGCCTGGACCGGCGCATTCCTGGGACTCATCTCGCTGTTCCTGGTGCACGGTCTCGTGCGCCAGTGGGCCGGCCGCGCCGCAGGCTGGCTGTTCACGCTCGGCGTCATCGCGGTGAGCGGGTTCGGCGTCTACCTGGGCCGGTTCCCCCGTTGGAATAGCTGGGACCTGCTGACCAATCCCTCTCTGCTGCTGATGGACATCTGGACGCGCCTCAGCAATCCGCTCGCCAACAGCCGCACGTTCGTCTTCTCCGCGCTCTTCTCGCTCTGCCTGGCGATGATGTACCTGATGCTCGTGGCCGTCGCCCAGTTCCCTGCCGACGAGCGGCGTCGGGCGGATGACTGACGCCCATTCCAGTAATTCCAAAGTGCGCGAGGGTGCAAGCATGCTGAGCGGATGGGCGCCGCGCAGCGGCGCACGTAGTCGAAGCACGCCTGCACCGTGGCGATCCTTCGACTGCGTGCGTTGCGGTGCCAGGCTGTGCCTGGCCCTAACGCCCTCCGCTCAGGATGCCTGGCAATCTCCATTTGGAGTTCCTGACGCCCATTCCGTGTCGCTTGACATCCCCCTGCGCGTATGCTATCTTACAATCACTCCCGTTACGCATAACATCGCGCACCCCTCAGTCTGGGCAGGTGGACAATGGCGACCATACGTGATGTAGCTCAGAAGGCCGGCGTCTCAACGATGACCGTGTCGCGCGTCCTCAACAAATCCGGTTATGTCAGTCAGTCGGTGCGCACACGGGTGGAAGCCGCGGTCGCCGAGCTTGGCTACATTCCCAACACGCTCGGCCTCAGCCTGCGTTTCAAACGGACCAAGACCCTTGCGCTCGTGCTCACCGATATCACCAACCCATTCTGGACAACCGTCGCGCGCGGGGTGGAAGATGCTGCGAGCGACGCCGGTTTCACCGTCATCCTGTGCAACACAGATGAGTCTGAGGCCGAGCAGGCGCGCTATCTGAATATCCTGCTGCAAAAGCGCGTGGATGGCGTCGTCCTCGTGCCCGCGTGCAGCGCACCGGAGGCGGTCGCCTGGCTGCACAAACGCGAAGTGCCGTTTGTCCTTGTGGACCGCAGGGTGGAGGGCGGGCCGGTCGACACGGTGCGCTGCGACTCACGCGAGGGCGGCTACCGGCTGACGCGCCTGCTGCTGGACCTCGGCCACCGCCACATCGCGATGCTCTCCGGCCCGGTGCAGGTCTCGACCGCGGCTGAGCGTGCGGCAGGATACAGGGCCGCGCTGCTCGAAGCCGGCATCCAGCCGGAGCCTGCGCTCATCCTGCACGGCTCCTACGCCATCGCATCCGGCTACGAGATGATGCAGCAGGCTCTCCGCGTTACGCCGCGGCCTACAGCCATCTTCGCAGCCAATAACTTCGTGGCGATGGGCGCGTACCGCGCGCTGCGCGACGCGGGCCTGCGCGTGCCGGAGGACATCGCCATGGTCGCATTTGACGACCTGCCTGAGGCCATGGTCTTCGAGCCCTTCCTCACCGTCGCGGCCCAACCTGCGTACGATATGGGCAAGCGCGCGACCGAACTGCTCCTCACCCGGCTGGCGGAGCTTGGCAACGGCCAGGCCGCGCTGCATCCGCCGGAGGAAATTGTGCTGCCAACGGCGATCATCGTCCGCCGATCGAGCGGGCTGCCGCTCTAGGAATGACTACGGAACACACAGACCACACGGAAGACAAATATTGGTCCTGGGAAAGGCACTTCCAGTCACCGGCCAATGATACACTCCCATGAGAGGAGAACGCTGCGATGAACTCCAAAGATCGCCTCTTAACGGCCCTCAAACGCGGCAAGCCTGATCGGCTGCCCGCTTCGGTCCACCAGTGGCAGGGCTATCACCTGGCCGAATACATGGGCGGCATCTCCGACCTGGAGGCCTTCCAGCAGGTCGGCCTCGATGCGCAGATCCAGTATTTCCAGGACATGGGACAGTTCTGGTTGGTCGATGCCGACATGACCAAGTTCAACACGCCCACCTGGCGCGACGAAGTCACCGCCGTCAGCAGCGACCCGGATCACCGCGTCGCGCACCATACCATCTACACGCCTGAAGGCGTGCTGACCTACAAGACCGAGGGCGACCGCAAGACCACGTGGATCACCGAGTACCTCATCAAGCACGACGAGGACATCGAGCTCATCCGCAAGTACATGCCCGTCCCTGCGCTGGACGCGGTCCCGATTGCGCGGCGTTATGACGAGGTGGGCGATGCGGGGATCCTGCGCGGATTCGTGTGGGGTGACCAGGCCGGCTGCTGGCAGCACGCGGCCTGCCTGATGGACATCACCGACCTGATCTTCGCGGCGGTGGACCGGCCCGACTGGGTGCACCGGCTGCTGGGCATCCTGCTGGAAAAGAAGCTCCAGTTCGTGGAGACGATGCAGGGCGCGAAGTTCGACCTGATCGAAACCGGCGGCGGGTCCGCCTCTTCGACCGTCATCTCACCCAAGCTGCACCGGGAATTCTGCCTGCCTTATGACCGCAAGGTGCACGACGCGCTGCACTCGCTGGGCTTCCTCGTCACCTACCACACCTGCGGCGGCACGGTCGGCATCGAGGAGCTGATCGTGGCGAACGGCTGCGACGCGTCGGAGACCCTCGCGCCGGTCAGCGTGGGCGGCAACCAGGAGCCGTGGGACTTCAAGCGCAAGGTAGGGGATCGCATCGCGCTCATCGGCGGGTTGGACCAGTTCAATACGCTGACCGCGGGCAGCGCCGCGGACATCCGGGCGATGGTCCACCGGTTGTTCGAGACGGTCGGTTGCGACGGCGGGTACATCTGCTCCTGCTCCGACCACTTCTTCGAGACGCCGGTGGAGCAGCTCGTCGCGTTCGCGGATGCCGCGCGGGAGTGCGTGTATTAGTCTATACTCAGTCCAATGTGAAAACCAGAGGCGATTCTGGACAGGATTGACAGGATTTACAGGAGTAAGCCCGT
>DAOUGK010000007.1:0-10632 GCA_034429055.1 Anaerolineae bacterium | reverse complement strand
AAGCGGATGTGCAGCCAGTCGGTCGGCGTGTTCGGCACATACGGGAAGCGCCCGCGCAGCAGCCACCAGCGCACGCGCCAGTGCGCGGTGTTGGGCAGGAGCAGGATCAGCCGGCCGCCCGGCGCCAGCACGCGCGCCATCTCGTCCAGCGCGTGTTCCGGGTCGAAGCGGTGTTCGAGCTGCGAGTCGCAGACGACCACGTCGAACGTGCCATCCCCGAAGGGCAGCGGGCCTGCGTCAATCTCGCATTGTTGTGCGGCGACGCCGCGGCCGCGGGCCAGCTCGACCGCAACGTGCGACAGGTCGGTCATCGTCACCTGCGCGCCGCGCGCTTGCAGCATCTCGGCCAGCCAGCCCGGTCCGCCGTCCACCTGCAACACGCGCTCGCCCGCGGCGACGTGCGCAGCCAGCAGCGCGAGGCGCCGGCGATCCACCCGGTCGCCCTTGTCCGCCCAATAGCGGTCATAGTAGCCGACGAAATCCATACGCTGCTCAGTTATCAGCCGTGATCAGCGGCAGGTAGGTGCGGTGCCTGGGCGTGGCCGTGTAAGTCGCCGTAGGCGACGACGTCCGTGTACTGGTGACAGTCGCGGTGGGGGTGGGCGTAACAGTCGGCGGCAGCGCGATGCCGAAGTCGGCCCGCACGGTATTCGCCACCGTGACGCGCACCGTCGCGGGGTTCGCGCCGGTCGTCACGACATAGTTCGCAGGCACGCTCGCCAGCACCTGCCAGTCGCCGGGCGCAACCTCCGGAAAACTGTACTGCCCGGCTGCGTTGGTGGTGGCGTTGTCCTGCAGCGCACCGCCCTGCCAGAGCTGCACCAGCCGCCCCGCCAGCCCGTCTTCGCCGGTGTCCTGGCGGCCGTTGCGGTTGCCGTCCATGAAGATCGCGCCTGCAATCTGCCCGGCGATAGGAGTGGCGGTGGCCGTCGGCGTGGGCGTGTTGGTCGGTGTGGGCGACGCCGTAGGCGTCGCCGTGTAAGTTGCCGTAGGCGATGACGTTGCCGTAGGCGACGGCGTCGGCTGTTCGAGCGTGTAGATCAGCGTCAGGAAGGGCCGCTTGCTGCTGTCGGAGGACTCGGAGCTGCCGAGCGTCGACCCTGCCGCCTGCGTATACGAGAGTCCATCGACCGGGTCGCTGCGCAGCAGAACGCCCTGGTTCGACGTCGGGTTCGCCAGCCAGCCGCGCACCAGGCCGGTTACGTCGAAGCCATAGCGCGTTGTGATGCTGCTGTCCGCATAGATGGCCGCGGCGTCCGTCGCCGCGGCGGCCCGATCCTGCGGCACGCCCTCCGCCCCGGGAACAGCCCAGGAGACGCCCGCGGTCGCCCGGTTCCACGTCGCCTCGCCCACCTGCCATACTCGATTGAGCGCATGCACGCTCATGGGTTGGGTGAACCAGGGCTTGCCCGCATCCGGCGTCTGGCTCACACGCACGCTCAGGACCGCGTAGCGCAGATACGCGCCCGCAGGCAGCGGCGACAGGTCGAACTTGAGCGCGGGGCTGAGAGTGGGGCTGCCGTCCTTGTTGTGGTACAGGTAGAGCCCCTGGCTGCCGGCATAGTTGGCGTCGGGCAACCAGCTGCTCAGGTAGGTGTCCTGCGCGCCGGTGTAGCCGCTCGTGCCCTGGCGCAAGGTGAGCACCTGCGTGGCAGGCGGCCGGTCGCCCGCCGTGATGCGGACGATGTACGCACCCGCGGGCACGCCGGCCGCGACCTTGCCGCCCGCCGCGTTGGCGATGGGCAGGCGGGTGAACGTGCCGTCGTCCTTGTTGACCAGCTCGACGGTGTACGGTCCGGTCGCAGGCAGGCCCATGCGCGCCACATCGAACGACAGCGTAATCGCCAGGTTCTGCGGCGGGTAGACGCCCAGCCCGTTCAGATAGTCGCCCGTGAGGGGCTTGCGATTCTCGATATCCGCCTCGGCCACCTGCGCGAAGGGGTCATAGGTCGCACGCTGGACGCGCACCCAGTGCGCCTCGCGCAGCGCGTCCGCGGACAGCTTCACGTCCAGCCAGAAGTGTGAGCCGGACCAGTCGGTCGCAAAGCTCAAGTCGCGCGGGGCATCTGCGGGCGGGCGGGTGAACTGGCCGAGCCAGTCAAGCGTGTAATTAGCGAAATCCGCGATGCGGTCGCCGTGAATGCCTGGGAAGTAAACCCGTTCGACGTGCTCCGGCGCATACTGCTGCGCGAGCAGGTACAGGTCTTCCGGGTGATGCCGGTGGACCTTGTTGTCGCTGGCGGGGTGCAGCATCAGCAGCGGCAGGTGCTTGAAGTTGGCCGCGAACTCGACCGGCGACCGGCGCTGGTACTCGAAGGGATAATCCGTCGGAACGCGCTTCGCGCCCGGGTAGTGGGTCGGCTCAGTGTACGTGCCGGTCTCCGTACGGATGGCGTTGTTGATGGACGCGTTGGGCGTACTGCCAAGATCAAGGGGGTCAGGGTTGGTCTCGTCTTCCCACTTGATGAGGTCGGTCGGACCGCTGTCAGACACGATCGCGGCAAACCGGTCGGCCCCGCGTGCGCCGGTCAGCAGCGCGGTGAGCCCGCCCATCGAGTGACCGACGAGGTAGATGCGCGCCGGGTCCACGTTATAGTTGGCCTGCATGTAATTGATGGTGTCGAGGATGTCCTGCTGCGACGCGCGCGCGCCCATCGTGCGGCGTCCGACCGTGCCGAACCGCGGTTCGCGCGTGATGGGATCGAGTTCGTAGTTCGCTTCCCACACTTCGCCGTGCAGGTCGGCGGAGGCTACGAGCCAGCCCCGCGCATCCGCGGCATCGTCATAGTCGAGCATGACTTCGAGGCCATTGCTGCCGAAGCCGTGCGCGGTAATCAGGAGGGGTGCGGGCGTCGCCGGGTTATACCCGCGCGGCTCCATGATGTGCGCCCAGGTGCCCTCGTTGCCGTAGTTCGCCCAGTTGTTGAAGTAGGTGCTCGGAATCGTCACCTGCCGGTAGCGCGGGCCGGTTAACGTCGCACCGTTGACTTCAATCTGCACGCGGCTCAGGCCCCAACCCTTGTCGCTGACCGCCGGGTCGAGCATGATCGTGACCACGTTCCGGCCATAGTTGAGGATCGCCGGGTCGGGGATGGCCCACGTCTGCTGCGGGTCGTTGAAGCCACCACAGCGCGCCTGATCACCGGCCTTCCCTGCCGAGCCGCCGACCTTCGTCCCGTTGACATAGATAGAACGGCCATAGGTCCCCTGCACGCTGCTGCTGAACTCATAGCCCACCAGCCGGGCGGACGTGACCGGACCCGACCAGTAAAGCCAGACTTCCTGCTCCATCATATAGGGGTTGGCCGCGTCGCTGCCGAGGAATTCCGGGCCGACGGGCAGACAGGGGATCACGGTCGAGGATGCCGCTCCCGCGGCCGCGGGTGTCGCAGCCGCGTGCCAGGCGGGGATGCCGAGCAGCGAGATGATGATGCTCAGCAGCAAGCCCGGCATCGGCCAGGCGCGCCGAACTCCGCGCCGCGCAGACCGCGGCCGGGAGGCAAAGAGAAAATCGGCGCGCGCGCCGATCGTTGCGTCTCGCATATGGGTGCGCTTCCGTCCGTCAGGCAGGGGCGTTGTCGGGCCGAAAGCCCAGTATAGCATACCCCGGCCCTGTTTCAAAAAGCATTCGGTCTGGAAGAACTCAAAACGTTAGCGGAGTCGAGGCTTTAGCCGGTCTGAGTGTGTACGCACACCCCCCGCCTATCCGGCTAAAGCCTCGACTCCACGTGCACTACTGACTCAACACCAGCGGGACGTACAGCCGGCGCACCGGGACCGTCGCCGTGGCCGTCGCGGTGGGCGTGTGGCTCGGCGTGGCCGTCGGCGTCGGCAGGTCCACCAGCGCAAAGCGCAGATCGAGCTGCGTGTTCGTGCTCAACCAGACGGCGGTCGGGCCGACCGGATCGCTCTGCTCCATGCCGGGCGGCGGCTGCACCTGGATCGTCCATGAGCCGGGCTCCAGCTCGTCGAAGACAAACTGACCGCTGGCGTTGGTCAGCCGCTGGTAGCGCCACATGCCCTGGACGGCTTCCACCTTCACGTTCGCCACGCCCGGTTCACCGGGGTCGGCCACCGTATCGCGATCCAGGTCATTGAACACGGTCCCGCGCACGATGCGCTCGCCAGGACTGCGCGTCGCTGTTGCCGTGGGAGTGAGGGTGAAGGTGGGCGTGCGCGTCGGCGTGTAAGTCGGGGTCGGTGAAGGCCCCGGCGTGATGGTCGGCACTGGCTCCGCAACCGGGAACAGCAGGTCTACGGTCTGCCCGGCCTGGATGTACACGACCGTCGGGTTGGTCCAGCCGACCGGCTCCAGCAGCGTGCCCAGGGTGATGGTCGTCGTCCAGATGCCGGGGTCCAGTTCGCGGAAGGCGAACCGGCCCTGGCTGTCGGTGTACGCAGTGCCGCGGATGGCCGCGTTCAGCTTCAGGACGACGTACAGCCCCTGAACGCCGCCTTCGCCCGCATCGTGCTTGCCGTTGCGGTTCACGTCGTTGTAGACCGTGCCCACGATGTCGCCGGTGGTCGGTGTGGCCGTCGCGGTCGGGCTCGGTGTATAAGTCGGTGTCGGCGTGTAAGTCGCCGTAGGCGTGTAAGTCGCCGTAGGCGACGACGTCGGCGTGGCCGAAGGCGTCGGGGTGTAGGTCGGCATGGAGGTCGCTGTCGGCAGAACCGCCTTGCCGTTGTAGTGCCAGACGTTGCCGCCCCACTCGATGGCGTAGACATCATCCATCGCGAAGACATGCAGGTCCATCAGTTCAGTTGTCGCGAAGGATTGCAGCGCGGCCCAGTTGACGCCGTCCGTCGTGCGATAGACTGCGCCCGCGCCCCGGCATTCGCCCGCGGTATAGTCATAGTCCGTGCAGCCGACCGCCCAGCCGTGCTGCGCGTCGAGCATCCGCACCCGGTTGAAGACCACCTGCTCCGGGATGTCCGGCTGCTGGCGCACCCAGTTCGCGCCCTGGTCGGTCGTCTTCCTGATCTGGCCGCGCGTGCCCGCAATCCAGCAGGTGTTGGCGTCCACGCAGTCGATGCTGAAGTACGTGGCGCCGGTGGACCCGGCCGCGCGCTGCGACCAGGCCGCGCCGTTGTTGGAGGAGTAGAGCACGCTGTCTTTGCTCGACGCGCTGTAACACACGCCCGGCGCGGGGCAGTCGAAGTCCCACTGATCCGTGCCGAAGCCTGTGGGGATGACGTTGAAAGTGTTGCCGTCGGTCGAGCGCAGGATGTTCCCGCTGCTCGCGCCCACCAGGACCGTGTCTCCCGTGCCCGTCCAGCGGGTCGAGACCAGGTAGCCCTTCCAGGCCGTGTTGACCGCGTTCTGCCAGGTGGCCGCGCCGTCCGTCGTGCGCAGGATGATGCCGTTCCGTCCCGCAGTCCAGCAGGTGGCTGCATCCTTGCAGTCGAGGCCGTCCATCCACGATTCGGTGCTCAGCAGTTGCGGAGTCCACGTCAGGCCGCCGTTCGTGGTCTTGATGAGCGTCGCCTGGCCGTACGCATTCCAGTCCGGGCCGGGCCCGCCGACGGCATAGCCGGTATTGCGATCCGTGAAGTGGATGTCGCGCCAGTAGACACCCGCCCGCGTGTAGACCTTCTCCCAGCCGTTGACCACCGGGAAAACGATGGTCGGCGTGTTCGTCGGTGTTGCGGTATTTGTCGGTGTAGCCGACGGCGTGGGCGTATAGGTCGGCGTGTAAGTCGCCGTAGGCGACGGCGTCGGCGTCGGCAGCTCGCGCAGCGCGAACAAAACGGTGTGCACGGTGTCGCTCACTACGTTGACCGCCGCGGGGCTGGGCGATAGCAGGACCGTCCCCGCGGGCGCATCGATCTCGACCGCCCAGTCGCCCGGCGTCACCTCGTAGAAGCCATAGTGGCCGCCCGCATCGGTGGCCGTCTGGTCGGCAATCGTATAATCCACCGCGGTGAGGAGGCGGACAGGCACATCCGGCCAGCCGGGCTCGCCCGCGTCGCGCGTGCCGTCCTCGTTACGATCCACGAACACTTCACCGACCACCATGCCGCTGCCCGGCACGAGCGTGGGCGTTGCGGTCGGAGTGGCCGTTGGCGTCGGCGTGTTCGTTGGGGTGGCGGTCGGCGTATGCGTGGCCGTCGATGTGGCCGTCGCGGTGGCAGTGGCCGTCGCCGTGGGAGTCGCGGTCGCTGCGGGCGGGATGCTCACGTGCCAGATGGTGTCGGTGTCATCGACGACGTAGAAATCATCCATCGTGTGTACGAACACATCCAGCAGGCTGCCGTTGGGCTGGCGGGCAACCTCGCGCCAGGTCTGCCCGTCGTCCGTCCGGTAGATGACCCCTACCCCCGTGCAGATGGCGATGTCGTTCGGGTCATGCTGCGTGCAGCCCACCGCATACCCGTGCGTTGCATCCAGCATGTCCACGCGTTCGAAGTTCATGCCGCTGGGCAGGCCGGGCTGCTGCCGCGTCGAGCTGGTCCAGCGGTCCGTCGACTTCCAGATCAGCCCCGTGTCGCCGACGGCCCAGCACGCATACTGGTTCACGCAGTCGATGCCCAGCAGCGTCTGGTCGACGCCGGTGTTGTGGACAGTCCAGTTCTTGCCGTTGTCGAACGACTTATACACCCGGCCCCGCCGCGCGGACGAGAAGCACATCCCCGAAGCTGGACAGGTGATGTCGTACTTCACCGCACAATTCGGCACGGGACCGTTCGCATTGGTGAAGTTGATCCCGTTGTCCGATTGCAGAAAGTGGGGATTGTCGCACGTCAGTCCGATGACGGTCCCATCCCCATTCATGGTGTTCGCGACCGAGTACATCCACCCCTGCACCCCGTTGGCGCTGAGCTGCGTCCAGCTTCCGCCGCCGTCCGTCGTCCGGTAGATGCGCGCAAACCGCCCCACCAGCCAGCACTTGTCGTCCGTCGTACACTCCAGCCCACGCAGGAAGCCGGTTGTGCCCACGAACGGCGTCGTCGTCCACGTCAGCCCGCCATCCGTCGTCTTGGCGATTGTGTTCGTGCCGCTCGCCTCCCAGTCCGGCCCGCCGACGGCGTAGCCGACGTTCCGGCTCGGAAACTCGATGTTGCGCCAGATGGTGTTCGCCTGCTTGAGCACGGCTGTGAAGGTGTAGGTGTCCGCTGCAGGTGCAGCCGCCGGCTGCACTGGTTCGCGGCCTTCCGCAACTGCGACCAGCGCTGAATCAACAAGCTGATTGATTCGGGGTGATGCCTGAGAGAGGGCCAGGCCCGCCGGCGCCAGCAGGAGCAGCGCCAGCGCCAGGACCAGCCATCTCGCGGCGGCCATTTTCGGCATGCCACGCATGAGGTATCCTCCTCGCGTTATTCGAAGCGCGGGTCAGTATGGCGGAGCTATATGAAACGAAGATGAACTTACGGGGAGGGGAATCGTGAAACTTTCATCACATCGGCTGCGCGCAGCCATCGGCAGAAGGTATCGAAAATGTGGAGTACGCATTCTCAAATGCGTACTCCACAGCCTAAGGGGTATCCCTCAGCGTGCGATGGCTTAGCGGAACACCAGCGGCAGATACACGCGCAAGATGCGCGGCGTTGCGGTCTCTGTAGCCGTCGCGGTGGCCGTGGCCGTCGGTGTTTCCGTCGGTGTCGCAGTTTCCGTGGGCGTCGCGGTCTCGGTCGACGTGGCCGTCGCAGTGGCAGTCGGCGTCTCCGTCGGTGTAGCCGTGGCCGTCGGTGTTTCCGTTGGGGTGGCCGTCTCCGTTGCGGTCGCGGTCGCGGTGGGCGTCAAGGTTTCGGTCGGCGTGGCAGTCACCGTCGGTGTATTGGTGGCGACAGGGCCGGTCGTGACGTGCCAGATGGTGTTGGTATCGTCGACGACGTAGAAATCGTCCATCGTGTGCACGAAGACATCGAGCAGGCTGCCGTTCGGCTGCCGGGCGACCTCGCGCCAGTTCTGGCCGCCGTCATCCGTCCGGTAGATGACACCGACGCCGGTGCAGATGGCGATGTCCGCCGGGTCGTGCTGCGTGCAGCCGACGGCATAGCCGCGGTTGGCATCGAGCATATCCACGCGCTCGAAGTTCATGCCGCTGGACAGGCCGGGCTGCTGCCGCGTCGAGGTCGCCCAGCGATCGGTCGATTTCCAGAGCAGCCCCGTGTCGCCCACCGCCCAGCACGCGTACTGCCCCACGCAGTCGATGCCCAGGAGCGTCTGATCGATGCCGGTGTTGTGGATGCTCCAGTTCTTGCCATTGTCGAACGACTTGTAGACCCGGCCCCGTCGCGCCGCCGAGAAGCAGACGCCCTCCGCAGGGCAGGTGATGTCGTACTTCACTGCGCAGTTCGGCGCGTAAGCCTTGGCGAAGTTCACGCCGTTATCTGATTGCAGGAAGCCGGGATCGTCCGGGTCAGTCGCGGTCGAGCCGCACGTCAGCCCGACGACCGTCCCGTCGCCCTTCTGGGTGTTCGCGACCGAGTACGTCCAGCCAACATACCCGGCCGAGCCCAGTTGCGTCCAGTTCACGCCGCCATTGGTCGTCCGGTAGATACGCCCGAAGCGGCCCACCATCCAGCACTTGTCATCCGTCGTGCACTCCAGCCCGCGCATGAAACCGGTCGTGCCCGTGAACGGTGCCGGCGTCCATGTCAGCCCACCATCCGTCGTCTTGGCGACGATCACCGTCCCGGAAGCTTCCCAGTCCGGCCCGCCGATCGCGTAGCCGACGTTCCGGCTCGGAAACTCGATATTGCGCCAGATGGTGTTGGGCTGCTTGAGCACAGCCTTGAAGGTGTAGGTGTCCGCCGCAGGCGCAGCCGCCGGCTGGCCGCCCGTCTGGGCCGCAGCCGGGCTTGCCAGCGTCAGGACGGTCGACAGCAGCAATATAGCGATCAGGGTAATCGCTAAAAGCGCGGGTATCCGCCGCCCGCGTGTTATCGTGCTAACTTGCATGTGAGATCCTCCAAAGAGATAGTGGATGGCGCACCGGCCCGGCCGAGCACAAGGCGGGCCGCCGCCATTCCAGCGGGTAAGTATGTAAACGCACAACCCGGTGTTTTGGATACGTTTACAGACGGCTGGCATTGCATCTAGCAGGGCAGGCCGTCCGGTCTCAGGAATACCAGGCGCAGCGCCAGGCGAAGTCCGGAGTCGAGGCTTCAGCCGGATTGGCCGTGTACGTTTACAGTCGGCCCGACCGGCTAAAGCCTCGACTCCGGCTAGTCTTGGAATTCCCGATCCGGCCGGGCCCCGCGCACGCGGGCGGGCACGCCCGCGGCAATCGCGTTTCCCGGCACGTCGCGCGTCACGACCGCGCCTGCGCCCACCACTGCGCCCGCGCCGATGGTGACGCCGTCCAGCACGATGACGCCGTAGCCCAGCCACGCGCCGTCGCCCACGACGATGTCGCCCTGCGTGTGGAGCGGCTGCTTGTGGATGGGTTGGCCCGCGACGATCGTGTGCTCATAAGGGTAGAAGGCACACGCAGGCGCCACCTGCACCTCGCGGCCGATGCGCACCGCGCCGATGTAGGCCGTGAACTGGCAGTTGGGCTGGATGTGGCTGCCTGCGCCGATTTCGACGCACCCGCCCTGGCCGATTTCGATGATGGTGCCGCGGTAGAGATGCACGCCGTCGCCAAGCGTGACACTGCCGCCATCCCCGCGATTATAGATGACGACGCCATCATCGATGAAGCAGTAACGTCCCAGGCGCAGATCAGGGCAGGCGATGACTGCCCGCGGAGAGATGAAGCCGCGTGCGCTGGCGCGCGCCAGCACGCGCCGGCCCTTATAGGGCGGCGCAGCCAGCGCGGCCAGCCGGCTCGCCAGCCGCCCCCCCAGGCTCAAGCCCGCCCGCGCCATCCAGAAACCGATCCACCGCTCACGCCAGCGCATCGTCTACTCCGTCTCTGCCCGTTCGTATAGCCGCACCCAGCCGCCGATGAGGGGCTGCTCTATGACCAGGGTCAGCTTTGTGTCCAGTTCAGCCAGCAACTCGGGGGCCGTCTTGCGGTGCATCGAGATGTACCACACATAGCGGGGCTGCTCGCGCGCCAGTACCTCTGCCAGCGCGGGTGCATCCTCGGCGTTCACGGCCAGGAGGTCCACCCGCACGGGCGAGCCGGCCGCTGCGAAGTAGTAGTCCAGGTAGTCCTTGCTCCATACGTTTGCGACCACGAGCCCGCCGGGATACTCCGCAGCGTGGTCCGCAACATAATAAGCCGCCTCACGGAACTGCTGCTTGGTGGGCCGGTTATAATAGTCGATCGGCCCCAGCAAGTGAAACAGGCACAGGGCCACCACCCCACCCGCTGCGAGCAGGCGCCCCGCCCGCGGCAACGGCAGGGCCGCAAACGCGCGCGCCAGCAGCAGATAGGCCGGCGGCAGGCTGACCAGGAGATAGCGCAGCGTCACGATGGGCAGCAGCAGCCGGCTCTCGATCACCGTCAGCACCGGCGGCAGGATCAGCCAGCCCAACAGCAGCCAGGTCGCCCACGTATCTCTGAGCGTATGCCGCAGGAGTTGAGTCCGGGCGGTTGAAACCGCGGCCACCGTGTTGCTGTGCAACCATGCGAAGTCTGCCATCGCAGACTTCGGCGCCTCGGTCTCCGCAGGGAGACTCCGCATCTGTCGGAGAACTGCTGGGGCCGGTCTCTGACCGTGCCCCCCTGGCTCGGCAGG
>DAOUGK010000006.1:0-6389 GCA_034429055.1 Anaerolineae bacterium | reverse complement strand
GGGGGTCGGGGGGTGAGGCCTCACCGTGTGAGGTCACTTCTTCACTGTCCGCCCGATCCATAACTGCTCCGGTTCCTCCAACAGCGACGCGCGCTGGACGGCCCGCTCGCCGTAGCGCGCACGGATGCTGTCGAGCGCGGCGTCGAGGTGCGCCTGGCGCTCATCCCCCTGCTCGAACAGGCGGAGCTGGCGGCCCTCACGGGTGAGTCCCGTCCCGCTGACCCCCAGCAGCCGCACCGCGCGGCGATCCCATGCAGCATCGAACAGCGCCAGCACGCTCTCGTAGATGGCCGGGCCTGAATCGGTCGCGTCCTCCAGCGTGGTCTGCCGCGTCAGCGTCGAGAAGTCGCCGTAGCGCAACTTCAGCCCGATGGTGCGCGCCTGGAACCCGTAGCGGCGCAGCCGCGACGCGACCGCATCGCTGAGCCGCAGCAGCTCGCGGCGCAGCACCGTTGCATCCCGGATGTCCTGCGCGAACGTCTCCTCCCGGCTGAGCGACTTGGTCTCGTGCTCCGGCGTCACCGGGCTGTCGTCCAGCCCCTGGCTCGCGCGCCATAGCCACTCCCCGCCGGACCCGAAATGCCACTGCAGGTCCTTCAGCGGCAGCCGCGCCAGGTCACCGATGGTCTGCACGCCCAGCCGTTCCAGCTCGCGGCCCGTCACCTGGCCCACGCCCCACAGCTTGCGGATGGGCAGCGGCGCGAGAAAGGCAGCTTCCTCACCGGGCGGCACGATGGTAACCGCATGCGGCTTGCGCAGGTCACTGGCTATCTTGGCGACGAGCTTGTTGGTTGCCACGCCAAACGAGGCGGATAGGTTGAGTTCCGCCTGGATGCGGTCCTGGATCGCGTGCGCCAGGCGGCCGGGCGGGCCGTAGTGGGCCTCCGTGCCGCTGACGTCGAGGAAGGCTTCATCGATGGAAAGAGGTTCAAGGAGGGGGGTGTAATCCGCCAGGATCGCCATCACCCGGTCGGACATCTCGGAGTAGCGGCCGCGGTGGCCGGAGACGAGCACCGCGTGCGGGCACAGGCGCAGCGCCTGGGCGGTGGGCATCGCGGAGTGGACGCCGAACTTGCGCGCCTCATAGGACGCGGAGGCCACCACCCCGCGCACCTCGGCCCGGCCCCCGACGATGACCGGCACACCGATCAACGCGGGGTCGTCGAGCCGCTCCACCGCGACGAAAAAAGCATCGAGATCGACGTGCAGAATGGCTCGGGTGGACATGGTTGTGGGCCTCACGAACCCGTTTTGTTGAACAAAACGGGTTGTGTATCACAGACCCCTTACCCCAGATTCTCGGACCGCACCGACGCGTAAATCACGCCGCCCAGCGCGCCCAGCCCGGCGCCGAGCACCAGCGTCAGCGGCAGACAGCACACCAGCGCGAACCCGGCAAACGTGCCCGGCCCGAAGATGGCCTCAGGGTTCAGCCCCAGCTCCTCGAACTGGCGCAGGCTCTCCGCCGGCAACTGGTTCAGCAGGGCCTGCGAGCCGCCCGACATGGAGAGACTCAAGGGCGTCAGGATCACCTGCAGGATGCCCGCGATGAGGCCGGCAATCAGCCCCGCCAGCGCGCCCTCGCCCGCAGCCGAGCCGGGCGTGCGCGGCGCGGGCATCCACGAGGCCGCCAGCGCGCCGGCTACGCCGTACACGATCAGGCTCAACGGCAGCGTACACAGGCCCACCACAGGAATGAGGCCGAGGAGATTCAGAACCAGCAGGGCAATCCCGCCGAAGATACCGGCCTTAATGAAGGGACGAGTCATGCTTCCTCCTCTACGAAGAATCAGGTGCAAATGACCCCGGAGCAACGAAGTTCAGGCCACGCCTGCACTATAGCATCCTGAATAGTGCTTGTCAATCGGTTCGATTTGTAGTAACTTAGCAGCATCCTTCCATTGTCAGGAGCTTGAAGATGAACCCTACGCCGGAACCAACCCGCACCGGCACGATCGCCCTGCTTGTCGGTGTCATTGCGCTGATATTCGGCTGTTGCGGCGGCCTGTTCATGGGCGGCGCAGTCGCCTATCTCATCGCCGGCCAGGCGGCCCCGGTCGATGTCGCGCCGGTCGAGCGCTTCAGCCTGCCCGATTTGCCGGAGATGCCGGAACTGCCGGAGATGCCTGAAATACCCCGGATGCCGGACCTGCCGGAGCTCCCCACCGTGCCGGAACTTGGCATGAGCGGCGCGTTCGTGCGCGAGATCATCGCGGACTCGCCCGCAGACGACGCAGGGCTGCGCGTCGGCGACCTGATTATGCGCGTTGACGATGTGCCGCTGGATGCGAATCACCGGCTTGCCGATATCATTGCCGCTTATGAGCCGGGGGATCAGGTCGTGCTACAGGTCTTGCGCGGGGAGCGGAGCCTGTCTCTCCAGGTGACCCTGGGCGACAATGACCAGGGGGAACCCTTCCTGGGCATTCGCTATGTCGATATGTTCCGGGAGCGGCAGGCGCCTACTGACTAAGTGTCTATCCGAAAAAGGGGTAGTATAGCCCCTTGTGGGCGTCCTGACGGGCACAAGGCCCTAGGCTACGAGTATTCGGATAAGATTCTAAGGGCATCGAAACACACAGACCTTCGAGGTGGACCTCGAAGGTCTGTGTGTCAGATTATCACACTAGGACCGGTCTAGCGGACCTCGCCGGTCGTGATGGCCTTCTTCACTTCCCCAATCGCCTGCGTGATCTGGATATCGCGCGGGCAGGCCTCCGTGCAGTTGTAGATGGTGCGGCAGCGCCAGACGCCGGTCGCCTCAGCCAGGATGGCGAGGCGGGCCTGCGCGCCCCGGTCGCGGTCGTCGAAGATGAAGCGATGCGCCTGAACAATCGCCGCCGGGCCGACGAAGCCGGAGTGCGCCCAGAAGCTGGGGCATGAGGTCGTGCAGGCCGCGCACAGGATGCACTTCGTCGTATCATCGTACCGCTCGCGCGCTTCCGGGCTTTGCAGGCGCTCGGTGTAGGGCGCGGGCTCGTCGTTGATAAGGAACGGCAGGATGGAGCGATACTGCCGGAAGAACGGCTCCATGTCCACCACCAGGTCCTTGATGACGGGCAGCCCGCGCAGCGCCTCGATCTGGATGCTCCTGCCGACATCCTGCACCAGTTCCTTGCAGGCCAGCCGGTTGCGCCCGTTGATGACGATGGCATCGGAGCCGCAGACGCCGTGCGCGCAGGAGCGGCGGAACGTCAGCGAGCCATCCTGGTAGCTCTTGATCTGCACGAGCAAGTCCAGCACCCGGTCGGTCGGCTCCGCGTCCACCGTGTAGGTCGCCCAGTAGGGCTTACGATCCTTCTCCGGGTTGAAGCGACGGATTTTGACCCGTACTCTCATCGTGCCCCCCAATCCATCAATAGACCCGCTTGGCCGGTGCGTAGCGGCCCAGCTTCACGGGCTTCGTGTCCATCTCGATCGTGCCATCTTCGGCACGATACGCCAGCGAATGCTTGAGCCAACTGACATCGTCGCGTTCGGGGAAGTCCTCGCGGTAATGGCCGCCCCGGCTCTCCTGCCGCTCCAGCGCG
Organism: Anaerolineae bacterium; assembly: GCA_034429055.1. Classification (GTDB taxonomy): domain Bacteria; phylum Chloroflexota; class Anaerolineae; order CG2-30-64-16; family CG2-30-64-16; genus MWBF01. The sequence goes on along the minus strand of DAOUGK010000006.1, from coordinate 2,859 downwards.
GCAGCCGCCGTCACCTGGGCGAGGTCCAGCATGCAGCCCAACTCCCACGCCTCGAGCAATTCGGTGTTCCAGCGTTTGCCCTTGTCCATGACCGCGACGTTGCGGAACCGGTCCTGGAGCTGCTCCAGTCGCCGCAACGCATCCTCCAGCAGCTCGGCCGTCCGGTACACGCCGACGTGGTCCATCATCAGCTCGCGCATCTCCCGGCGAATGTCCGCGACGGATTCGTGGCCGGTGCTGCTGCGCAGGGCGTCGAGGCCGGCGCGTGCGGCGGATTCGCTGTCGGCGGGCAGGCTGGGCCAGTCGACGCCGTTGGCATACTGCGCCGCGTGGACGCCCGCCCGCTGGCCGAACACGAGGATATCCACCAGGGAGTTCGTGCCCAGGCGGTTCGCGCCGTGCACCGACACGCAGGCACACTCGCCCGCCGCGAAGAAGCCGGGCATGGGGGTGTTCGCGCTGTCGATGACCACCCGGCCATCGTTGTCGGTCGGAATGCCGCCCATCGCATAGTGCGCGGTCGGCTGGATCGCCATCGGCTGCTTGACCGGATCGACCTGGAGATACGTCTTGCAGAAGTCCGAGATGTCGGGCAGCTTCTGGCGAATCATCGTGGCGGTCAGTCGCCGCGGCGTGCCGTCCGGATTCTTGATGCCGTCTTCTGCAAAATACTTATTGACCGTCTCGGGTCGCACGTCGAGCCAGACGAAGTCCTTGCCGTTAACCCCGCGGCCCGCCCGAATCTCCTGGTAGATGGCCCGCGACACCACGTCGCGCGAGGCCAGGTCCTTGACGGTCGGCGCGTACTTCGGCATGAAGCGTTCGCCCTGCCCGTTGATGAGCACGCCGCCCTCCCCGCGCACGCCCTCCGTCAGCAGAATGCCGAGGTTGAGGATGCCGGTCGGGTGGAACTGGTAGAACTCCATGTCCTCCAGCGGGACGCCGCGGCGGTATGCCACGGCCACGCCGTCGCCGGTGAGTGCATATGCGTTTGACGTGATCTTCCAGATGCGTCCGAAGCCGCCCGTCGCGAAGATGGTCGACTTGGCATGGAAGGTGTGGATCTCGCCGCTGTCGATATGGATGGCAACCACGCCCGCGACCTGCCCCTGCGAGTTCACCAGGAGATCCAACACCTGGTACTCGTCGAAGAAGGCCACGTTGTTCTTGATACACTGCTGATAGACCGTCTGCAGGATCATGTGGCCGGTACGGTCCGCGGCGTGGCACGCCCGGCGCACGGGCTGCTTGGTGGCGTTGTTCGTGTGGCCGCCAAAGGGCCGCTGCGCGATGCGCCCTTCCGGCGTGCGGTCGAACGGCAGACCCATATGCTCAAGCTCGTAGACCATCTCGATGGCGCCATGACACAGGATTTCGACCGCGTCCTGGTCCGCCAGGTAGTCCGAGCCTTTGATGGTGTCGAAGATGTGCCACTCAGCGTGATCTTCTTCCATATTGCCAAGCGCCGCGCCGATGCCGCCCTGGGCCGCGCCCGTATGCGACCGGGTGGGATACAGCTTGCTGATGACCGCGGTCTTTGCGCCCCGAGACGCATAGAGCGCCGCCATCAAGCCTGCGCCGCCGGCGCCTACGACGATCACGTCAAAACGATGCACCATATCGGCTATCAGCTCCTTTCAACACGCAGCCGCCCGCGCCCGCCCACCCCGCACAGCCGCCGGGGCGAACGGAAGGCGTCAGCCTGCGAAGACGAAGATCAGGTAGATTGCGGCCAGGATGAGCCCGGCCCACAGCAGGAACAGCAGCGCCTTCAGCCACGCCAGCAGCAGCGGGTGGCGGACGTAATCCTGCAGGATCACCCGGATGCCGTTGTACCCGTGCGTGGCGGTGAACGTCAGCAGCAGGAAGCTGTACACCTGCCAGAAGGGATTGGCGAAATTGGGCGTCACTTCCACCGCGCTGGACTCGACATGGAACGAGATGGGGAAGAAAGCCCAGCGCATCTGCGCACCGACGTCCATGTTGCCCTGCCCGCCCGCGAGATTGGCATAGACGATATTGAACGCACCCATCAGCAGGAAGAGAATGCCGGAGAGGCGCGTAAAGAACCACATATACGTTTCGAACTTGCTGCCTGTCCGCCCGCGCGGCACGACACCGGTCATCGCCATCACAGCCTCCTTAGTGTCCGCCCGTAATCATCAATACGACCGGCAGCAGGAACAGCGGCAGAAAGATTGCCCACTGCACCCACATGGCCTCGCGGTTGAACCGGTAGAGCGAGGGCCACATGTCGAGGACGACGATGCGCAGGCCGTTGATCGCATGGTAGAGCACGCAGAACAGCACGAATATCTGCATGGGCAGCGCTTCGTAAAAGTCGGTGAGCGCCCCCGCAATGCTGCCGGTCGTGCCCTCTACGGCATACAGGAAGAATGCAGCCCAGATGTGCATGGACACGAAGACCACGATGCCGATGGCGCTGATGCGGTGGAGCAGCCAGGCAATCATCGGCTGCCCGCCGCGATAGGCCAGCGCCCTGGGCAGCGACACCCGTGCAAGTTTACTCATGCTTCCCTCTCATCGAATCGCGAAGCGTGTTTACTCTTTACTCGTTACTCGTTACTGGTCGCTATATGAGTAACGAGTAACCAGTAATGAGTAAAGCCGTTCTCAGTTATTCTGCGCGCCCTGATTGATCCAGCGTTCGATCAGGTCGATCTGGTCTGCGCGGAGCGGGCGGCCCGGCGGCATCTGCCCGCCGGCCGGTGTCTCGATGCCGCGCAACATCTGCGCCAGGATGCTGTTCGCCGCATCGCCCGGGATGATGACCGGCGGGTTGTCGCCGGAGTTCATCACCTGCTCGTACGTCTCGACGCTGTACCCGCCCTTGACACG
>DAOUGK010000005.1:0-5697 GCA_034429055.1 Anaerolineae bacterium | reverse complement strand
GGAGGACGCCGGGCGTGTCGAGGTGATGTTGCACGCGCTGGTACAGCTCGAGAGCTTCCCCGACCGCAGTTGCGTCACCCGCCGCGCGGCCATATGCAGCCAGCCCGGCAATCATGAACGCTTCGCTGAAGATATAGCGGCGCTTGCGCAGCGGCCGGCCCTGCCGGTCCACCAGGAAGAACATGCGGCCATCGGCGTCGAAGCCGTGCCGGCGCAGAAAGTCGAGGCCGTGACGCGCCCACTGGAGCCACTCCGGCCGCGGCTCCACTTCGGCATAGAGGCTTGCAAGCAGCCAGACGGCCCGTCCCTGCAGCCAGATGGCCTTGTCGGTATCCAGCAGCGTCCCATCCCGGTTGCGCGAGAACATGAAGCCGCCGTGCTCCTCGTCGATGCTGCGCGGGAACCAGAAGGGCAGCGTGCTGTGGAGCAGGCCGTCCCGGTAGGTTGCCAGCAGGCTGTCCACGCGCTCCCGCGTCATCAGGCCGTCAGCAGAATCAGATACCATGTATGAAGCTCCCACGTAGCAGATCTATGCCAAACATCCGAAACGCGCTGATGCTCACGCAAAGTCGCCAAGGACGCAAAGTACTCGAGTTATGTCTCGCTTGGCGGTCTTGGCGTCTTTGCGTGAGCTCCCTTGGCTCTTCATCCTACAGCGCGGCCAGCTCCGTGAAGCCGCACTGCCGCAGTCCGGCATGGAGCGCGGCGAGCTGCACCCCCGGCACATCCAGATTGGGCAGCCGCGGCCGGCCGCAATCGAAACCGAGCAGCCGCAGCGCCTCGCGCAGCGCGCCGGCGAAGCTCGTGCCAAGCAGCAGGCCGGTGACACGATTGGCACGCTGCTGCAGGTCGAGCGCACGCGCGGTGTCGCCGCATTGCAAACTTGCGTAGATTTCCCGATAGGCGCCGGGCATGATGTTGAGAGTGGAACCGATGCAGCCCGCCGCGCCGTACATCCGCCCCAACGCGGCCTGCTCATCCATTCCTGAGAAGACCGTCCAGCCCACTGACCTGAACCGGACGAGCTGGCTCATCTCGTACATATTCGGCCCGGTGTACTTGGTGCCTGCCAGGTTGGGGATGTGGCCCAGGTCACGCATCAGCGCCACGGCATCGCGCGTCGAGCCAAAAAGATAGGACAGAAAGGGCAGTTCCGGCGCGGCAGCGGCAATCGCTTCGAAGTAAGGTACGACCCCACGAGCGTCGTACAGGACGGGCGGCAGGATACTGCTGATGCCCGCTGCACCGGCGGCCTGCGCGTGCTGCGCCAGCCGCCGGGCATCCTTGAGCACCGCCGCGCCCACATGGACGATGACGGGCACGCGTCCTGCGACTTGGTGGAGCACGGTTTCCGCGACCAGAATACGCTCCGGCACCGTCTGCAGCGGACCTTCACCGGTGCTGCCGCAGACGTAGAAGCCGCTGACGCCCCTGGCGAGCAGATAGTCGGTCAGCGCGGCCAGGGCCGCGACGTTGATATCATCCTGCGGGGTATATGGTGTCAGCAGGGCCGGCCAGCACCCTTCGAATGTGCGCACAAGTCCCTCCCTGGTGTTCCTATGTGGCCTTGATATCTGATGAGCCGATTGCAGGAATTGCAGCTGTAGCCGGAGTCGAGGCTTTAGCCGGATTGGCCGTGTACGTTCACAGGAAACCTAACCGCCTAAAGCCTCGACTCCAATCCTCGCATGTTGCGAGACATGGAATTCCTGGGCCCATTGTGCCACAGATTGCGCCGTTCGGTGACACTGGCGCAAGCGTCCCCGGTCGATTGCGCGGGGGCTGCGGGTTATGACACCAGCTTCCGTTGCAGCGCGATGGCGACCGCCTCCGCGCGGTTGGCCGCGCCCAATTTCGCCAGCACGTTGCTGACATGCGCCTTCGCAGTCGCGCGGCTGACGATCAAGCGATTGGCAATCTCAGGATTGGTGAGCCCCTTAACCATCAGCGCGAGCACCTCCCGTTCGCGGGGGGTCAGTTCGTCCGCGACCGGCAACTCATTCTCTTGCTGCACCAGCGCCTGCACCGCCTCGTTGGCCAGCGTCGAGCGACCGCTGCACGCTGCCCGAATGGCCTCCGCCAGGTCTTCCGCCGAAACGTTCTTCAGGAGATAGCTCAGCGCGCCCGCAGCCAGCGCCTCCCGCACTATCTCCCGGTCACCGAAGCTGGTCAGCGCGATGACCTGGATATGGGGCCAGCGGCTGCGAATGACTCCGGTGGCCTCGGTCCCGCTCATGCCCGGCATCATCAGGTCCATCAGCACCACGTCGGGCTGCAGCCGTTCGCAGAGGGTAATGGCTTCTCCCCCGCCGGCAGCCTCGCCCACCAGCAGCAGGTCCGGCTTGGCACGCAGGAACGCGGCCAGCCCGCGGCGCACCATCGCATGGTCGTCGACCACAAGGACTCGAGTTGGTGTAGATGACATAGATACCCCGCTATCCTGGCGCCGAATGCCAGAGGACTGCAATGACCGTGCCGCGGCCCGCTGCGCTATCGATGCGCAGTTCGGCGCCGATCGCCTCTGCCCGTTCGCGAATGATGCCCAGCCCCAGGTGGTCAGGGGGAATCACCGCCGGGTCAAAGCCCTTGCCGTCATCCGCAATGCTCAGCTCGACCCGAAGCGCCGGCCCACCGGCAGATGGACGCTCGTGCGCGCGGGGCTCGCTGGCGCACACCAGCCGGACTTCGACCTGGCGGGCCTGCGCGTGCTTGACAACGTTGTTCAGCGCCTCCTGGGCGATGCGATACAGGGCCACATGGACCCGTTCCGGAAGCTCCAGCAGCGCACACCCCTCCTGGATGACCTTGACAGAGATGCCGGAGCGGCCCGACACCGATTCGGCCAACTGGCGCAGCACATCGGCCAGGTGCGACTCCACCAGCGCGGCCGGCCGCAGCTCCAGCAGCAGGGTGCGCATTTCGGCGAGCGCGCCGCGCGTCAACTGGCGCAGGTCGTCCAACAGCGCGCGGCCTTCCGCAGGGTTGGTCTCCCAGAGCGCAGGCAAAGCCTCGGCAATCAGGCTGGCGGAAAAGAGCGTCTGCGTGACCGCATCGTGCAGGTCGCGTGCCAGGCGGCTCCGCTCCTCCAACGCAGCCGCGGCCTGAGCCTCTTCATAGAGCCGCGCATTCTCAATGGCAATGGCCGCCTGGTCGGCAAAGGCCACCAATAACTCACGGTCGGCCGCATCGAAGCCACCCTGGCCTGCCTGCTTGATGAGCACCAGGGTGCCCACGACCTGGCCCTTCACGACCAGGGGCGCGAGCGCCGCGCTTTCAACGCGCGACTTTTCGAGCCAGTCTCGGGTTGCAGACGCCACGCGATCATCCTCAACCAGACGATTCGAGATGACCGGCTGATTGTTGAGCGTCACCCATCCGGACAGTCCGTCATCCAGCGCGTTGTGTGCGCCCAAGAACTGACTGGCCACCCCGCTGGACGCGACCACTTCATCCTCGTGCTGCTCCCAATCCACCAGGTTGATCAGCCCGCCGTCCGCGTTCAGGAGTGCAGTCGCCTGCGCCATGATAAGCTTTAGCAGCGCATCACGTTCCAATGTGCTGGCGATTGCGCGGCTGGTTTCCTGCAGCGCGGTGAGTTGCGCGACCTGGCGGTTGGAACTCTCGTACAGCCGGGCATTCTCGATAGCAATGGCAGCCTGGTTGGCGAGCGATTGCATGACGGTCAGGTCGCTCTCATCAAAGGCGTTGATGCGGTCACTCTGTGCATCGAGCACGCCGATGACGGTGGGCCGGTTGCCCGGTACGCTTGCCAACTTGAGCGGCACGGTCAGCTCAGACCGGGTGCTGCTCCCCTGCATCCAGACGTAGCGCGGTTCCTGGCTTGTATCCGGCACCAGGAGCGGCTCGCCGGTGCGCGCAACCCAGCCCGTGATGCCCTCGGGACCTTCACCAGACCCGTCTGTGCCGACTTTGAAGTGGTTGGGGGAAAACGTGAAAGCCGGGTTCTCCCACAGCTTGCCGGCGCCGACCCGGTAGACGGCTGCATCGCCTTCGATGAGGGCCAGCCCGACATGGTCATACCCGAAGGTCCGTTGAATCAACCGCACAATCTCGGTCAGCAGTTCGTTGATGTCCAGGATCGAGGCCAGGTCACGTCCCACCTCCCCGATGACCCGGAACTGCTCGGCCCGGCGCTGCTCCGCAGCAAAGCTCTGTGCGTTCTGCACGGCCAGGGCCGCGCGCTGCGCCAGGGCTGTGAAGAGCCGCTGCTCGCGCTCACCGAACGCGCGCGAGGTGTTATAACACACGGTGAAGACACCGTACACCTCCCCGGGTGACACGCTCCCTTCGCTCGTCGCGCCGCCCTCGCCGGCCACCCGGATGGGGATATGCATGAACGAGCGAATGCCCTCATTCAGGATCGCCGCGATGACCTCGGGGCGTCCCGGCACGCGCCGCAGGTCGGACTCAGCATCGACTACGATGGCCGGCTCGCCCCCCTCCATGACCCGGCTGATGTAGCCTTCTCCTGATGAAAAGCTGATCCGGGCAACGGCCTCCGCGCTGAAGTTGCGCGCTACCCGTATCACCAGCCGCTGCCGGGCGATATCCCAGGAGAGAACTGCGCTCTTGTCAGCCTGCAGGCGGTCCACTGCGATATCGACCAGCGCCTGCAGCACCTGGTCCAGCTCCACATGACGTTCGAGTTCCTCATCCGCCTGGTAGAGCGCCTCCAGATCGGCGGCCTGCTCTGCGATGGTCAGCGTCCGCTCCGCGACCTCGATGGCGAGACGGCGGCTGCGATTCTCGATGCTGGCGACGCGCCAACCATACGCGGCGACGGTCATCGCGGCCAGCATCAGGCCGACCAGCACCCAGAAGACCCGCGTCTCCCAAAACGGCGGAATCACCGTGATGGTCAGGCTGGCGCCCTCCTCGCTCCACACCCCTGCGCTGTTGGTCGCGCGCAGACGGAGCGTGTAGGCGCCGCCAGGCAGGTTCGTGTAGTTGCCATAGCGCCGGCTGCCGGCCTGTGTCCACGCAGTCTCCAGCGGAGTCAGCATGTACGCATAGCGACTCTTGGCCGGCTGCGAGTAGTTGAGCGCAGCGAACTCGAACTCGAAGGAATCGTGCGGCCAGCGCAGGGTCAACTCGGTCAGCCCTTCGACCGCACGTTCGGGCGAGAGCGCCTGCCCCCCGCGCGTCAGGGATGTCAACACGACCGGCGGGACCGCGCGGTCCTCCTCGATGCGGGCCGGGTCGAAGGCGTTGAGACCGTTGACGCCGCCGAAGAACAGCTCACCCTCCGGCGACATCGCACACGCGCCCGTGTTGAACTCGTTGCTCTGCAGCCCGTCGCCCACATCGTAGTTTCTGAAGCTGCGCGTGAGGGCCGCGCTCGCGCGGCTGGGATCGAACCGCGACAGCCCATTGTTGGTGCTCAGCCACAGGCCGCCGGCAGCGTCCGCAGACGAGCCCGCAGCCTCCAGGATGCAGTAGATCGTGTTGTTGGGCAGCCCGTCCCTGACCGTGTAATGGACAAACTTGCCTGTCGCCCGGTCCAGCTCATTCAGCCCACCACCCCATGTGCCGACCCACAGGCGTCCGCTGCGATCCTCCAGGATGGAGTGGACCTCATTGCTGCTCAGGCTGGACGGGTCCGCCGGATCGTGGGTATAGCGCACCGCGGCGCCCGTGTCCGGCTGGAAGCCGTACAGACCGCGCGTGGTGCCAATC
>DAOUGK010000004.1:0-11554 GCA_034429055.1 Anaerolineae bacterium | reverse complement strand
CCTGGTTCCGTTCGTGGATTTCGCGTACCAGGGGCTGGCGCGCGGGCTCGAATCCGACGCGGCCGGTGTGCAACACCTGTGCAGCAAGCTGGACGAAGTGCTGATTGCGTCATCCTTCTCCAAGAACTTCGGGCTCTACAATGAACGGGTGGGTGCATTGACGTTCGTCGCGCGCAGCACGGAGGTAGCCGAGGCCGCACTCAGCCAGATCAAGACGCTCATCCGCGCGAACTACTCCAACCCGCCCGCACACGGCTCCAAGATTGTCACCACCATCCTCAACTCCCCCGACCTGCGCCGTGAGTGGGAGGGCGAAGTGACGGCCATGTGCGAGCGCATCAACGGCATGCGCCGCCTGTTCGTGGATGGGCTGACCGGCCTGGGCCTCGACCGCGACTTCTCGTTCATCAGCCGGCAGTACGGCATGTTCTCATTCACGGGGCTGAACAAGGAGCAGGTCAAGCGGCTGCGCGAGGAATACTCGATCTACATCGTGGATTCGGGCCGCATCAACGTCGCGGGGATGACCCAGGCGAACCTGCCGGTCGTGTGCAACGCAATCGCTGAGGTGCAGAGGTAATCTGAACCGCAAAGGCGCGAAGAACGCAAAGATATAACTTCTTGGCGTCCTTCGCGTCTTCGCGGTTCAAATCCGCCGGTGCGCCTAGATTCGCATCACGGCGCCCTCGCTGCCCGAGGTGACCATCGCAGCGTAACGCTTGAGCCAGCCGGTCAATTCGCGGCGGACGGGCTGCCAGACCGCCCGGCGCTGCGCCAGCTCCGCGTCGCTGACCTCCAGGTGCATCGTCCGCGCCCGGATGTCGATGTCGATGATGTCGCCGTCCTGCACCAGGCCGACCGGCCCGCCCGCGGCAGCCTCGGGCGAGACATGACCGATGCTGGAGCCGCGCGTCGCGCCGCTGAATCGGCCGTCGGTGATGAGCGCGACGGATGACCCCAGGCCCATGCCCATGATGTTCGACGTGGGCGCCAGCATCTCCTGCATCCCCGGTCCGCCCTTCGGCCCCTCGTAGCGGATGACCACCACGTCGCCGGCCTTCACGCGGCCGCCGAGGATACCTGCGTTCGCCTCGTCATGCGAGTCAAACACCACCGCCGGACCCCGATGGTGCATCATCTCGGGCAGGATGCCCGCGGTCTTGACGACCGCGCCCTCGGGCGCAAGGTTGCCGAAGAGCACCGCCAGCCCGCCGCGCTCGCTGTACGGGTTGTCCAACGGACGGATGCACCCGCGGTCCTGGCTCTCCGCCCCGGCCACGTTTTCGTACAGCGTCTTGCCCGTGACGGTCATCGCCTCGCCGTGGAGGATGCCCGGTCGCTTGAACAGCTCCCACAGGATAGCCGACACCCCGCCCGCGCGATCCACGTCCTCGACGTGGTAGCTGGACGACGGCGACACCTTGCAGATGTTGGGCACGCGCTCGGCCACCTCGTTGAGCCGGGCCAGCGGATAGTTTACGCCCGCCTCCTGCGCCAGGGCCAGCGTGTGCAGGACCGTGTTGGTCGACCCGCCCATCGCCATATCCAGCGCGAACGCATTGTCGATGGCCTCCGCTGTTACGATATCGCGCGGGCACAGGTTCATCTCGACAAGACGCAGCAGTTGGGTTGCGGCGCACTGCGCCAGCTCCTCGCGGCGGGGATCGACGGCCAGGATCGTGCCGTTGCCCGGCAGCGCGAGCCCCAGCGCCTCGCACAGACAGTTCATCGAATTGGCAGTGAACATGCCGGAGCAGGAGCCGCACGTGGGGCAAGCAGCCGTCTCCAGCTCGTCCAGTTCCGCAACCGTGATCTTGCCGCTGTTGTACGCGCCGACGCCCTCGAACACCGACATCAGGTCCACGACGCGACCTGCCGCGGTCGTGCCGGCCTTCATCGGTCCGCCGCTGACGAAGATGGTCGGCACGTTCAGGCGCATCGTCGCCATGAGCATCCCCGGCACAATTTTGTCGCAGTTGGGGATGCAGATCATGCCGTCGAACCAGTGCGCCGCGATCATGGTTTCCACCGCGTCCGCGATGAGCTCCCGGCTGGCGAGACTGTACTTCATCCCGATATGGCCCATCGCGATGCCGTCATCGACGCCGATGGTGTTGAACATGAAGGGCACGCCGCCCGCTGCGCGCACCGCCGCGCGCACGACCTCCCCGAACTCCTTCAGGTGGACGTGGCCCGGAATGATGTCGGTGTATGAATTGGCGATAGCAATGAACGGCTTGTTCCAGTCGTCCTCGCTCTGGATGACGCCGGTGGCGCGCAACAATGACCGATGGGGCGCACGCTCGAACCCCTTCTTGACCATGTCGGATCGCATGTGTGCTTGTCCTCTCACGTGGAGATGAGTAAGGAGTAACGAGTTACGAGTAAGGAGTAAGCGACTGGTGAATATTACTCGTTACTCCTTACTCGTTACTGTTTACTCGTTCCTTATTCCGTCAACGACCGCATAACCCATGTCGCGCGTGTCCAGCAGCGTGCCGCCGGGCGTCATGATGTCGCGGCAGCGGTAGCCGGCCGCGAGCACTGCATCGACCGCGGCCTCCACCGCATCCGCCTCCGCGGGCAGGCCGAGCGACCAGCGCAGCAGCAGCGCGCAGCTCAGGATCGTTGCCAGCGGGTTCGCGATGCCCTGCCCCGCGATATCGGGCGCGCTGCCGTGGATCGGCTCGTACAGCCCCATCCGGCGTCCACTATCGCTGCCTGCGTCGCCCAGGGACGCCGATGGCAGCATGCCCATGCTCCCGGCGAGCATCGACGCCTCATCCGAGAGGATGTCACCGAACATGTTCTCCGTGGCAATCACGTCGAAATCGGAGGGTCGGCGAATCAGGTACATCGCACACGCGTCCACCAAGACGTCTTCGAGCTGCACATCGGGGTAGTTCGCGGCAACCTCGTGCGCGACCGCCCGCCAGAGGCGCGACGACGCCAGCACGTTCGCCTTGTCCACGGAGGTCACTTTGCCGCGGCGACCGCGCGCCAACTCGAAGGCCATGCGCATCAACCGGCTGATTTCGCCCTCGGTGTAGCGCAGCGTGTCCACCGCCTCGCGGTCGGGCGCGCTGCCAGACTGGCCCTGCGGCTTCCCGAAGTACAGCCCGCCCGTCAGCTCGCGCAGGATGAGCATATCGACCCCACCCACGACCTCCGGCTTGAGCGTCGATGCACCCGCCAGCGCAGGGTATACCTTGACCGGCCGCAGGTTGGCATACAGCCCCAGCGCGGCGCGAATGCCGAGCAGCCCCTGCTCCGGGCGGACGGCCGCGTGCGGATCGCTCCACTTCGGTCCGCCTACTGCGCCGAGCAGCACCGCATCGCTGGCCCGGCAGGCCGCAACGGTCGCATCCGGGAGGGGGCTGCCCGTCTCGTCGATGGCGATGCCGCCGATCAGCGCGTCGGTGAACTCGAAAGCGTGGCCGTAATGGTCCGCGACGCGGCGCAGAACCTTGACGCCTTCGGCCACGACCTCCGGCCCGATGCCGTCGCCGCCGAGCAGCGTAATTCGTGCGTGCATACATGTCCTTTCACTGATACAGCGAAAACCTTCGAGGTCTTAGGCCAGGCTCCGCCTGGCACGAGACCTCGAAGGTTTGTTATATCAAACGTCAGTCAGCAGCGCGTACTCCATGCTGTCGGCCAGGGCTTGCCAGGAGGAGTCGATGATATTCGTCGAGCTGCCGACCGTGCTCCAGGTGGTATGGGTGTTGCGGGTGTCGATGATGACGCGGGTGGTCGCGCCGGTGGCCGCGTTGCTGTCCAAGATGCGGACCTTGTAATCGGCCAGTTGGACATCGGCCAGGTGGGGGTAGTGGGGCAGCAGGGCCTTGCGCAAGGCCCTGTCCAGCGCATTGACCGGACCGTTACCCTCCGCGGCTGTGTGCATGATCTCATTACCTACCCTGACCTTGACGCTCGCCTCTGCCAACAGGCCGCGGCCCTGGCGGTGCTCCACGACGACCATGAAGTCGATCAACTCGAATGGCGGGCGGTAGGAAGGCCGCAGCCGGTGGAGCATCAGCATCACCGACGCCTCCGCGCCCTCGAAGTAGAAGCCGCGGCTCTCCAGTTCCTTGACCTGTGCGAGGACCTGCTTGACCTCCTCCTTGCTGGCGTCCATCCCGAATTCCTGTGCCTTGTAGAGGAGGTTGCCCCGGCCCGATAGCTCGCTCACCAGCACGCGCTTCTCGTTGCCCACGAGCGCCGGGTCGATGTGCTGGTAGCTCTGCTCGACCTTCATGACCGCCGCGACGTGGATGCCGCCCTTGTGCGCAAACGCACTCGCCCCAACATAAGGCTGGTGGGTGTCGTGGCTCACGTTGGCCGTCTCCGCGACGAAACGCGAAAGTTCCGTCAGGCGCCGCAGCTCATCATCCGCCAGGCAGCGAGAGCCGAGCTTGAGCTGGAGATTGGCGATAGTCGCACACAGGTCGCAGTTGCCCACCCGCTCACCGATGCCGTTGACCGTACCCTGCACCTGCGTTGCGCCCGCGCGCACCCCGGCCAACGCGTTGGCAACCGCCACCCCACCGTCGTTGTGCGTGTGGATGCCGAGTGCAACGGATGGAATGCCCTGCGCTGCCGCGGCCTCCTGCAGATGACGCCGCGTCTCCGCAGTGACTTCCTCGACCTCCCAGGGTAGCGCGCCGCCGTTCGTATCGCACAGGATGATGTACTCCGCCCCGGCAGCCTGCGCAGCGCGGACACAGGCCAGCGCATACTTCCGGTTCGCCTTGAACCCGTCGAAGTAGTGCTCGGCGTCATAGAAGACACGACGGCCATACCCCTGAAGATAGGCCACCGTGTCACCGATCATCGCCAGGTTCTCGTCCAGCGTCGTTTCGAGGACGTGCGTGACGTGCAGGTCGGAGCTCTTGCCGACCAGGGTTACAACCGGTGTCGCTGCATCCAGCAGCATGGCAACCTGCGGGTCGGCCTCGCACGTCATACCTGCGCGCCGCGTCGAGCCGAACGCAGCAATCTGCGCCTGCCGCAGCGGGATCGCCTGCATCCGCCGGAAGAAGTCGGCATCCTTCGCATTCGAGCCGGGCCAGCCGCCCTCGATGAAGGGAATGCCGATATCGTCCAGCCGCTGGGCAATCTTGACCTTGTCCTCCAGCGAAAATGAAATCCCCTCGGCCTGCGCGCCATCGCGGAGCGTGGTGTCATAGATGTAGATGTGGTCATGCATCGGCATGTACCCCCCGTCCGTGATGGCGAGCTTACGCGCGAGCCGCCTCGTACTGCTCGATGGCAGGCACATGGCCCAACAGATAACCCAGTTCATCCACGCCCTGCAGCAGGCAGGTACGCGCGAACGGGTCAATCTGGAAGTCGAAGGCGGTCCCGTCGGGCAGCGTAACTGTCTGCGCGGCGAGGTCCACGCGGTACTCGCCTTCCGGCTGCGCGGCGGCCAGCGCGAACAGCCGCTCGTGCGTCGCAGCGTCCACGACGATGGGCAGCAGGCCGTTCTTCAGCGAGTTATTGCGGAAGATATCGGCAAACGAGGTGCTGATGACTGCGCGGAAGCCGTAGCCCAGCAGCGCCCAGGGCGCGTGCTCGCGCGAGCTGCCGCAGCCGAAGTTGTCGCCGGCCAGCAGCAGCGCCGCGCCCCGGCTCTCGGGCCGGTTCAGCACGAAGTCGGGCCGCGGCCGGCCGTCCGCATCGTAGCGCCAATCGGCGAACAGGTTAGCGCCCAGGCCGGCGGTGTCCGTCGTCTTCAGGAAACGCGCCGGGATAATCTGGTCGGTGTCCACGTTTTCCGCAGGGAGCAGGACGACCCGACTGGTAAAGGGGGTGAATGGTTCCACAGTATGCCTCACATGAGCGACCGGACGTCGGTCAGGACGCCGGTCACGGCGGCGGCAGCAGCGGTCAGCGGGCTGGCAAGGAAGGTGCGGCCGCCCGGGCCCTGCCGCCCCTCGAAGTTGCGGTTGCTCGTGCTGACGGCATACTGGCCGGGCGCAAGCTGGTCGCCGTTCATCGCGATGCACATGCTGCACCCGGGCTCGCGCCACTCGCAGCCGGCCTCGCGGAAGACTTCGTGCAGCCGCTCGGCTTCGGCCTCCGCCTTGACCTGCTGCGAACCGGGCACGACGAGCGCCCGCACGCCCTCGGCCACGCGCCGCCCGCGCAGCACATCCGCGGCCTGCCGCAGGTCCGAAATGCGGCCGTTGGTGCAACTGCCGATGAACACGACATCCACCGGCTGACCCTGGAGTGCCTGGCCAGGCTGCAGGCCCATATAGGCCAGCGCCTTCTCCAGCGCGCGACGTTGAGCCGGGTCGCGCGCCTCTGCCGGATCGGGCACGCGGCCCGTGATGGGCGCAGCCATGCCTGGATTCGTGCCGTATGTGACCATCGGCTCCAACCCGGAGGCATCCAGCGTGACCGAACGGTCGAACGTCGCACCTGCGTCACTTGGCAGTTGCCGCCAGACCGCGACTGCTGCGTCCCACGCCGCGCCCCGCGGTGCGAACGGCCGGCCCGTCAGGTATTCGAAGGTAGTATCATCCGGCGCGACCAGACCGGCCCGCGCGCCGCCCTCGATGCTCATGTTGCAGACCGTCATCCGCCCTTCCATTGAGAGACTGCGGATGGCGGAACCGGTATACTCGAAGACATGGCCCGTGCCGCCGCCGATGCCGATCCGGCTGATGAGCGCGAGAATGATGTCCTTCGGGCCTACACCGGGACGGAGTTGTCCGTCCACTCGCACCTCGAAGGTCTTGGGCTTGTGCTGGAGGAGGCACTGGGTCGCCAGGACGTGACCGACCTCGCTCGTGCCGATGCCGAATGCAAGGCTGCCGAACGCGCCGTGCGTGGCCGTGTGGCTGTCGCCGCAGACGATGGTCATGCCCGGCTGCGTCCGGCCCAACTCCGGCCCGATGACATGCACGATGCCCTGCCGGCCCGTCGCGGGACTGTACAGCGGCACATCGAACTCCTGGCAGTTCGTCGCCAGTTGCGCGACCTGCTTTGCGGCCAGCGCATCCATGATAGGCAGGCTGCGGTCATAGGTGGGGATGCTGTGATCCACGGTCGCCAGCGTCTTGTCCGGCCGGCGCACCTTCAGCCCGCGTTCGCGGAGCGTCTGGAACGCCTGCGGCGACGTGACTTCGTGGACGAGATGCAGGTCGATGTACAGGACTGCCGGGCTGCCCGGCTCCTGGGTCACGACATGCGCGTCCCAGATTTTATCCAACAGTGTCTTTGGCATATCACACCCTTTTAGATAGAACGCTGATCACGCTGATTATCATGACGAACGCTGATATTCACTTATCTGAAGAATATCAGCGCTAATCATGATAGTCAGGGCCAACCGAGGGTTGGCACGTCGTCTGCGTTCTATTCTCCTCGACGTACAGTCAGCATCTTGTTGAGCGCGCTCATGTAGGCCTTGGCGCTGGCAACAATGATGTCGGTGTCCGCGCCGTGGCCGCTGTACGTGCGGGCACGCGGGCCGGTCTGCGGATTGAGCGCTTCTTCGCCGTGGCCGTTGGTCCCCGCGGCGGTCGGCTCGATGCGGATCGTCACCTCGCCCACCGCGTCGATGCCCTCCGTCACCGCCTGGATGCTGAACTCGGTGAGTACGTTGGGCACCTGCACGATGCGGTTGATGGCCCGATACACCGAGTCCACCGGCCCTGTGCCGATGGCCGCATCTTCCCGCGTCACGCCGTCCGGCCCGCGCAGCCGCACGGTCGCCGTGGGCCGCAGTCCGCTGCCCGACGACACCTGCACATGCTGGAGCCGCCACAGCTCGACCGGCTGGTAGACCTCATCGTTGATGATGGCTTCGATATCGGGGTCGCTGACGATCTTCTTCTTGTCGCACAGTTCCTTGAACCGCTCGAACACCCGGTTAAGGTCCTCGGCCTTCAGCTCATAGCCCAGTTCAGCCACTTTCGTCTGGAAGGCGTGGCGGCCGCTGTGCTTGCCCAGCACCAGCCGGCTCTCGTTGATGCCGATGGTCTCGGGCCGCATGATTTCGTACGTCAGCGGGTTCTTGAGCATCCCATCCTGGTGGATGCCGGCCTCGTGCGCAAAGGCGTTCGCGCCGACGATGGCCTTGTTCGGCTGGACGGGGATGCCGGTGTACGCGCTGACCAGGCGGCTGATGCGCGCAATCTGTGTCGTGTCGATATTCGTATGCACGCTGTAGACCGTGGGCCGGGTGTGCAGCGCCATCACGATTTCTTCGAGCGAGGTGTTGCCGGCCCGCTCCCCGATGCCGTTCATCGTGACTTCCGCCTGCCGCGCGCCGTTCTGGATGGCGGCCAGGGTGTTCGCCGTGGCAAGGCCCAGATCGTTATGACAATGAGCGGAGATAATGACATCCTGTGCGCCCGGCACATGCTCGCGGATGCCCGCGATGAGCGCGCCGAACTCCTGCGGCGTGGTATAGCCGACGGTATCAGGGATATTGAGCGTGGTCGCGCCGGCCTTGATGGCCACTTCGAGGACCTGATACAGGAACTCGGGATCGGAGCGGCCGCCGTCCTCCGGGGAGAATTCGATATCTTCGCACAGGCCGCGCGCGTAGGCCACCATTTCGCTCACCCGGCGCACGCACTCCTCGCGGCTGATGCGCAGCTTGTGCTGAAGATGGATGTCGGAGGTGGCGAGGAAGGTGTGGATGCGGGGCCTGCGCGCCGGCTTGACCGCGTCCCAGGCCCGGTCGATGTCGGCCTTGTTCGCGCGCGCCAGCCCGGCAATGATGGGCGCGCTGTCGCCCTGCCCGATTTCGACCGCGATGCGGCGGACGGCCTCGTAGTCGCCCGGCGACGCGATGGGAAAGCCCGCTTCGATGACATCCACGCCCAGCCGGACCAACTGGCGCGCGATTTCCAGCTTCTCGTCGATGTTCAGCGTTGCGCCCGGCGACTGCTCCCCATCGCGCAACGTCGTGTCGAAAATGCGAACAACATCTGTCATAAGCCACCTCCAAATGGAACGCTGATGATGTGCCAACCTTCGGTTGGCCCTGATGCTCATGATTTACGCTGATCCTTTCTCATATCCACTTCGTAAATAATCAGTGCAAATCAGCGTCGTATCAGCGTCATCTGCGTTCTATTAAGCTCCGCCGGCGCCCGGCTTGACCTCTTTTGGGTTCAGCCACGGCATCATGCGGCGCAGGTTGCGGCCCACCTCTTCTACCTGGCTGGTCATCTCGTCCTCGCGGGTCTTGTTGAAGACTGGACGGCCCTCCGCGTTCTCGTCCATCCACTCTTCCGCATACGCGCCGCTCTGAATCTCGGCCAGGATCTCCTTCATCTCCGCGCGCACGTGGTCGTCGACGATGCGCGGGCCCGACCGGTAGTCGCCGTGCTCCGCGGTGTCGCTGACCGAATACCGCATGTACGACAGCCCGCCCTGGTAGATCAGGTCAACGATGAGCTTCATCTCGTGGATGCACTCGAAGTACGCAATCTCCGGCTGATAGCCCGCCGCAACCAGTGTCTCGAATCCGGCCTTCATCAGGTTGGACACGCCGCCGCACAGGACAGCCTGCTCACCGAACAGGTCGGTCTCGGTCTCCTCAGCAAAGGTAGTCTCCAGCACGCCCGCGCGGCCTGCGCCGAGCGCCTTCGCATATGCCAGCGCATTGGCCTTCGCCTGCCCGCTCGCATCCTGGTATACCGCCAGCAAAGCCGGGACGCCCTGGCCCGCCATATAGGTCTCCCGCACGCGGTGACCGGGTCCCTTCGGCGCAATCATGGACACATCGACATCGGGCGGCGGCACAATCTGGCCGAAGCGGATGTTGAATCCGTGCGCGAACATCAGCGTCTTGCCGGCCTGCAGCGCGGGCGCGATTTCCTCGCGGTAGAGCTTGCCCTGGCCGACGTCCGGGGTGAGGATCATGATGACATCGGCCACACGCGCGGCGTCCGCGACCGTCAGGGGGGTGAGACCTGCGGCCTCCACCTTGCTCCAGGACTTGCTGCCGGGATAGAGACCGACGACGACATGGACGCCCGACTCATGGAGGTTGAGGGCATGCGCGTGGCCCTGGCTGCCGAACCCGATGATGGCTACGGTCTTGCCCGCCAACCGGCCCAGGTCTGCATCGCTGTCGTAATAGATGTTTGCCATTGCGTGAACTCTCCTTGATGAATTTGTAGCTATAAGACGTCGAGATGTTCCGCCGGGCCGGATGGCTCCGGCACAACGTCTCTACATACCAAGACTGCGCGGCAGCCGTGCGTCGTCGTCGAAGTGATAGCCATTGCTGCCCAATCCTGCGGGCACGGGCTCTCCTTCGGTGACCTGCTGGTGCCCGTTGCCGCTCTCGTCGGGGGCCAACCCGGTGAAATGGCCGGAACCGCGCACCATGGCGACCAGGCCGGTGCGCACCATCTCGATGATGCCGTAAGGCTGCAGCATCTCGACCACGGAGTCGATCTTCGCTTCCGGCCCCGTGACCTCGATGATCATCGAGTCCAGGCAGACATCCACGACTTTCGCCCGGTAGATGTCCATCAATTGGACGATCTCGAAGCGCGTCTGCTGATTGATGCGCACCTTGATCAGCGCCAGGTCGCGCATGACCGCGGGCTGGCGGGTCACGTCCTGCACGTCCACCACGTTGACCAGCTTGAACAGGTTCGCCTGGACCTGGTTGGCATCGGTCTTGTTGGCATCGACGACGATCGTCATGCGCGACATTTCCGGCGTGTCCGTGTGCCCGACAGTCAGGCTTTCGATATTGAAGCCGCGACGCCGGAACAGGCTGGCGACGCGCGTCAGGACGCCCGGCTTATTCTCCACCAGCGCGACCAGCACGTGCGGCGCGCGATGCCCCTCGGTGGTTCGGTCTATGTATGGCATAACTCCCCCTTGCGAGGATGGAAGATTGAAGATTGAAGAAGGAAGAAAACAATGGCCGCAATCTTCCTTCTTCCTTTTTCAATCTTGCATCTTAATAGCCCGCCGCGATGCGCTCGGCAGCCGGACGGCGGTACATATCGTTCAGCGCCTTGCCCGGCGCGACCATCGGATAAACGTTGACCTCTTCCTCGACCACGAAGTCCATCAGGACCGGGCCGGGCACGGAGCGTGCTTCCGTGATGAGGTCATCCACATCGCACGCTCGTGTGGCGCGCATCCCGGTAATGCCATAGGCATCGGCCAGCTTGAGCAGATCCGGAGCCTTGATGGACACCTCGGAGTAACGCTTGCCGTGAATCAGTTCCTGCCACTGGCGCACCATACCCAGGTAGCCATTGCGCATGACGGCGATCTTGACGGGCAGCTCTTCCTGCATGATCGTCGCCAGTTCGGGCAGCGCCATTTGGAAACCGCCGTCGCCCACGACCACCCAAACTTCTTCGTCGCGACGCGCCAGCTGCGCCCCCATTGCCGCAGGGATACCGTAGCCCATCGCGCCCAAGCCGCCGGAGGTGAGCAACTGGTTGGGCCGCTCGTGCCGGTAATACTGAGCCACCCACATCTGGTGCTGGCCCACATCGGTCACGATCAGCGCAGGCGCGCCGCGGGTTGCGCGGTGGATCGCGTCGATGACAAA
>DAOUGK010000003.1:0-2600 GCA_034429055.1 Anaerolineae bacterium | reverse complement strand
CGCAGGCCGCCCGCATACAGCAGCTCGAGCATCGCCCGATCCCGCTGGCCTTGCGGTGTGCCGGGGTCCGGCGCAGCCAGCAGCGCGTCGACTTCCTCCCGGCTCAACGGTCGCGGGAGACGTTGGGGCAGCTTGGGCGCGGAGATGGCCTCGACCGGATTGACCTGTACCTGTTCCTGGCGTTTCAGGTAATGATAGAACGAGCGCAATTCCGAGACGCGGCGCACAACGCTGGCCTTGACATACCCTTGGGTGTGGAGCGCTGCCAGCCAGCTCCGCAGCAGCGCAGGCGTCACCTGCTCCCAGGCCGTGACGCTCTTCGCCTGCGCGAAGGCCATGAACTGGCTGATCTCCCGGCGATAGTTCGCCACCGTATGCGGCGAGGCGTTGCGCTCCGCGGTCAGGTACTTGATGTAGGCGTCCAGCGCGTCCTGCATCGGGGTTACCCGCTACGGCTGCTTCTCCGGCGCAGCCTCGATGATAGGCGACCGCTTGCCGCAGACGGTACATTCCGCAGTGTTCTTCGCGGCCTGCACGAGCAGCCCGCCGCAGTGGGGGCACTTCTCCGGCAGCGGCCGCTTCCATGAGCTGAAGTCGCACTTCGGGTAATTGCTGCAGCCGTAGAACACGCGCCCCCCACGCGTGCGCCGCTGAACGAGTTCACCGCCGTCCTTCGGGCAGGCCACGCCGAGCTTCGTCACGAGAGGCTGCGTATAGCGGCACGTCGGATAGTTGCTGCATCCGATGAAGCGGCCAAACCGGCCCTGTTTCAGCACCAGTTCGCCGCCGCACTCCGGGCAGGGCTCGCCGATCTTCTCCGGCTCCAGCGTCACCTTCTCCATGTTGCGCTCGGCATCAGCCAACTGCGGGCCGAAGAAGGCGTAGAAGTTGCGCAAAACCGGCGTCATGGATTCTTCCCCGCGCGAAATGCTGTCGAGGTGCTCTTCCATTTCGGCGGTGAAGCCCACGTTGAACACCCGGTCGAAGTGCTTCACCAGCAGGTCATTGACCGTGAAACCCAATTCGGTCGGGATGAGCTTGCGCTCGGACCGCTCGACGTAGCCGCGCTCCAGGATCGTGGAGATGATGGCCGCGTAGGTGCTG
This sequence comes from Anaerolineae bacterium, assembly GCA_034429055.1. GTDB lineage: Bacteria > Chloroflexota > Anaerolineae > CG2-30-64-16 > CG2-30-64-16 > MWBF01. Next base: position 1,496 of record DAOUGK010000003.1, on the reverse strand, counting down.
GGCCGGCCGATGCCGTACTCCTCCAGCGCCTTGACCAGCGAGGCCTCCGTGTAGCGCGGCGGCGGCTGGGTGAAGTGCTGTTCGGGCAGGAGTTGGAGCAGGTCCAGGTCCTCGCCCTGCGCGATCGTGCGGGGGATGGCGCCGGACGCAGACTGCGCGGCACTGCCTTCGCCGCCCTCGTTCTCTGGCTGGGAATCCCGCCCGTTCTCGCTCGCCGGCCCGCTTGCCGCGGACGTGCCATTCTCGGCTGCCGCGGCGCCTTCGGTCGGACCGGATGCACCGCCGCTGTAGACGGCCAACCAGCCGGGGAAGCGCACGGTCGAGCCGCTGGCACGGAACAGGTAAGGCCGCGGCTTCTCTGCGGGGTTGCCCGCCTCCACATCCAACGTGACCGTGTCGTAGAGCGCGGCGGCCATCTGGCTCGCCATGAAGCGGCGCCAGATGAGGTCGTAGAGGCGGTACTGCTCCGGGCTGAGCCGGTCACGCAGGTCCGCGGGCGCGCGGCCCACGGAGGTCGGGCGAATCGCCTCATGCGCTTCCTGGGCGTTCTTCGCCCGCGCCTTATACACATTCGGCTCCGGCGGCACGTACTCGGGGCCAAACTGCTCCACGATGAGGGCGCGCGCCTCGGCCTGGGCCTCCTGCGCGACGTTCACGCTGTCGGTACGCATGTACGTGATGAGGCCGACCGGCCCGCCGCCCTCACCGATGTCGATGCCCTCGTACAGGTCCTGCGCCACGCGCATGGTGCGCGCGGCAGCCATGCCCAGCTTCGCGGCTGCGTCCTGCTGCAGCGTGCTCGTCGTAAACGGCGCATAGGGACGGCGCTTGCGCTCGCCCAGCTTGACATTGGCGACCGAATAGGCTGCGCCCTCGAGCTCTGCAACAATCGCCAGCGTGTCCTCGCGGTTCTTAAGGTCGGCCTCCTGCCCGCGGATGCGAATCAGCCGCGCGAGAAAGCTCGGCCGCGGCGTCTTGCCGCGCGTCACCTGCTGCGCCAGCTCTGCGTCGAGCGACCAGTACTCGACCGGCACGAACGCCGCAATCTCTCGCTCGCGCTCGACGATTAGCCGCAGTGCGACGGACTGCACGCGGCCCGCGGAGAGCCGGCTCTTGACCCGCTCCCACAGCAGCGGGCTGATCTGGTAGCCCACCAGCCGGTCGAGGATGCGTCGCGCCTGCTGCGCGTCCACCAGCCGCATGTCGATGTCGCGCGCATGGCTGAACGCATCGGCCACCGCGTTGCGCGTAATCTCGTGAAAGACGACCCGCTGTGCGCGCTCCGGCGGGATCTCTGCGGCCTGGAGCACATGCCAGGCAATCGCCTCGCCTTCGCGATCCGGGTCGGTCGCGAGGTAGACCTGCCCGGCAACCGCCGCGGCGCTCTTCAGGTCCTTAACAATCTGCTTCTTGTCGTCGGGCACGCGATATTTGGGCGCGAAGTCGTTCTCCAGGTCCACCGATAGCTGCGAGCGCAGCAGGTCGCGGACATGGCC
>DAOUGK010000002.1:0-6815 GCA_034429055.1 Anaerolineae bacterium | reverse complement strand
GGGCTGGCCTGCGGCCGCACCCACCGCGAGAGCCGCGGCACGGTTTCGGTGTTGTGGTTCAGGATTTCCGGCCGTGCGTCCATCACGAGTTGGAGCGCGGCAGGGTCCGCCTTGAAGTCAGGGATGAGGACCTCGATGGTGCAGCCGGGCTGCGCCGCGCGAATCTCGCGGATGGCGTTGGCGAAGATGTGCGCGCCGCCGTCGGGCTGGTCGTCGCGGTCGACGCTGGTCAGCACGACATGGCGCAGGTTCATCACGCGCACGGACTCCGCAATACGTCGCGGCTCATCCTCGTCGAGCGGCTCCGGCTTGCCCGACTTGACGTTGCAGAACTTGCACGCGCGCGTGCAGATGTCGCCCATCAGCAGGAAGGTCGCCGTCCCGCGGCCCCAGCACTCGCCCAGGTTCGGGCACATGGCCTCTTCGCAGACGGTGTGGAGCGTCTGCCCGCGCATCAGGCTCTTGACCTGCCAGTAGTTCTCATTCTGGTTGAGCTTGACGCGCAGCCAGTCGGGCTTGCGACCCGCGGTCAGCCCGGACTCGGCAGGCACCGGCTCCTTCAGGCGGGTGTTCCTCGGCTCGCGCGCCGGCCGCGGCTCCAACGGGATCGGGTCAATCGTGACGTTCTTTTGCATGTCACACTCGTTCAAGCGATGGCAATCGCTTGTTGTTTCAAGACTTCCTGGAAGAACATGGATAACTCGTTGTTCTTCAGCTCATCCGGCGTTGCGCCCCGCGCCTGGATGGGCTCGAGTATGCGGGCGGCGGCAATCCCCAGGATCTCCAGGCGTTCACGCTCGTTATAGGGCGCCCAATCCGACGAAATGACAAATAGGTCGATATCGCTGCCTTCGTGTGCGCGTCCCGTTGCGTGAGTGCCGAAGAGCAGCACTTGATCAACTTCGATGCCCATGCTACCCAGAGCCCTGCAGTAGCGAGCGACTAAGGATTTGCTGATAGTTCGTTTCTGAGCCATATAAGGGCCTCCTCAGTCTGCCGCAAATAGGACCGCACAACCGGGTCTGTATACTCGTTCAGAGTCCGTTGCAGGTCGTCAGGATAGCGCATCGGCACGCTGGCGTTGTTGATCTTGCCTATGAAATCCAGCAGGTCTGATGGTATGATCAGTCCGCTTTTCTTAACCAGGTAGATCAGATCATGGGTCTTCGCAGGGATGGTCTGAGTCGCTTCTGTCACATGCGCTTTGAGCATCTTCTCAAGCGCCATATGGCACATGAAAACAACGTAAATGCGCCGCCCTGTCGCCAGCATATGCCGGGCCGTTTCCAGGTCGTACTCGGCCAATGCAACCCAATTCAGACTGTCGGATCTCATTGATGCCATCTTCGAGCGGAGGAGTATCGGCCTTTGCCGGTACTCCTCCAGGACTGTCCCTAGATATGTATCGCCTGGCCCTCGACCGCGTGGGCGGCTTCCATGAGCGCCTCCGACAGGGTCGGATGCGCGTGGACGGTGCGGGCGATTTCCTCCGTGGTCAGCTCCCAGGTGTGCGCCAATGCCAGCTCCGGCAACAGCTCGGTGACTTCCGGGCCGACCAGATGGGCGCCGAGGATTTCACCGTACTTCGCATCCGCGATAATCTTGACGAAGCCCTCGCGCTCGTTCAGCCCCAGTGCCTTGCCGTTTGCGATGAAGGGGAACTTGCCCACCTTGATCTCGTAGCCCTTTTCCTTCGCCTGCGCCTCGGTGTAGCCGATGGAGGCTACCTGCGGCTTGCAGTAGGTGCAGCGCGGCATGAAGGCGTAGTCCGCATCACGGAGGGGCCGGGTCTCGTGGCCGCCGATATGCTCCGCCGCGACCATGCCCTGCGCGCTCGCGACATGGGCCAGCAGCAGCTTGCCCGTGATGTCGCCAATCGCATACACGCCCTTGACGTTGGTGCGCATGTACTCGTCGATGACGATGAACCCGCGCTTGTCCGTCTGCACGCCCGCAGCTTCCAGCCCGATGTTCTGCGTGTTGGGAGCCACGCCGACGGCCACCAGCACCATGTCGGCCTCGATGGTCTGTTCCTCGTTGCTGCCCTGATCCTTGACGCGCACCTTGACGCCGGCGTCGGTGGTCTCGACCCCTTCGGTGCGCGTGTTAACGAGCGTCTTGATGCCCTGGCGCTTGAATGCACGCGCAACTTCGGTCGCGGTCTCGTCGTCTTCGAGCGGCAGCACGTGAGGCAGCATCTCGATGACAGTCACCTCTGCGCCGTAGCTGCGGAAGACATAGGCAAACTCCATGCCGATGGCGCCGGCGCCGACCACCACCAACCGCTTGGGCGCCTCGGTCAGGCCCAGGGCTTCGCGATAAGTGATGATGCGCTTGCCATCGACCTGCATCCCCGGCAGCGAGCGCGGATGATGTCCGGTCGCGAGGATGATGTTTTTCGTGTCGAGCGTGCCGTCGAACTTCTGGCCGTTGACCATCGTAGCATCCGGCGCTGACCTGACATCGACCTGGGTGGCCGACTTGAGGGTGGCCGTGCCCTGGTAGACGTCGATCTTGTTCTTGCGCATGAGCGATTGGATGCCCTTGACCAGGCGTTCGCTCACCTGCCGGCTGCGCTTGTGTGCGACACTGTAGTCCATCTTGAGGTTATCGAAGCTGAACCCCAGCTCCTTGCCCTCACCCTTGAGGATGTTGGCGACCTCTGCGTTGTGGATGAGCGACTTGGTCGGGATGCAGCCGATGTTGAGGCACACGCCGCCCAGGAACTCGCGCTCCACCAGCGCCACTTTCAGGCCCAACTGAGCAGCCCGAATTGCCGCCACATAGCCGCCCGGCCCGCCGCCGATGACGGTCACATCATATGCCGGATTTGCCACTGAGTCCTCCCTTTGACGCTACGACGCCGCCCGTGTTGCCACGGACGCGGCGGAAAGAATACACGATGCCAGACCTACAGTCTACCAGTTTTGGCAGATAGTCACAAACTGCGTGCCCAGACCCTTATATCCATCAGCATAAAGCACAAAGCGCAAGGTGTCTGTAAGACCCTTTGCGCTCTGACTGACATGGTGCGCGCAGTTCGCTAGTCCTGCGGTTGCGCCTGTACCGGCTCCACCAGGGCGTCGGCCACAATCTCTGCAACGTCGCGAATCACCAGGTCTTCTGCATCCAGCGCGCCGCGTGCATCCTCCAGCATGATGAGGCAGAAGGGACACGCTGCTGCGGCCTGCGCTGCGCCGGTGGCCTGGATGTGCGCCAGCCGGTTGCGGTTGACCCGCACGTCGCCCTCCTCTTCCAGCCACACGCGCGCCCCGCCGCCGCCACAGCACATCGCCTTGTCGCGCGTGCGGGCCATCTCGACCAATTGCATCCCACTTGCGGTTGCCAGCGCGCGCGGGGCCTCGTATTCGTCATTGTACCGGCCCAGGTAGCAGGGGTCGTGGAACGTGACCCGTTGACCCCGGTCATGATCCGGCTGCACGCGGATGTTCTGTTCGGCCAGCAGGGCCTCGATGTACTGCGTGTGGTGCATGACCTGGAAGTTGCCGCCGAACTGCCCGTATTCGTTGAGCAGGGTGTTGTAACAGTGCGGGCACTGGGTCAAGATGAGCTTGAACTTGTACTGCTTCAGCGTCTCGATGTTGGCCTGGGCGAGCTGCTGGAAGAGGTACTCGTTGCCGGCGCGGCGGGCCGTGTCGCCGGTGCAAGTCTCTTCTTCGCCCAGGATGGCATAGTTGACGCCTGCGGCGTGGAGAATCTTCGCCACGGCGCGCGTGACCTTCTGGTTGCGCGGGTCGTAGGCCCCTGCGCAGCCCACCCACCACAGGACATCCGCCTCGCCCACGTTCGCCATGACGGGCACCTCGAAATCGAGCGCCTGTGTCCACGCGGTCCGCTTGCGGCGAGGCTGCTTCCAGGGATTGCCTGAGCGTTCGATGTTCGTCAGGGTCGTCGCGAGGCTCGACGGGATATCGCCCTCCATCAGCGCGAGGTAGCGGCGCATATCCACGATGGCGTCCACATGCTCGATGAGGACAGGGCACTCGGACACGCAGTTGTAGCAGGTCGTGCAGGCCCACAACGTCTCCGGCTTGATGATGTCACCGACCATCGCCTTGGCCTCTACGCCGTTGGCGGGTTCAGCCGGCGTGAGTGCAGTCCCATTGCCGTTCGCCCTGCCCAGTAGTTTGGGCCCCTTCGCCGTCATGTAATGCTGCAGGTCGAGGATAAGGTACTTGGGGTTGAGCGGCTGTTGCGCTTCGTAGGCCGGGCAGACGACCTGGCAGCGGCCGCACTCTGTGCAGGCGTCGAGGTTGGCAAGCTGCGGCCAGGGGAAGTCCGTCAGGCGGGAGGCGCCGAGGCGCTCGGCCTGTTCCAGGTTGGGAATCGGCTTGAGCGCGCCCTTATTGCGGAAGGGCGCGACGAAGATGTTGAAGGGCGAGGTGAAGATGTGGGCCATGTTGGTCCACGGGATGAGCGCAAAGAAGCCGGCCGCCGCGATGAAATGGACCGTCCAGAGGGCCTGGTGGGCGGCGCGCAGGCCCGGCTCCGCGCTGCCGCGGAACAGGAGGCTGATGGGGTAGCCGAGGACGGAGAAGGGCGCCCACGCGGGCTGCTGGATCGCCAGCCGCAGCGCCTCCACGACGAGGCCGCTGAGCAGGACGAAGGCGAGCAGCGGCAGCGTCGTGTTGAAGCGCCAGTCGATGTTCAGCCGCGGCGCGCGCTGGATGTACCGGCGATAGGCCGCCATGCCGAGGCCGACGAGTCCGAACAGCGCGGCCAGGTCCAGCACGACCTTGTAGAAGAGGTAGAAGCCGCCCTTGAGCAGCTTGGCGTCGAAGACAAGCTCGAAGATATCGGCATCGAGCGAGGCGAGGACGGTGCCGATGAAGAGCAGCACCATCGCCCAGAAGATGCCGAGGTGCATGGCGGCAGGGTAACGCTGGCGGAGGATGCGAAGCTGCGCAACGGCATACGTGAAGACGCGGGTCAGGCGGACGAGCGGCCGGTCAAACGCAACCTGCGGCTGACCGCTGCGCCAGAGCCGGTAGCGCCGGAGCAGGCCCCAACTCATGACGATCACGGAGAGGCCGATGGTGACGAACATGAACACCCGGAGGGGGATGCCGATGTTGTAGTAGCCGAAGCGCCAGGGGATATTCTCCATGTGACTCCGCTCCTTCGCGAGAGTGCGTTGCGCCAGCAGACCGGAATAGAAAACGGGTTTGTAACACAAACCCGTTTTCTGAAAGTATTATATTTCCAGCTTGATGGGCGTGCGGGGCGCGGCAGGCCGTTGGGCGTTGAGGACGCTGACCTGCGCGGCCACGCGTTGCGCGATGTCGCGGAAGACGGCCGCCTGTTCGGTCTCCGGGCAGCAGGCCACCACAGGCTCACCCTGGTCGCCGCTCTCGCGGACGATAGATGCCAGTTGTACCCGGCCGAGGAACGGCACGCCGAGCTTCCTGGCCGCGGCCTCGCCGCCGCCCACGCCGAAGACATCGCCGGCCATGTTCTCGATGATGCCCATGATGGGCACTTCCAGCCGGTTGAACGCGGTGATGCCGCGCATTGCGTCGGCCAGCGCGACGGTCTGCGGCGTTGTGACAATCACCCCGCCGGTCAGGGGCACAAGTTGCGCGAGGCTCATCTGCGCATCGCCCGTTCCCGGGGGCAGGTCCACGATGAGGTAGTCGAGCTGGCGGTCCGCAGGGTTGGCGGCCTGCGGATCGCCCCACGCGACATCGGTCAGCAACTGCTGGATGGCCTTGTGGAGCATCGGCCCGCGCCAGACGAGCGCCTCGCCGTCAGGAACCAGGAAGCCAATCGACATGACCTGGATACCGTGGGCCTCTGCGGGAATCATCTGCTCGTTCTGCACGCCCGGCAGGTTGGTGACGCCCATGACAATCGGCACGTTGGGCCCGTAGATGTCCGCGTCGAGGATGCCGACGCGCGCGCCCATCTGTCCGAGGGCCACGGCCAGGTTGGCAGCGACGGTGGTCTTGCCGACCCCGCCCTTGCCGCTGGCGACCGCGATGATGTTTTTGATCGGCACGTTCAGCTTGGCGCCGATGCGGTGGTCCGCGCGCACCTGCGCGTCGAACTTGACGTTGACCTGTTGCACGCCGGGCAGTTTGGTGACCGCGGCCTGCGCTTCGCTCTCGATCTGGCTGCGCAGCGGGCACGCGGGCGTGGTCAACGTGATCGTGAAGCTCACGTCGCCGTCGTTGACCTCTATGTCCTTGACCATGTTCAGGGTCACAAGGTCTTTATGCAGCTCCGGCTCCTGGACGGTTTTCAGGGCGCCGAGCACCATGTCTTTGGTAACTGTCTTGGGTTTGCCGAACATTGGGTTGTTGATGCTCCGTGTTCTGTAGATGAGTAACCAGTAACGAGTAATGAGTAACGAGTAAAGGGAGTTCCTCGTTCTTTCTCATTACTCTTTACTCATTCGGTTTTTCGAAATCCTCCACCACCATCTCCGCCACCCGTCTCCCGATTTCGACGGCGTAGTTCGTGCCGCGATCCCAGGGATAGACCTGACTCATGCTGGCGAAATACAGGCCGGGCAGGGGCGTCCGCAGCGGAGGGATGTTTTGTGAATGGTTGACCGGCGGTATGGGCTGGGCATAGGCGGCCTTCCAGAGCCAGCTTTCCTTGACCCAGCTCCGGTCGAACGCAGGGTTGACCCGCTTGAACGCAGGCAGGAAGCGTTCGAGCAACTCCTCCTTGCTGAGGGAGAAGTACTCGTGGTCGGTGTTGAGATAGTCGCCGCAGTAGATGATGTGGTCGCCGCCGTAGTGCCGGCGGTCCATGAAGTTGGTGTGCTCGACGAGGGCCAGGAACGGGAA
>DAOUGK010000001.1:0-12712 GCA_034429055.1 Anaerolineae bacterium | reverse complement strand
GCGGCGCGCCGTAATGGGCAGTGTGCGACTCGACAGCCATCTGCAACTGCGCGGCCACATCTTCCGGCGCGCAGAACGGCGGCTCAGGCACCGGCAGGCCGGGCGTCGCGCGGCGCGCCGAATTCGTGTCGGCCAACAGGGGCAGGATGGGGTGGAAGTAGGGCGACGTGATGAGTTCGAGCTGGCCCGCGGCGGCCAGGCGGCGATAGAGCGGCAGCACGCCCGCGCCGATGCGCCGCTGGGCCGCGTGGATAGCCCGGACATCGGCCAGCGTGAAGCCGCGGCCCTGATTGACCAGTCGTGTTAATTGGGGGTCGCGGCTGCGCCAGCCCGGATCGATCCACACGAGGTTGAACCAGGCGACGAGATCGCGGATGTCCTGATCGGTGAACGTTTCAGGATCGGCGAGGGCCTGGGGCCGGCGGTCCAGCAGTTGGGCGTAGCGCGGATAGCTGCGGATGACCCGATCCCAACTGATGCTGAAGCACAGGTTGATGATGCGGCGCTTGTCCGCGGTGCTCCACGTCTCCTGTTCGGCCAGCCGCCACAGGTCATCCACCTGCGCATTGCCGGTGTCCTCGGCCCAGGCGAGCATCTGCTCGGTCAGCGAAGGCACCATGTTGATGGTGAGATGGACCGCGGGATACCGGGCCAACATCTCGGCCATGTGCAGGTAATCCTTCGCCGTATGCAGCCGGACCCAGGGCATGGGGATCTCGCCCGTCCGCAGGTCGCGGTAATAGGGTTGGTGCATGTGCCAGACGAAGGCGACGTAGAGAGGATGCATGCTGAATGACGAATTGGGAATTACGAATCAGGGATGAGGAATGAGTAACGAGTAACGAGTAATGAGTAAGTAGTAACGAGTAACCAAGACGGATCGCTCTGTGGGCATTCCCATCTCATTCTTCCTGATTACTCATTACTATTTACTCGTTACTGCTTACTCGTTCCTCATTCGTCGATCGACCGCAGGTGCGGGAACAGGATGACCTCGCGGATCGTCGCCTGGTCAGTGAAGAGCATGGTCAGGCGGTCGATGCCGGTGCCGAAGCCGCCCGTCGGCGGCAGGCCGTAGTTGAGCGCGTTGAGGAAGTCCTCGTCCAGCGGATGCACGTTCTCGTCCTGGTCGGCCATCGCGGCGCGCAGCTCGACGAACCGGGCGCGCTGATCGATGGGATCGTTCAACTCGGTGAACGCGTTGCCCAGCTCCATCCCCGCGATGAAGTACTCGAACCGCTCGACGGTGGTCGGGTCATCGACCTTTTTCTTTGCCAGCGGGCTGATGTCCAGCGGGTAGTCGATGATGAAGGTCGGCTGGATGAGGGTCGCCTCGACGTAGTCACCGAACAGGCCGTCGATGAGCTTACCCCGGCTGGCCTTCGGCTCGCAGCGCAGGCCGCGCGCGTGGATGGCTGCGGCCAATGAAGCCGCATCCTCGTACAGGGTGTAGTCCACGCCCGTCGCCTCCAGGATCGCGTCGCGCATGGTGATCCGGCGCCACGGCGGCGTCAGGTCGATCTCATGTCCCTGGTATGTGAAGCTCAGCCCGCCCTTGACGGCCCGGCTGACCGCCGCGATCATCTCCTCGACCCGGCGCATCATCCCGTGGTAGTCGGTATAGGCTTCGTAGAACTCCAGCTGGGTGAACTCAGGGTTGTGCTTGAAGCTGATGCCCTCGTTGCGGAAGTCGCGGCCGATCTCGTACACGCGCTCGTAGCCGCCCACCAGCAGCCGCTTGAGGTACAGCTCGAAGCTGATGCGCAGGAATAACTCCTGGTCGAGCTGGTTGTGATGGGTGGTGAAGGGCCGCGCGGCCGCGCCGCCGTAGATGGGCTGGAGCACCGGCGTCTCGACTTCGAGGAAACCGTTCTCGTCCAGGTAACAGCGGATGGCGCGGATGATGGCCGCGCGCGTGCGGAACACATCGCGCACTTCGGGATTCGCCAGCAAGTCCACATACCGCTGGCGCAGCCGCGTCTCCACATCGCGCACGCCGTGCCACTTGTCGGGCATCGGGTTGAGCGTCTTGCTGAGCAGCCCCAACGCCTGCACCTCGCACGAGACCTCGCCCGTGCGCGTGGTGAACATCGTGCCCGTCACCGTGATGAAGTCGCCCAGGTCGATGAGCCTCTTGAAGAGCTCATCGTAAACCTCGGTGCCCAGTACGTCGCGCTTGAGGTAAATCTGCACGCGGCCGCTGCCGTCCTCGATGTGCGCAAACGCGGCCTTGCCCATCACGCGCACGGTCAGCAGGCGGCCTGTGAGCGTCACCTGTTCGCCCTCGGCCAGCTTGCCGTCGTTGTAGGCGCGGATGGCCTCCGCATTGGTGTGCGTGCGTTCGCGCGGGAGCCGCGGCGGATAGGGATCCACGCCCAGGCCGCGCAACTCGGGCAGCTTGCCGCGGCGGGCGAGCTGCTGTTCGTTCAGGTTAAGTTCGGCGTCGTCCACGCAGTTTCATCCTTCCTGGCTCAGGCGATTTTCACAACCTCGAACTCGACGCTGCCGGCCGGGGCCTCAACAGCGACCGTGTCGCCGATGCGGTGGCCCATCAACGCGTGGCCGATGGGCGACTTGTAGGAGATGCGGCCGTTGCCGGGATCCACCTCGGTGGACCCCACAATGGTGTACGTTTCCTCATCGCCATACTCGACATCCCGAATCGTGACTTTGCAGCCGATGTCGACGACCTCTTTGGGGCCGTTGTGGTTAATCACCTTGGCGCTGGTAAGGATGTTCTTCAGGGTCAGGATCCGGCCCTCGACGAAGGCCTGCGTATTCTTGGCCTCGTCGTAACCGGCGTTCTCTGAGACGTCGCCATCGGCCTTGGCTTCGGCGATCTGGCGGGCGACCTCGGGGCGGCGAACATTGATCAGGTAATCCAGCTCTTCTTGCAGCTTCTGGATCCCCTCAGCGGTCAGGTAATTGCTGTTCGGTTCATCCATGACTTGTATTGCCTCTGAAGTTCGGGGTGCATGTTTGTCATGGGCATGGCGCACATCCCCATGACGGGCTAAAAAAAGCGCCGCCGGCAGGTCCCCGCAATCTTGCGGGTCAGTGCCGTGGCGTCTCGGGCCTGGGGCCGGCGCAACCTGGGCGGCCCACTAGAATAGAGACAGCCGTCGTGGCTCGACGGCTCAAACGGGAGCGATTATACGCCAGCCGCGCGTGAAATGCAAATCGCGCAAAGTGAAATGCACCCATCGCGCCTGGGCAGGTCTCCAGGAATTCCAAATGCAGCCACCAGCGGAGGCATCCTGAGCGGAGTGGCGGCCCGCTAAGGGCCGGCACGCAGTCGAAGGGCGCCGGAGCGTGCCCGCGCCGCGGCCCGCATCCTTCGGCTAGCGGCAGCCTGTCACCTAGCCAGGCTGCGCCTGGCCGTAGCGCCTTCCACCCACTCAGGATGCTGTACGTCGGCTGCGCCGACGCCGTGTATCCGTACATTTGGAATGGCTGGCAGGTCCTAGAATGACGACCAAGTCGCACAACCTCAGAAACCCATTGACACCTGTGGTTGGCGGTGCTATATTGTGCATAGTTTCACCGCGTGCCTCTTCCGCCCCACCTCAGGAGGTGCTGCCATGAAGTCCAGGTCGCCTATCCGGTTAACCCTGTTATTCGTCCTTATCGTCGCCGCCGCGCCTACTCTAGCGCATGCCGATTGCCCCGCTGGCTCCTGCACCTTGTCTGATGGCGCATGCGGCATGGAGGTTGGCGGTCACTGCCTGACCTGTTCGGAAGCCACCGGTGGCGTATTCTGCGCGCGGCCCAACAACTCTTGCGGTTTTGATTGTGATGTCGTGCAGTGCGGCAGCTACTTCAACCAGTGCGTCGACCCATCATGGGGGCGCTGCATCCAAAATGCAGGCTGCATCCGCAGCAATAATACCTGTGGCTACTACTGTGAAGAGGGGTCGGTATGCGAGGAGCGGGCCGGTCAGTGTATTGACGCCAACGAAGCTGAATGCCTGATGATCCCCTGCGCGTGGATTGACGGCCAGTGCAACTGCAAAAAGACCTGCCTGGAAGCCGGTTGCGATTGGGTTGACAACACCTGCGACTGCAAGACGCCGTGCCTGAGTAAGGGCTGCAAGTGGGATGACGAGGATGGCTGCGATTGCTCCCAGCAGTCGCCGGAGCCGACCACGATTGTGCTAATGGGGACCGGGCTGGCCGTGTTGGCACTGCGGAGAAAGCTACATCGCCGCTAGATCCTGTAACTTCTCTCTTCCCGTTTGGCGGGATTTGGCGCAAGTGCTATGATCTGCGCTAACCAGTCAACCGGGAGCCCGCCTATGCCGCCGTCCATTCGCGTCATTTTATCATGCCTGTTACTCGTCCTGGTCGCCCTCGGTGCGTGCAACGCGCAGCGGCCAGTCTCTTCTTTGGGCACGCGGCCCACGCAGGTCAGCTACACGCCCACACCTCAGCCCGCCAACGCGGATGAAGCCATCCGCCAGCTCGTCGTGCTGGAGGGGCGCAACCTGGTCAGCCAGGATGTCGAAGGACTGATGGGCCTGTGGGCCGAAGACGCCACCGTGACCGACGCCAAGCACACGCCGGATGATCCCGCGGATGACGCGCGGTGGGAAGGTCGGGACGCGATCCGCGAGCGCTATGTGGTGCTCGTCTTTCCAGGGAATCCGCAGAGTGCCGGGGACCCTAACATTGCGATCACCGTCGACGGCGAAGCCGAGGGCGCGACCGCCACGGCAGTCGGCACCAGCACGATCGGCGGCGAGGTTTCTCCGGGCGGCGACCGCTGGACGTTTGTGAAGCGCGACGGCCGCTGGTGGATCAGCAGCCTGACCTACAACCTGGAAGCCGAGTAAACGCGACTACGGCATGCCCTGACCGACTGGAGGGATAGGTCTCTTTCTGGCGGCCCTTGCGATGAAGCTCACGCAGAGACGCCAAGAACGCCAAGGGACTTATGTTAAATGAAAAGCCCGACCTCGTTCTGTGAGGTCGGGCTTTTTGGTACTGCTTCAGATAATCCGAGGATTGCTCCTACGGATGATCCGGCCAGGCTCTTAGCGAACGGAGCCGCGGCGGACCAGGTTCACAATCGCCAGCAGGATGACGGCGCCCAGAAGGGAAACCAACAGACCGCTGATGCTGAAGTCGCCCTGGTTGATGGTGCCGGTGCCGAACAGCGGGGCCAGCAGCCAGCCGCCCAGGAGCGCGCCCACGATACCGACGATGATGTTCAAGAGTGCACCCTGCTGAGCATCGGTGCGCATGATCATGCTGGCAATCCAGCCCAAGATACCGCCGACAACGATCCAGATGATGAAGTTAATCATAGTTCCGTTCCTCTCCTTACTCGTTACACAATGTTGGTTTGCGTTCGCTTGAATCATTCAAGCTTATGACGTCAGTATAACCCCGTCTCTCCGTCTCTGCCATCGGTCGAAAGCGGATTCTATCATCCGTGTTCGTCCGATTCGTTTGTAGGACATATCCTACAGGCTGCGAGCTCAGGTCGCCTGCTGCGGGCGCGGCCGGCTCAGCCGGGCCACCGCCTCCAGCAGTTGCTCGAATTCGGTGGACTTGTCGAAGAAGTCATGGGCGCCGGCAGCCAGACACTCCGTCCGATAGCGGGGCGTCGCGTGATTGGTCAACATGATGACGGATGTGGCCGGATGCGTCTGGCGGACGCGCTTGAGCACGTCGATGCCGCTGCGGACTGCACCGGAACCCGGCACCTTGACGTCCAGGATGGCAATCTCCGGCTCGTGTTGCTCGATCAGATCGAGCGCGGTGGCTGCATCTTCCGCCTGCAGCACATGGCCGACCCCATCGACGCGGGTCAACATGGCTGTCAGCAGCTTACGCACCACCGATGCATCATCCATAATTAACACAGTCACTTTTTGCGCCATAGCCCCCTCTGACGCACAGGATAAAACACACCCTGCAACTAAGCTATCAGAGGAGGCCCAAAAGCGCCGTCAGATTTGTCCTACAAGGCACGAGTTCAGCCGCCCTTAATGGATATCTCACGTCCATCGTGCATTCTAAATCAACTTATTGCATATTTTTGGCAGAAAACGTGCTATAATTGTGCAGCAATCGTTCCTACACAAAGATGCGGGAGACTACCCTATGTGCCGGAGCATCAAGCCCCTGTTCAATTTCGAGCCGCCCGCCAGCGAAGACGAGGTGCGGGCGGCCGCGCTCCAGTTCGTGCGCAAGATCAGCGGCTATCGCCAGCCCTCGCGCGCCAACGAGGCCGCGTTCAACGTCGCGGTCGAGGAGATAGCCGCCGCGTCCGCCCGGCTGCTCGCCGCGCTGGAGACGAACGCTGCCCCGCGGGCGCGGACCTCACCCCCCGGCCCCCTCTCCTGAGCAGGCCTGCTCAGGAGAGGGGGCCGGGGGGTGAGGTCCGCGCCCGCGGGGCAGCGTTCGTCTCCAGCGCGGCGAGCAGCCGGGCGGACGCGGCGGCTATCTCCTCGACCGCGACGTTGAACGCGGCCTCGTTGGCGCGCGAGGGCTGGCGATAGCCGCTGATCTTGCGCACGAACTGGAGCGCGGCCGCCCGCACCTCGTCTTCGCTGGCGGGCGGCTCGAAATTGAACAGGGGCTTGATGCTCCGGCACATAGGGTAGTCTCCCGCATCTTTGTGTAGGAACGATTGCTGCACAATTATAGCACGTTTTCTGCCAAAAATATGCAATAAGTTGATTTAGAATGCACGATGGACGTGAGATATCCATTAAGGGCGGCTGAACTCGTGCCTTGTAGGACAAATCTGACGGCGCTTTTGGGCCTCCTCTGATAGCTTAGTTGCAGGGTGTGTTTTATCCTGTGCGTCAGAGGGGGCTATGGCGCAAAAAGTGACTGTGTTAATTATGGATGATGCATCGGTGGTGCGTAAGCTGCTGACAGCCATGTTGACCCGCGTCGATGGGGTCGGCCATGTGCTGCAGGCGGAAGATGCAGCCACCGCGCTCGATCTGATCGAGCAACACGAGCCGGAGATTGCCATCCTGGACGTCAAGGTGCCGGGTTCCGGTGCAGTCCGCAGCGGCATCGACGTGCTCAAGCGCGTCCGCCAGACGCATCCGGCCACATCCGTCATCATGTTGACCAATCACGCGACGCCCCGCTATCGGACGGAGTGTCTGGCTGCCGGCGCCCATGACTTCTTCGACAAGTCCACCGAATTCGAGCAACTGCTGGAGGCGGTGGCCCGGCTGAGCCGGCCGCGCCCGCAGCAGGCGACCTGAGCTCGCAGCCTGTAGGATATGTCCTACAAACGAATCGGACGAACACGGATGATAGAATCCGCTTTCGACCGATGGCAGAGACGGAGAGACGGGGTTATACTGACGTCATAAGCTTGAATGATTCAAGCGAACGCAAACCAACATTGTGTAACGAGTAAGGAGAGGAACGGAACTATGATTAACTTCATCATCTGGATCGTTGTCGGCGGTATCTTGGGCTGGATTGCCAGCATGATCATGCGCACCGATGCTCAGCAGGGTGCACTCTTGAACATCATCGTCGGTATCGTGGGCGCGCTCCTGGGCGGCTGGCTGCTGGCCCCGCTGTTCGGCACCGGCACCATCAACCAGGGCGACTTCAGCATCAGCGGTCTGTTGGTTTCCCTTCTGGGCGCCGTCATCCTGCTGGCGATTGTGAACCTGGTCCGCCGCGGCTCCGTTCGCTAAGAGCCTGGCCGGATCATCCGTAGGAGCAATCCTCGGATTATCTGAAGCAGTACCAAAAAGCCCGACCTCACAGAACGAGGTCGGGCTTTTCATTTAACATAAGTCCCTTGGCGTTCTTGGCGTCTCTGCGTGAGCTTCATCGCAAGGGCCGCCAGAAAGAGACCTATCCCTCCAGTCGGTCAGGGCATGCCGTAGTCGCGTTTACTCGGCTTCCAGGTTGTAGGTCAGGCTGCTGATCCACCAGCGGCCGTCGCGCTTCACAAACGTCCAGCGGTCGCCGCCCGGAGAAACCTCGCCGCCGATCGTGCTGGTGCCGACTGCCGTGGCGGTCGCGCCCTCGGCTTCGCCGTCGACGGTGATCGCAATGTTAGGGTCCCCGGCACTCTGCGGATTCCCTGGAAAGACGAGCACCACATAGCGCTCGCGGATCGCGTCCCGACCTTCCCACCGCGCGTCATCCGCGGGATCATCCGGCGTGTGCTTGGCGTCGGTCACGGTGGCGTCTTCGGCCCACAGGCCCATCAGTCCTTCGACATCCTGGCTGACCAGGTTGCGCCCCTCCAGCACGACGAGCTGGCGGATGGCTTCATCCGCGTTGGCGGGCTGAGGTGTGGGCGTGTAGCTGACCTGCGTGGGCCGCGTGCCCAAAGAAGAGACTGGCCGCTGCGCGTTGCACGCACCGAGGGCGACCAGGACGAGTAACAGGCATGATAAAATGACGCGAATGGACGGCGGCATAGGCGGGCTCCCGGTTGACTGGTTAGCGCAGATCATAGCACTTGCGCCAAATCCCGCCAAACGGGAAGAGAGAAGTTACAGGATCTAGCGGCGATGTAGCTTTCTCCGCAGTGCCAACACGGCCAGCCCGGTCCCCATTAGCACAATCGTGGTCGGCTCCGGCGACTGCTGGGAGCAATCGCAGCCATCCTCGTCATCCCACTTGCAGCCCTTACTCAGGCACGGCGTCTTGCAGTCGCAGGTGTTGTCAACCCAATCGCAACCGGCTTCCAGGCAGGTCTTTTTGCAGTTGCACTGGCCGTCAATCCACGCGCAGGGGATCATCAGGCATTCAGCTTCGTTGGCGTCAATACACTGACCGGCCCGCTCCTCGCATACCGACCCCTCTTCACAGTAGTAGCCACAGGTATTATTGCTGCGGATGCAGCCTGCATTTTGGATGCAGCGCCCCCATGATGGGTCGACGCACTGGTTGAAGTAGCTGCCGCACTGCACGACATCACAATCAAAACCGCAAGAGTTGTTGGGCCGCGCGCAGAATACGCCACCGGTGGCTTCCGAACAGGTCAGGCAGTGACCGCCAACCTCCATGCCGCATGCGCCATCAGACAAGGTGCAGGAGCCAGCGGGGCAATCGGCATGCGCTAGAGTAGGCGCGGCGGCGACGATAAGGACGAATAACAGGGTTAACCGGATAGGCGACCTGGACTTCATGGCAGCACCTCCTGAGGTGGGGCGGAAGAGGCACGCGGTGAAACTATGCACAATATAGCACCGCCAACCACAGGTGTCAATGGGTTTCTGAGGTTGTGCGACTTGGTCGTCATTCTAGGACCTGCCAGCCATTCCAAATGTACGGATACACGGCGTCGGCGCAGCCGACGTACAGCATCCTGAGTGGGTGGAAGGCGCTACGGCCAGGCGCAGCCTGGCTAGGTGACAGGCTGCCGCTAGCCGAAGGATGCGGGCCGCGGCGCGGGCACGCTCCGGCGCCCTTCGACTGCGTGCCGGCCCTTAGCGGGCCGCCACTCCGCTCAGGATGCCTCCGCTGGTGGCTGCATTTGGAATTCCTGGAGACCTGCCCAGGCGCGATGGGTGCATTTCACTTTGCGCGATTTGCATTTCACGCGCGGCTGGCGTATAATCGCTCCCGTTTGAGCCGTCGAGCCACGACGGCTGTCTCTATTCTAGTGGGCCGCCCAGGTTGCGCCGGCCCCAGGCCCGAGACGCCACGGCACTGACCCGCAAGATTGCGGGGACCTGCCGGCGGCGCTTTTTTTAGCCCGTCATGGGGATGTGCGCCATGCCCATGACAAACATGCACCCCGAACTTCAGAGGCAATACAAGTCATGGATGAACCGAACAGCAATTACCTGACCGCTGAGGGGATCCAGAAGCTGCAAGAAGAGCTGGATTACCTGATCAATGTTCGCCGCCCCGAGGTCGCCCGCCAGATCGCCGAAGCCAAGGCCGATGGCGACGTCTCAGAGAACGCCGGTTACGACGAGGCCAAGAATACGCAGGCCTTCGTCGAGGGCCGGATCCTGACCCTGAAGAACATCCTTACCAGCGCCAAGGTGATTAACCACAACGGCCCCAAAGAGGTCGTCGACATCGGCTGCAAAGTCACGATTCGGGATGTCGAGTATGGCGATGAGGAAACGTACACCATTGTGGGGTCCACCGAGGTGGATCCCGGCAACGGCCGCATCTCCTACAAGTCGCCCATCGGCCACGCGTTGATGGGCCACCGCATCGGCGACACGGTCGCTGTTGAGGCCCCGGCCGGCAGCGTCGAGTTCGAGGTTGTGAAAATCGCCTGAGCCAGGAAGGATGAAACTGCGTGGACGACGCCGAACTTAACCTGAACGAACAGCAGCTCGCCCGCCGCGGCAAGCTGCCCGAGTTGCGCGGCCTGGGCGTGGATCCCTATCCGCCGCGGCTCCCGCGCGAACGCACGCACACCAATGCGGAGGCCATCCGCGCCTACAACGACGGCAAGCTGGCCGAGGGCGAACAGGTGACGCTCACAGGCCGCCTGCTGACCGTGCGCGTGATGGGCAAGGCCGCGTTTGCGCACATCGAGGACGGCAGCGGCCGCGTGCAGATTTACCTCAAGCGCGACGTACTGGGCACCGAGGTTTACGATGAGCTCTTCAAGAGGCTCATCGACCTGGGCGACTTCATCACGGTGACGGGCACGATGTTCACCACGCGCACGGGCGAGGTCTCGTGCGAGGTGCAGGCGTTGGGGCTGCTCAGCAAGACGCTCAACCCGATGCCCGACAAGTGGCACGGCGTGCGCGATGTGGAGACGCGGCTGCGCCAGCGGTATGTGGACTTGCTGGCGAATCCCGAAGTGCGCGATGTGTTCCGCACGCGCGCGGCCATCATCCGCGCCATCCGCTGTTACCTGGACGAGAACGGTTTCCTCGAAGTCGAGACGCCGGTGCTCCAGCCCATCTACGGCGGCGCGGCCGCGCGGCCCTTCACCACCCATCACAACCAGCTCGACCAGGAGTTATTCCTGCGCATCAGCTTCGAGCTGTACCTCAAGCGGCTGCTGGTGGGCGGCTACGAGCGCGTGTACGAGATCGGCCGCGACTTCCGCAACGAGGGCATCAGCTTCAAGCACAACCCTGAGTTCACCCAGCTGGAGTTCTACGAAGCCTATACCGACTACCACGGGATGATGCGCCGGGTCGAGGAGATGATCGCGGCGGTCAGCCGGGCCGTCAAGGGCGGGCTGAGCTTCACATACCAGGGACATGAGATCGACCTGACGCCGCCGTGGCGCCGGATCACCATGCGCGACGCGATCCTGGAGGCGACGGGCGTGGACTACACCCTGTACGAGGATGCGGCTTCATTGGCCGCAGCCATCCACGCGCGCGGCCTGCGCTGCGAGCCGAAGGCCAGCCGGGGTAAGCTCATCGACGGCCTGTTCGGTGACTACGTCGAGGCGACCCTCATCCAGCCGACCTTCATCATCGACTACCCGCTGGACATCAGCCCGCTGGCAAAGAAAAAGGTCGATGACCCGACCACCGTCGAGCGGTTCGAGTACTTCATCGCGGGGATGGAGCTGGGCAACGCGTTCACCGAGTTGAACGATCCCATCGATCAGCGCGCCCGGTTCGTCGAGCTGCGCGCCGCGATGGCCGACCAGGACGAGAACGTGCATCCGCTGGACGAGGACTTCCTCAACGCGCTCAACTACGGCCTGCCGCCGACGGGCGGCTTCGGCACCGGCATCGACCGCCTGACCATGCTCTTCACTGACCAGGCGACGATCCGCGAGGTCATCCTGTTCCCGCACCTGCGGTCGATCGACGAATGAGGAACGAGTAAGCAGTAACGAGTAAATAGTAATGAGTAATCAGGAAGAATGAGATGGGAATGCCCACAGAGCGATCCGTCTTGGTTACTCGTTACTACTTACTCATTACTCGTTACTCGTTACTCATTCCTCATCCCTGATTCGTAATTCCCAATTCGTCATTCAGCATGCATCCTCTCTACGTCGCCTTCGTCTGGCACATGCACCAACCCTATTACCGCGACCTGCGGACGGGCGAGATCCCCATGCCCTGGGTCCGGCTGCATACGGCGAAGGATTACCTGCACATGGCCGAGATGTTGGCCCGGTATCCCGCGGT
Source organism: Anaerolineae bacterium (assembly GCA_034429055.1). Lineage (GTDB taxonomy): Bacteria > Chloroflexota > Anaerolineae > CG2-30-64-16 > CG2-30-64-16 > MWBF01. Next base: position 635 of record DAOUGK010000001.1, on the reverse strand, counting down.
CCATCTCACCATCAACATGGTGCCTTCGCTGACCGAGCAGATGCTCGCCTGGGCCGAGGACACCGGCAATGCGCAGGTGGATGACCTGTGGCGGCTGGCCGAACAGGAGACGTGGAGCACCGCGGACAAGCGCCGCATCATCAACCTGTGCTTCAGCATCAGTTGGGATCGGGTCATCCGCAGCTATCCGCGCTACGCCCAACTGCTGGACCGCCGGCCCCAGGCCCTCGCCGATCCTGAAACGTTCACCGATCAGGACATCCGCGATCTCGTCGCCTGGTTCAACCTCGTGTGGATCGATCCGGGCTGGCGCAGCCGCGACCCCCAATTAACACGACTGGTCAATCAGGGCCGCGGCTTCACGCTGGCCGATGTCCGGGCTATCCACGCGGCCCAGCGGCGCATCGGCGCGGGCGTGCTGCCGCTCTATCGCCGCCTGGCCGCCGCGGGCCAGCTCGAACTCATCACGTCGCCCTACTTCCACCCCATCCTGCCCCTGTTGGCCGACACGAATTCGGCGCGCCGCGCGACGCCCGGCCTGCCGGTGCCTGAGCCGCCGTTCTGCGCGCCGGAAGATGTGGCCGCGCAGTTGCAGATGGCTGTCGAGTCGCACACTGCCCATTACGGCGCGCCGC